>CAYQRN010000056.1:0-22228 GCA_964419995.1 uncultured Planctomycetia bacterium
GTGTCTTCCGCGTCGAAGCCGGTGCCCACGCCTGTCACGATGTTGTAGAAGATGTTCCGCGGGCAGGCTTCCACGTACGGCGCGCAGGGGAGCGACGTCGTACCGTACGCCGAGGCCGAGCAGGTGACGATCGGAACCGACACGAGGGAGTTCGGATACAGCGGATCGCCGCTGCCGTTGAGGTCGATCGTGTAGAGCTCGACGTGGACCTTCTGGCCATCGGCGTACTGCGAGCCCGGCAGGATGATCTCATCGACGTCGGCGGCCGAGAGCAGCGTCCCGTGGAACGTCTCGCCCGCATTCACCGTGTAGGGCGTCGAGGCATCGCCGGGGGCGTCGGCGCCCTCCGCGGACCAGCCCGACATGGCCTCGGTCTTCGAGAACCAGCTCTGGCCGACGTCCGCGCTGTCGAGGTAGCAGAGGTTGTTGGCGTTGTTCGTCACCCGCACGTTCCCGGAGAAGGCCGAGCCGAGATAGGTGAGGAAGATGCGGTCCGGGCGGACGAAGTCGATCTGGAGCGGGGCCAGGCCGAGCAGGGTGTCATCCTGCTGCAGATCGGCCTGCATGGCGGTGGGGATGTCGGCCTGGAAGACGTCGACGCCGTCGTTCTGGACCGTGGCCGTCCGGCTCAGGACCGAGAACTGCGTGCCGCTGGGCCCGAAGTTGGTGTCGCCCGAGTCGCGCACGGCGCGCGGAGTGCAGGCGACGGCACCGGTCGCGACGAAGAAGCGGCCGTTGATCATGGGCTGCTGAGCGGCGGTGATGGGGTTCATGCTGCGCGCGTCGATGGCCGCCGAGAGGCGGATGCCGAGGAGCGCGCTCGCATCGGCCATGGCGCACTGGTACATGAGCGCCGTGGGCGGAGCCGGCCAGGCGAGGGGGATCGAGAAGGAGCCCGCGCCGCTGAGCGCCGGAACCGGGAAGCCGGTGCCGTAGCCCGGGCTGCTGGCGATGAGGAGGATCTGGCTCAGATCCACGTCCACCTTCTGGCCGTCGGGCAGGGTCACGGCGCCCGGCGTCATGGCGAGGGAGAACACGGCCAGCCACTCGGCGCCGGGAAGTCCGCCGAAGTCGAGGGACACGGGCGTGCCCGTCGGGATGTACGTGCACGTCGGGCCCGCCTGCTGGAAGTTGGCGCCCGAGATGGTGGCGTTGGCGTTGGGCGAGTTCACCTGCCCGGACTGGGTGTAGGGACCCTGAGCGACGACGGGGACTGCGACGAGGGCGAGCGCGAGGCACAGCGCCGCACACGTCCCGAAACGGAACACTTTCATGCATCACTCCTTGCTTCAGAAGAAACGGTGAAATCCTGACGGAAGACGGAGAGGGAGCCTGGGCCGCTCCCGGGTCGTGTCGTCATGGGTTGCGACGTGCGTACCACGGACGGATCGCCTCCGATTCAGAACACGAGCAGCGTGAGGGCGTTGGTGACCGAGAGGAAGGACGGCGGCCGCGAGAGATCGAGCATGAGGCCCTGGAGCGTGAGGACGATGGGCGGCAGCGGCGGCAGGGGGAAGGCCGTCGGCGCCGGCGGGAGCGGGAAGAGGGCCAGCGGATCCGCTCCGAAGCTGTTGGCCAGCGTGAAGACCGTGGGATCGGCGGGATTCAGGTGCTGGGGCGTGAAGCACCAGTTGCCGATGCCGAAGGGGTCGGTGTAGACCGTCGAAGTCGTGGCGTATCCGAGCTTGAACCACAGGATGTAGTTCGCGAGGCCCGGATTCGCGGGGGGCGCGTTGATGCTCAGAACGGCTCCGCCGACGCCCTGGGGAACGTAGACGAAGCGACCGGTGCCGCCGGCACTTCCGTTGATGAGAAGCGCGTCGTAGGCCGGGCCGGGCCCCATGTTCGTATTGCCCGTGGCGCAGCCCGTCGATGTGGCGAGCTCGTCCGAGCCCATGTCGATCGTCTCGTTCATGATGCGCGGCTCGCCATCGACATCCATGGTGGGGTAGCCGGTGGCGGCCGTGTCGCCCACGTCCTGGCAGGGCGATCCGACCATGATGTGGTAGTCGGAGCCCGGTCCCGCCACGGGGTTCACGAACTGCGGCAGGAGGGTCCCCGAGAGGCCGTCGATGTTGCCTGTGCCGCCCATGACCTGGCTCGCGCCGAGGAAGCTGTAGTTCACCGTGTGTCCGGTCCCGCCGAAGTCGTTGAGCGTGGCCGGAGGAGCCGTGTTGTTGAAGAAGATGCAGTTGCGGACGTTCGTCGTCGCCGTGCTCTGGACGTTCTTGATGCCGCCGCCGTCGCTCCCGGTGACGGCGCACATGTTGTTCACGAAGGTGCAGCCGAGGATGTTGGGCGTGCCGGCGTAGTTGAAGATGCCTGCGCCGTCGCCCGTGAAGTTGTTGCCCTGGCCGATGTTCTCGGCGAACAGGTTGTTGACGATGTTCGGTGTGCCACTCGAGATGTACATGCCGCCGCCGCCCAGCGACCCGCCGAAGTTGGCGATGATCTGGTTGTTGACGACCTGGAGGGACGTGAAGGAGGCGGCGAAGATTCCGCCTCCGCCGCCGCCCTGGCTGGCGTTGTTGCTCGAGATGATGTTGTTGCGGATCTGGGTGTTGCCTCCGGTCACGTAGATCCCGGCGCCGCGGTTGAAGCAGTTGTTGGCGGTGATCGTGTTTCCGTCGATGAGGACGTTGCCGCCGGAGACCCAGATGCCGCCTCCGAGATCGGCGCTCTGCGCGGTGTTGCCCTGGATGATGTTGCCGCGGATCGTGGCCGAGGAGCCGCTGCTGCCGATGCCGCCCCCCGCAGAGATGGACGAGGCCGTGGGGGACCCGACGAAGTTGTTCTCGATCGTGTTGTACTGGATCAATGCCGTTCCGGCGCCGAAGATGTGGATGCCGCCGCCGTGGCTCTGGTGCGTCGTGCCCGTGTTCACCGTGTTTCCGGTGACCAGGCAGTTCTGGATCACTGGCGAGGCGTTGCGGATGAGGATGCCTCCGCCGGCGCGGATCGGGATCGGAGCCAGCGAAGTGCCCGTCCCTCCCGTGATCGTGAATCCGTCGAGGATGGAGAGGGCTGTCTCGGACGTGACGAACTTGACGACGCTTCCGGCACCCGTTCCCTGGATGGTCGTCGCAAGGGCTCCGTTCGTGCTCGTGACGTTGATGGCCTTCCCGACGAAGTCGATGTCTTCGGGGTACGTTCCCGGGGACACCAGCACCGTGTCGCCGTTGCTGGCCGAGTTGATGGCCTGCTGGATCGTCGTGTACGGCGACGGGACCGTAAGGGTGTTCTGGGCGCCCGCGAGGGTGCAGAGGAAAACGACCAGGGCGGCACCGATTCCCGGAAGCCTCATCTCTCTCTCCTTGGTTTTTCGCGCGTCGAACGTCGGAAGAACGGGCGATCTCTCTCTCTCGGCCGGCGGGGCGGCAGGGGCCTTCCGCCGGTATCGACGGCCATTATAGGGCCCGGCGTTCGGCGGTGTCCAACAGAAAAGTCGTCGCGGAGCCGTGAATCCGACCGCGGGTCCGGCTGATCAGCCGCGATGGGTGGTCGCCGCAAACGATTGTTCAGGCGTCGTTTACGTTGCGTGTTCGCCCGGGTTCCGGCGGTGCGCTCGCATCCGGAGGGACCCACCGCGCCGGGGACCGGCCAAGCGCGCCCACCGCGAAGGTGACGACCGTGCCGATGACGATGAACCAGGGCCAGGCGAGACCGGACGATTCCCCGAGCCATGCGATGACGGCGACGGAGAGGGCCATGCCGGCGATGTTCGAGACGGCGTTGCCCCGCTCGCGGGTGAAGATCGCGAGAAGGAAGACGCCGAGGAGCGCGCCGTAGACGAGGGTCATGACCCCGAGCGCCATGGCGATGAGGGTCGCGTCGGGTTTCCGGGCGTAGATGACGGCCGAGACCCACGCCACGCCCATGAGCAGGAGGGACCAGAGGACTGTCCCGGCGCGGGACACCATCAGGAGCTCGCCGTCCGACGCGTTCCTCCGGATGAGCCGCTTCCAGAAGTCGATGGTGGACGTCGTGGCCATGGCGTTGATCGCCGTCGACAGGCTCCCCATGACGGCGGCGCAGATCCCGGCGACGACGAGACCGCGCAGGCCCGGTGGCATGTGGTTCTGCACGAAGACGATGAAGACCTTGTCGTCCTTCGCGGGCACCTCGTAGGCCACGGGCACGAGGCGGTAGAAGGCCCAGAGCGCGAGGCCCACGGCGAGGAAGATGATCACGATGGGGAAATCGATGATCCCCGACGTGATGGCGGACATGCGACCCTCGCGGCTCGTGCGGCAGGTCAGCATGCGCTGGACCATGTCCTGGTCCGTGCCGTGCGTGGCCATCGTGAGGGCAAGCCCGCCGATGACGGCCGAGATGACGTGGTAGGCGTTGTCGAACCCGAAGCGGTCGAGATTGAAGACCCTCGCCTTGTCGTGGGCGGCCAGGGCCGAGAAGGCCGCCGGGAGCCCGCCGGGTACATCCCGCGCGATGAGCCAGAGGATGATCGCGATGGTGCCGAGCGCTCCGGTCATGTAGATCGCCACCTGGACGACATCGGTCCAGATCACGGCCTTGATGCCGCCCCAGACCGTGTAGAGCATCGCGGCTGTGCCCATGATCGCGATGGCGAGACCGATGTCGATCTTCAGCGTGAGAGCGAGGGGCAGGCTCCCGATGAACAGCCGGACGCCGCTCGCGAGGAGGCGGGCGATGAGGAACACCGCTGCCGCCGCCGTCCGGGTGCCGTCGTCGAAGCGTTCGGAGAGGAACCCGTAGACGGTGAAGACGCCGAGGCGGTAGTAGATGTCGATGAGGAGCCAGGCGATGAGGATCCGCGCGGCGAGGGTGCCGAACGCGAACTGGAGATACGTGCAGTCGCGGACGTAGGCGAAGCCCGGCGTGCCGATGAACGTCGCTGCCGAGATCTCCGATGCGAGGATGGAGATGGCCGCGGCCCACGTGGGGATTCGTCGCCCGCCGAGGAGGAACTCGAGCGTGCCCCGCCCCCGGCGGCCGGCCATGAACCCGACGGCGAGGATCCCCGCGAGGTAGATGGCGAGGACGGCCCAGTCGATGGTGGTCACGCGCCCGCCTCCGGGCGCGCGGCCTTCTCGCGGCGCGCCACCCAGAGGGCGCAGATGACGTCGCTCGTCACGTTGGGCACGGTCCGGGCCATGTCCACGATGCGGTCCACACCGAGGATGATGGCGAGCATCTCGGGCTTGACGCCGACCTGGGCGAGGACGAGGGCCACGAGGGGGAGCGAGCCGCCGGGGACGCCGGCGGCTCCCACGGCCGTGAGCACGGCGAAGATCACGAGCGTGACCTGGGCCGTGATGCTGAGATCCACGCCGGAGACCTGGGCGAGGAACAGAACGGAGACGCCCTCGAAGAGGGCCGTTCCGTTCATGTTCATCGTGGCGCCGAGCGGCAGGACGAAGCCCGCGATGCCCGGCGGGACGCCGAATTCGTCCTCGGCGGTGCGGATCGTCGTCGGAAGCGTGGCGTTCGAGGACGACAACGAGAAGGCCGTGGCCATGAGGCTCCGGGTCCGGCGGAAGAAGTCGCGCGGCGCCACGCCCCCGAAGTACCTTGCGAGAAACCCGAGGACCACGAGCTGGTGGATGAGGAGCCCGCCCAGCACGACGGCGAGGTAGGTCGCGAGGGAGCCGAGGATCGCGACGCCGAACTTCGCCGTCACGGTGAACACGAGTCCCGCCACGCCATAGGGCGCGATCCGCATCGCGATGCCGATGATGGCGACGCAGATCTCGTAGAAGCCCTGCAGGAATCCGAGGAACGGTCGGATGCGTTCTTCCGGCACGAACGTCGCCCCGATGCCGGTCATGATCGCGAAGAAGATGAGCGCGAGCATGTTGTCCTCGGCCGGAGCCCGGACGACGTTCTTCGGAATGATGTTGAGGAACGTCTCGATGCCGAATCCCGTGCCCTTCTGTCCCTGCTCGATCCGCGTCTTCGCGTCGGCGCCATACTCCGCGCGGATCGCGTCGGCGGTGGCCGGAGTCACGGCGTGTCCGGGGCGGAACGTGTTGACGAGGGTGATGCCGAGCGTGGCTGCCAGGGCCGTGCTGAGGAGGAAGTAGCCGAACGTCCTGGCCCCGATGCGGCCGAGGCGGCGCAGGTCTCCGAGCCCCGCCACGCCGGTGACGAGGGAGCAGAAGACGAGGGGGACCACGACCATGAAGAGGAGGCGCAGGAAGACCTGCCCCACGGGGTTGGCCACGTTGTCGGCGAACCAGAGAAGCGTCCGGTGCCGGGGGCCGAGGAGCGCGTTCGCGATCCCGCCGAGCGCAGCGCCGATGAGGAGCCCGAGGAGGATCTTCGTCGCGAGGGACGTCCCCCGCCGTTTCGTCCTGTCAGTCAACCCGTCGTCTCCATATCCTCGTCCGCGCGACCATCGTGCGGCAGAGCCTATCACGGCCGGCCGCCCCCGGGGATGCCGCCGCGCCTGCCCTTCACCGATCCGGAGATGCCCGATGCACCCGTCCCTCTGCACCGCCGCTCTCCTCGCGGCGCTCCTCGCCCCCGCCATCCTGCAGGCCCAGACCGGAAGTTCCGGGACCCCGCCGCTTCTTCCGGACTGGATCGCACGTTTCGAGGCGGACAGGGAAGTCCTCGAGCAGCGCTTCTCCCTCGAGGGCGAGGCGCGACGGGAGCGTCTGGTCCGCTTCCTCGATACGGCCCGCGACGAGCTTCGCGGCATGCCCTTCGAAGCTCTGTCGACGCGGGACCGCGTCGATGTCCATCTCGTCGGGCAGTGGATCGGGCGGCGGCTCCGGGACCTCGAGGAGGGCGCCCCCGTCCTGGCGGAGGCCCGGCCGCTTCTCCCGTTCCACGGCGCGATCGAGACCCTCGCGGCGACCGTGCGCGAGTCGGACCCCTTCCGCCCGGAAGAGACGGCGAAGGAGCTCTCCGAGGCCCTGCGGCTCACGGAGCCTCTCCTTGCGATGGAGCCGCCGGCGGCGGAGTCCGGACCCTCGGAAGGCGGAGGAGCCGCGGCCGCGGAGAGCGGCCCGGCCTCCCGCGCCGAAACGGCCGGCGACGCCCGGGCGGCCCTCGGCTCGCCGCGGGCGGTGAAGAAGGCCATGGAGGTGGCGGCGGCAGACCGGGCCTTTCTCGATCGGTTCCTCGAGGGCGATGTGCCCTTCGACCCGGACCTGCGATTCTGGATCGAGGCGCCGGCCCGCCGGCTCGCCGGGCAGCTCCGCGACCTCGAGACGCGGCTCCGGGACCACGTCCTGCCCGCGATCCAGAAGAGCCGGGGCCATGCGTTCGTCCGGGGCGGAGAGCGCCTCGCCCGGGATCTCCGGGACGAGTGGATCGCCCTCCTCCCGGAAGACCTCCTCCGTTTCGGCGAGGAGCAGATGGCGGCGACCGGCCGGGAGATCGAGGCCGCCGCGGCGGAGGTCGCGCCGGGGCGATCCTCCCGGGAGGCGCTCGAGATCGTGAAGGCCGACCACGCGCGGCCCGGCGGGCAGCGGCTCGAGGTCGCCGCCCTGGCGCGGGAGGCCATGCGCTTCGCCTCGGAGAACCGCCTCTTCAGGCTGCCGCCCGCCGCCGTGGAGTGCTGGACCCTCGAGCCCATCTCCACGGAGCGCCAGAAGCTCTACCCCTTCGCCTTCTACGGCGACTTCTCCATGGGTGTCGCCTACGCCACCGGCGACATGGACCACGACCGCAAGCTCATGGCGATGCGCGGGAACAACCGTCACTTCACGCGGACCGTGACGCCCCACGAGCTCATTCCCGGGCATCATCTCCAGCGCTGGTACCGGGATCGGAACCACCCCGAGCGCCGCTCCTTCGGCTCGAGCTTCCTCGTCGAGGGCTGGGGCTTCTACTCCGAGCTCCTCTACGCCGAGAACGGCTTCTTCCGCGACGCCCGCGAGCGACTCGGCCATCTCTTCTGGAAGCGACTTCGGGCGGCCCGCATCGTCCTGTCCATGCGCTTCCACCTCGGGCGGATGACGGCGGCGGAGGCCGTGGACGATCTCGTCGCCGAGGTCGGACTCGAGCGCAGCAACGCCGAGGCGGAGGTCGACCGCTACATGACCTTCTCCCCCCTCTACCAGGCATCCTACATGTATGGCGCCCGACAGATCCTCGATCTCCGGGAGGAGTGGCAGCGGGCCCGCGGCGCCGGGGCCGACCTCGCGGACTTCCACGAGGCGGTGCTCGCGGAGGGCAGCCTGCCGATCGCCCTCCTCAGGTACCCCGTCCTCGGGCTCCCCGTGCCGCGGAGCCTCCCCTGACGGCGAACCGGAATCAGGCGCTGCCGGCGAGGAGGGTCCGGAGGGCGGGCTCCACGTCCACGTGGGCGAAGAGGATCCGCATGAACGCCGCGAGCTTCGCGGCGTCCGGTCCCGTGAAGGGCTGCCCCCCGGTCAGCGTGAGGAGCAGCGTGAATGGCGCGCCGGCGATGGTGCCCGTGAGGTCGAAGAGGTCGCGCTCGCGGCTCGACCCGCCCGGGGCGTCGATGCGCGGCGTTCCGTCCGGGAAACCGAGTTCCCGGAGGGCGTCGCGGATCTCCTCCGTCTGCTCGATGTCGAGTTCCCTGTGCTCCGCCGTCGTCCGGTGTACGACCGTGAGCAGGCTCCCCATGGGGAAGGCCCGGAGCAGGACGAGGAGGCGCGGCAGCCTGGGCTCGATCGTGCCCGTGTCCGACGGCGCGTGCGTGACGCGGACCGTGAGATCGAGCTCGAGGAAGCGTTCGCGGATCTCGTCGATGAAGTGCCAGTCGGTTTCCATGGAAAACCTCAGCCGAAGAGCTTCTCGATGAGCGGACCCGGACCCTGGAGCGCCGCCCGCCGCATGTAGAGCGCGAGCCCGCGCGGTCCTCCGAGCTCCTCGCCGCCGCCGGCGCGGCCGGGGCCGCCGTGGATGAGGTCCGGCAGGACCATGCCGGGAGGCGTGGAGATGTCGGCCGTCTTCCCGCAGCCGATGAGAACGCGGCCGGCGAAGGGCAGGATGCCGAGGACCGCGGCGCGCGTGAAATCCCGGTCGTCGCTGTAGACGCCCGCCACGAGGGATCCGCCGCCGAGCCGCACGAGCTCCACGGCCTCTCCGGGCGACCCGTCGTAGGGGAGGATCATCGCCACGGGCCCGAAGATCTCGCGCTCCTGGCGCGCGGCATCCCGCGCGTCCCGCGCCACGAACAGGGCGGGGCCGACGAAGGCGCCTGTGCCCTCCGGGGCCCGCGGCAGGCCGGGAACCGCGTCCGCGACGCCGGAGAGCTGGCGGATCCCCTCCTCGACGTCGCGCCGCTGGCCCGCCGTGGCGAGGGGGCCCATGCGGACGGCGGCGTCCCGCGGATCGCCGATCACGACGTCGGCGAGGCGGGCCGCCAGGGCCTCCGTGACAGCGGCGATGCGGTCCCGCGGCACGATGAGGCGCCGCGTCGCCGTGCACTTCTGGCCGGCCTTCTGGGTCATCTCGCGGGCGGCGTCCTTCACGAAGAGCGCGAAGGTGTCCGAGGCATCCTCCGCGTCCGGGCCGAGGACGGCGGCATTGAGGCTGTCGGCCCCGATGTTGACGCGGACGGAGCGTCGGATGAGGCCGGCGTGAGCCCGGATCCGAGCGGCCGTCTCGGAGGATCCCGTGAAGGCGAGGACGTCCTGCCCTTCGAGGTGGTCGAGGAGCGATCCCGCCGGCCCAGCGAAGAAGGAGAAGGCTCCGGGCGGGAGGGCGCCGGAGGCCGCGACGACTTCGGCCACGCGGAAGGCCACGAGGGCCGTGGCCGTGGCCGGCTTCACGAAGACGGGCATTCCCGCGAGCCAGGCGCACGCGGCCTTCTCGGCGAAGCCCCAGGCCGGGAAGTTGAAGGCGTTGATCTGGACCGCCACGCCCTCGAGGGGGACGCGCACGTGCCGCCCCGCGAACCGGGGGGAACGTCCGATGGAGACGAGGTCGCCGTCCGGAAGGACGTTGCCGTCGCCGAGCGTCGCTCCGAGGCGCGCGTAGCTCGACAGCGTCGCCGTCGCGCCGTCGATGTCGAACTTGGCGTCGCTCCGCGTGTCCCCGGCGTTGCGGACGGCGAGTTCGATGAGTTCCTCGCGGTGGCCGTGAATCGCCTCCGAGATGGCGGCGAGGCGCCGGGCCCGCTCCGAGAAACCGAGGCTCCGCAGGGCCGGCCCGCCCGTGCGCCGCGCGTGCTCGAGGGCGGAAGCGGGATCCGGCGCCACCGCCGGAATCCCGGCGAGGACCGAGCCGTCGGTGGGGTCGTGAAGGTGCGTCGTCCCCCCGCCGCCGTCCTGCCAGCGATCCTCGAGGAAGCTCCTGATCGTGATGACGGACATGGACGGCGGACCTCCCGCGTACGAGCCGGGATCCTAACGCACGCCCGGGGAGGGAGCGAGTTCGCCTGCCTCCCGCGCCGGCGATGGACGGATGGTCGCCGGCCGCCAGTGGCGATCCGATCGGAACCCGTTTCAAACCCGCGGCGGAGTCGGCATCCTGTGAGGAGCCCCCGTTGGTCCCGGAAGGAGTCCTCGACGTGAATCCGACGCCCGGATGGCGATGCCGTCGCGCTGCCCTCGCCGCCTCCGTGATTCTCATGACGTGCTCCCTGCCGGCCCAGGACGGCGCGCGGTGGCCCTTCGGCGGGACCCGCGGCCGGGATCCCTTCGCGGAACGCGACCTCTGGAATCTCGGTCTCCTCGGCGCCAAGGGCTCCGATGCGGCGAAGCCGGCCTCGACGCCCGTCGAGGCCGGGAGGAGGGTCCGGGCCGCGGAGCGCGGGTCCGAGGGCCCCGATCGGGGGCCCTCGCGACTCAGGGTGGATCTTCTCCTTCCCGGCGGGCCTGCGGAGAAGGCCGGACTCCGGGAGGGCGACGTCATCGCCGGCGTCGATGGGCGAACCTTCGAACAGGGTTCCCTTGATCTCCTCGCAGGGAGCCTCGTGCGCGCCGAATCGCAGGGTGGCCCCGTGGTCCTGCGGGTCGAACGGCAGAGTCCGAAGGGGCCGAAGGCCATGGATATCGCGGTGAAGGTCCCCCAGGGCGGGAAGGACTTCGCCGAGCCGGCGGAGGGCCCGGCACGTCGTGCCATCGGCCAGAAGGCGCTCGTCTGGCTCGCATCGCGCCAGTCGGGCGACGGAGGCTTTCCCGAGACCCTCTCGGGCCGCAACGGCGCCGTGGTCCAGGCCTCGGTCGCGGGCCTCGCGTGGCTCGCGGGCGGAAGCGATGCGTCGCGGGGGCGGCACGCGGCGGAGATCGCGAAGGCCGTGAAGTTCGTGACGACCAACGTGCAGCTCCCGGATCGCGACTTCGGAAGCCAGCCCGGCGTGAGCTGGGACCAGACGACCTGGGGCTACGCCCACGCAGCCATCTTCCTCGGCGAGCTCTGCGTCCGGAGCCCGTCCCCGAAGCTCCGGGCGCAGCTCCGCTCCGTCGTCGAGGTCCTGCTCGCGCGGCAGGAGCCGGGTGGTGGCTGGGCCCATGGCCCCGGCGGAAAGAACGCCCTCGGCTATCTCGAGCTCAACATCATGGCGGCGACGGTCGTCTCGGGGTTCGGCCTAGCGAAGGCCGCCGGCGTGAAAGTGGACCGCGGCGCGATCCTCCGGGCCGGGGAGTATCTCGCGCTCTCGAGCAGCGAGGACGGTGGCGTCGGCTACTCGGCCGAGCCGGGCCAGAAGGGCATCGGCAACGTGGGGCGGACCGCCGCCGCATGGCTCGGCTTCCGGCACCTCGAGGTGGGGGACAAGCCGTGGTTTCCGAAGATGGAGACCTGGCTCCTCGCCCACGCGGGGGATGTGCTGGGTGGCCACGCGTCCCTCATGCAGCACATCTTCTACTCGGGCCTCGCCGCCACGGCGCTCGGCGGCGATGCCGCCCGGGACTGGAGTCGCGCCGTCCGCCGCCTCCTCATCCTCGCCCGCGCGCCCGACGGGTCGCTCCAACCCTCGCCCTGGCATGAGTCCATCGCCATGGAGTCGAACACGGATGTCTCCTTCGGCGAGGTCTGGACCACGGCGGCCTGGGCGGCGGCGCTGCTCTCGGCGCCGGATGCCGACGGCCGCGGCGGGCTCCCGGCCTGGTGCGGGACGGGGTCGCGCCGGCAGTGACCGCGCGCCGGCGGCGCGCGGCGGGGCCGGAACCTCAGTCGCGCGGGGCGTCGGCCTTCCGGGGGACGAGGGCGAGGGCCGTGGGCACCGGACGCTCGAAGGTGCCGCCGAGGGGACGATTCGCGAGGCGGCCGTTGAGGACGAGCGTCGTGCTGCCGCCGCCGTCGAGGTTCAGGGCGTCGGTGGCGCCGAGGTCGAGGAGCATCCCCGCGAGCTCGTCCAGCGTGACGCCCCGGCTCGCGGCGCATCGGCCCTCCACGACGAGGAGGAAGAGCGTCGTGCCGCGGCGCCCGAGGGCGGTGCGCGGATGGCGGCGGTCCGCCACGAACATCCGTTCCTCCTCGCGCGTGACCCGCTTCTTTCCGTCCCGGAGCAGCATGGGACCGGCAGCGAGGGCGTGGCGGACCTGCGCCGCGGGCTCGCCCGTCCGGGGCTCCGGCGCGGCGGCGCCCGTGCGGTTCGGGACGGGGTCGTCCGAGAGCACGATGCGCCCGCCCTGTTCCCGCACCCAGCGGAACGCGGGGGTCCTGCTCGAAGCCACGACCACGGCGGCCCGGGCGACGGGATAGCGGGTCTCCTTCTGCGTGACGAAGGACGTCGGGTCCGCGAGTTTCGCGCCGTCGATGACGAGCCATCCGATGACGCGGCAGGGCGTGGACTCCATGTCGAAGAAGGATGCGTTGATGGCGGCCACGGCTCCGGCCGCCAGCGTCGTGAGGGGTTCCTTGCCGGAGGGAGCTCTCGAGAGGATCGGCTTGAGCTCGACGGTGTCCCGGCCGAGATCCGCCGTCACGAGGAGGGCTCGCAGGGGCCCCTCGAAGGCGGCCTCGAAGGCCGCGACACCCGGGGGCAGCTTCTCATCGAGGGGCCGCCACGGCGCGCCGGGGCCCTGGGCCCGCGCCGCGGCGGCGAGGACGAGAATGAGAAGGACGTTCGTCATGCGGTGGCGGATGGCCATGATGCCTCCGTGGGCTGCCGTCCCCGGATCCTATGACGATCCGCCGCCGACCCCCCCGGCGCAGGACTTCGGGCACCTTCCCGGTATCGCCGCGGAGAGTGTAAGCTCAGGGTGCGCCTCGCGGCGCCTGCCGCGCCGGAAAGGACCCGACACTCGAAAGGACATGCCATGCACCGACCCGTGACATCCGGGGCGTTTGCCGCGCTCCTGCTCCTTCCGCTTCTCGCTGAAGCCTCCCTTGCGCAGTACCCCGCCGGGGCCGTCGCCTTCCGGTGGAGCGGCGTCTCCGCCACCGCCGGGGACTTCTGCCATGGGTTTTCCTGCACGCCGGCCACGGCCGTGGCCCTGGCCGGCGAGTCCGTGACGCTCATGGTGCGCTCCGACGCCTACGGCGCGCCCTGGGTCATCGGAGCTTCGCTCTCCTCGACAAGCTGCGTCGCCGTGCCGGGAGCCCTCAACGGCCTCGCGCTCGACTTCCCCGTCGTCGTCCTCTTCTCGGGAATCCTCGATCTCCAGAGCCCCATCCTCGCCTGTCCGTCCGCCTATGCGCAGGTCCAGGCCACGGTGCCGCTCGGCGTGCCGTCGGGGATGACCTTCGTGCTCCAGGCGCTCGTCGGGATTCCGAACTGGGCCGGGGCCAACTTCGCCTTCACGCGGCCCATCGCCGTCACCGTCTACTGAGAAGGGGCACGATCGCCGGGCCGCCGCGCCACGGCCGTGATGGACCCGCCGATGGGCGCGGGAATCACACGCGTGACGGCGTGCTCGGCGGCGCTCACGGCCTCGAGGATCGCGTTGACGGGGCGCGGGGGGATCCGGAGGAACCGGCTCTCCGCGGCGTTGCGGGCCCGGAAGAGGAACCGCCGGGCGAGGAGAGGCAGGACAGGCCAGACGTAGTAGTACCGGGCGCTCACCACGGCGAGATCCGCCGCCCGCATCCGATCCGCGAGTTCGCCGCGGCGGTAGCGGCGGAAGTGGCGGTTCACGTCGTCGAACTCGCTCCAGAGCATCCGGAGGGCCGGGACCGTGACGAGGAGATGGCCTCCCGGGACGAGTAGTTCCCGCGCGGCGCGGAGCGCGGCGACGTCGTCCTCGATGTGCTCGAGGACGTCGAGCATGAGGATGAGATCGTAGCGTTCGGTGCGGGGCCGTCCGGGAAAGGTCGAGTGTTCGATGCGGGGACGGTTCGGGGAATCCCCCGGCACGAGATACCCGTCCGGCTCGATCCCCTCGACGTCTCCGAAGGGAGCGAGGGCGGGCCAGAGGAATCCGTCGCCGCAGCCGATGTCGAGGATGCGGAGGCGGCGCCCCGCCGCCAGCCGGCGGATCCACCGGAGGACGTGTCGCTCCCGGGCGCGCCACCACCAGTGGCGGGCGTGGAGCTCGGCGTAGCGCCTCGCGTAGTCGGAGTCCATGGCAGTCAGGGCGGCGGCACGGCGCGCGGGCGGAAGCGCCGGCGGATCAGGTGCGCCGCCGTCCTCAGATACCACCGGAGGTAGCCCGGAAGCCAGCGCAGGAGCCGGAACCGGCTCCGGCCGGCGGTCCGCTCCCGCCAGACCGACGGCATCTCCACGAGGACCCGCCCCTCGCGGAGCGCCCGGTAGCAGAGCTCGAGGGCCACCTCGAAGCCGCGCCGGCTCTCGATGCGGGTTCCGGCGAGCCAGGCGCCGTCGTAGAGCTTGTGGTTGTTCGTGGGATCCGAGACGGGAAGGCCGAGACGGAAGAGGGAGCGACCCGCGAGCCGCGAGAGCCGGCGTTTGAGCCAGGGGCCGCCCTCGAGGCGTCCGCCGGGCATGTGCCGCGACGGGCACACGATCGTCGCGCCGCTGCGCCAGGCCTGCACCATCGCCGGGAGGTTCGAGAGATCGTCCGAGGAGTCGCCCATGAGGACGATGACGGGACCCGGCTGGCAGCGTGCGAAGGCGTGGCGGAGCGCGTTGACGACCCCGGGACCCGTGTCGTTGCGCAGGGCCTCGACCCGCGGGTCTTTGGCCCGGAGATCGCGGATGTGGGGGAGGGTGCTGTCGTCATCCGAATCGTACACGAACCGGAGGACATCGAAGGCCGCGCCGGCCCCGGCGAGGGCGGCGTGGAGGCGCCGGATTCCGTCCCCCTCGTTGCGCACGGGGACGATGATCTGAACGGAACCGGGGCCGGGCTCCGCCCTCTCGCGGGGGGGAGGGCTCAAATCGTGCCCCGCCGGATCTGCTCGGCGATCCAGGGGATGACGACGTCGAGCATCTCCGGGAGGGATGTCTCCGCCATGAAGCCGAGGACGTCGCGAGCCTTCCGCGTGTCCGGGATGCGGACCTGCACGTCGTGGGGGAAGGGCGGATCGGAGACCCAGCGGAAGGGCCGGCCGGGCTGGATCTTGTCCCAGATGAGGCGGGCGAGATCGAGGACAGTGGTGGATTCCGGCGTGGCGAGGTTGAAGTCCTCCCCCGTCGCGGCCGGGTGCTCAACGCAGATCCGGATGCCCCGGGCGAGATCCGCGCCCCATGTGTAGTGCCGGACCTGGGTCCCGTCCCCGAGGATATGGAGCGGATCCTGCCCGCGCAGGATCTTCTGGACGAGATCGGGCACGACGTGGCTCATGGCGAGCTTCACGTCGCCCGAGAGGATCTCCCGATCCCCCCGCGCGCGCCGTTCGCCGATGCCGACGCAGTTGAATGGCCGCGCGATGGTGTAGGGGAGTCCATACTGCGCGGCGGCGCCCCGGGCGAAGTACTCGCAGGCGAGTTTCTGGAACCCGTACGTGCTCCGGGGCGGCGGCGAGCGCAGCTCGGCTCCCTCGGGCGTCGGGATCTCGGTCGTGGACTCGAACACCATGCTCGAGCTCATGACCGTGATCTTCTGCAGGCGGTCGGACCTCCGGGCGTCCAGCGCCGCGTCGAAGGCGGCCGCCGTGATGCGCTCGTTTTCCGCGAGGAGATCGTAGGCGTAGCTGTGGAAGTAGGCGATGCCGCCGATGCGGGCGGCGCCGGCGAGGAAGTGGTCGCACCCCGAAAGGAGGCGGCGGACGAGGCCCGCATCCCGGGCATCGCCCTCGTGGAACGTCCAGCGCGGATGCCCGTCGAAGCTCCGCGACACGGGGCCGTACTTCGAGAAGTTGTCGAGGCCCACGACCTCGTAGCCGGCGTTCAGGAACTCCTCGACGACGTAGCCTCCGATGAAGCCCGCGGCGCCGGTGACGAGAATGCGGGGGCTCATCGCGCGGCGCTCCCCGTCCCCGGGAGGACGTCGAGGGAGTGGCGGCCGTGCTTCCCCCAGACGTCGAGGATCGGCCGGTCCGCCGGCAGGTCGGCGTACTCCCGGTGGGGCGCGCCGATCACGAGGATCTCGGAGCGAGCGAGGACATCGGCGAGCGGCGTCGAGCTCGCGAGCCAGGGGTCGTGGCAGAAGACGCGGGCGCCGTGGAACTCGAGGGCCTTGCGGATGCGGAAGCTCAGGGATGAGCGCGTGTCGTCGCAGTCCGCCTTGAACGTCATGCCGAGGAGGCCCACGACGCGGTCCCGCAGGGGGCCGCCGAGGCGCTCGCCGACGCGATGGACGAGGAAATCGGCGAGTCCCTCGTTGACGTGCATGGCCACCTGGCCGAGGAGGAAGAACTGTCTCGCGAAGCTCGCGAGCTGCATCGTGTCCTTGAAGAGACAGGGACCCGCCGTGAGCCCCGGGGAGCGCCAGGATGCCGCCCGAGGGTAGTCGAGCCGGATGGCGTCGTAGATGCGGTAGAAATCGAGGTCACGGCCCTCGGCCAGCATGTAGAACTGGTTGGCGATGGCGAACTCGAGATAGCGCCAGGCGTTGGCCATGAGCTTCGCGATCTCGGCCTCCGCGGGGGTGAGCCGGATGATGGCCGGCGCCAGGCTTGCGAAGACCCCGGCCGCCTGCCGGAAGCTCTCCTCGTCGAAGGCCGCGATGATCTGGGGCAGCGAGCCGATCTCCGCGAGGGCCCGGCCCTGAGCGACGCGCTCGGGGCAGTAGGCGAGGCGCAGGCGCCGTCCGGTCGCCCGCAGGCGGTGGAGCACGTGGTCCATGGCGCCGGGGCAGAGCGTCGACCGCAGGATGACGAGATGGCCGTCGCGGAGGAGATCCTGATACTCGGCGAGGACGGCATCCACCTCGGACATCTTGGGCGTCAGGTACTCGTCAACGGGTGTGCCCGTCACGAAGATGAAGACGCCGGCCGCAGCGGCCTCGGTCCGGTCCGTCGTGACCCGGAGGCCGGCCCGGAGGGCGTCGCCGAGTTGCGCGTCGCCGTCCTCCTCGAGGAACGGGAAGCGCCCCGCGCGCACCGTCCGGACGGCCTCGGTGTTGATGTCGACGAGGAGCGTGCGGAACCCCGCCAGGGAGAGCCGGACCCCGAGCGGCAGGCCGACACGGCCGCAGCCGCCGATGATGGCGATGAGGGGTGCGTCGCTGGCCTCGCGCTGGGTCATGGTCTCGGGGTTCCCCGAAGGCAGGGGCCGGAACGGCGACCGGCTCCGCGGCGGATCGTGGCACGCGCGGCGTGGAGACTAACCGGCGGGGACGCGGCTGGGAAGGGGCCGATGCCTTGCGGACCCCGCGGGTCCCCGTAGCATCGCCGGTCACGCCCGCGCGGGCCCGGTACGGCGGCCGGCCATCCGGAGCGGGACGATGTCTCTCATGCACCGCCACTTCGCCAGCGCCCGCCTTCCGCTCCTCCTCGCTGCGGTGCCGCCGGCGGTCATCCTTGGCTTCATCGCGGCCTTCGGCGTCGACATCCCCGTCGTGGATCAGTGGAGCGTCCTCGAGGATGTCGTTGCGACGGGGAGCGGCCGATTCGACGCGGCCGCGCTCTGCCGCTTCCATAACGAACACCGGATCCCCGTGCCGAGGCTCGTCATGGGAGGCCTTGCGGCGCTCACGGGGTGGAACATCCGCGCCGAGATGTTCCTGAACGTCGCGGTCATGGCCATGGCCCTCGCTGCCGCCGCCATGGCGGGGCGCGCGGCCCGTGGCCTCCTTCCCCTGCTCTCCCTCTTCATGTTCTCCCTCCACGCCCACGCGACGTGGCTCGCGGGTTTCCAGCTCACCGTGACCCTCTGCGTCTTCGCGATGCTCGGGGCCCTCGCGCTGCTCTCCGGCGGGAGTCCGGGCGCACGTCGCGTGGCGGGCGCCATCGGGTGCGGGCTCTCGGCTTCCGGCTCGATGATGGCGGGTTTCGTCGTGTGGCCCGCCGGGCTCGCGCTGCTTCTCCTGCGGAGTGGTCTTTCGCGCCGGCGCCGCACGGCCGTCATCGCCGCGTGGGGCGTCGCCGGCCTCGGCGCCGCGGTGGCCTACGTCTACCATCTCCTGCCGGTCTGGTTCGGCGACAACGCCGCTCCGGCGCCGAGAGGGTCGCCTCCGTCGCCGGCGGCCTTCCTGCGGTTCGCGGCGGCCTTCATCGCCGGCGGCCTCCTCGGCGAAGATGCTCCCGCCGGCTGGCTCCACGCCGCCGGTGCCGGAGGTGTGGCGGCCTTCCTCGCGCTCTCCGTCGTCGTCCTGTGGCGGACGCGCCGGGATGCGGCCTCCACGGCGACCCTCGCTCTCGGTCTCGTCCCGCTCCTCGCCGCCGCCATGACAGCCTTCGGGCGGGCGCGGAGCGCGGGGGCGGAATTGGCGGCGGCGTCACGGTACTGCACGATCTCGTCGCTGTTCTGGGTGTCTCTCGCCCTTCTCCTGCATCGGTTCCGGGCATCGTGCGGGCGGAGAGGGCGGAGGGCGGCCTCGGTCGCGCTTCTGCTGCTCCCGGTGCTCCTCCTTCTCTACGCACCCGGCGGCTGGAGGACAGGGCGGGAGAACGGGCGACGCCTGGCGGCGGCGCGGCAGGCGCTGCGAAGCGGTCGCGGCATCGTTCTCGAGGATCTGGCGATGGTGGCGCCCGGCTGGGGCATGTACTTCCAGGTCTTCCCCGGACGGATGGATGTCCTCCGGCAACGCCGCCTCTCCCTCTTCCGGGATGCCCCTCCGGAAGCCCTCGTGACGTCGGAGTCGGCGCCGCCGCGGAATCCGGACGTGACCGTTGCGTCGGCGGTTCGGCGGGATGGTGTGCTTGCCATCACGGTCGTCTGCACAGGAGGCGCCGCCGGGAACACGGCGGCCGTGGAGATCCGCTCGCGGGAAGGAACGGTCCGCCAGCTTCTCGGCGTCTTCGACGACGCGGGGCGCGCGGTCTTCACGGTGCGGGAGGACGCCGGCGCCGGACCCTCCGGCGCCGTGATCTCGGCCTTCGGACTCGATGCGCACGGCCGGATCGTCCGGAGCCGGTCGCTCGACTGGCGCGAGGGTTCCTGATCCGGCGATCGCCCCGGTGTCGGGCTATGCCCGGCCGTCGAAGCCGCCGCCGGCGCGGGAGTCGCGCCAGGAAGCGATCCGGAGCCTGGCGTTGCGGGTCTCCCGCAGGGCCGCCAGGGCTTCGGCCTTCTGCCGTTCGATCCGGGCCACGATGGCCCGGTTGACGGTCTGCAGATCCCGGAGCGAGGCTTCGATCTCGATCCGCTCGCTCCGGTCGGCGGAGTCGTTCCGGGCCTGCAGCGCCGCCGTGACCTGCCGGAGCAGGACGTCGCTCCGCTCCGCGAGGCGCTTGACCGTGTCGAAGTCGTCCTGCTCGAGGGCGGCGAGTATGACCCGCGAGAGCGATCTGAGCTCGCGGACCGGAGGCCAGAGATCGGGTGCCGGCGTGGTCGCCACCTATGCCTCCTTCCCGTCAACCCCGTCGAAGGCGGACTTGAGCGTGCGAAGGACCTCCGAAGCCTCTCCGATGAGCTTCGCGTCCCGGGACGCGTTGGCCCGGGCTACCCGGTCCATGGCGAATCCATAGAGGCGGTCGAGGCCGCAAGCGATGTCTGCCCCCTTCTCCATGTCGAGGGAGCAGCGGAGCTCCGAGACGATGTGGTACGCCTTCGAGAGGGACCGGCCTGCGCCCGCCCGGTCCTGCGAAGCCACCTGGCGCGCGGCCCTGTCGAGGGCCCGGAGCGCGCCTTCGAACATGAGCGACACGAGCTTCACCGGAGACGCCGCGAGGACCTGCGACTCCACGTAGCTCGCTGCCGCATTCGGACGACTCATGATTCTCTCTCCCCTTCCATGCACGACCCGATGGATTCCCCGGTCGCCGTCAGAGACCGAGGAGCGCCTGCGTGAGGACGCCTCCCTGCGCCTGCCAGCGCCCCGCGACCTGCTCGAGAGTCGCGTAGCGCTTCATGAGCGAAAGTTCGTAGGTCTCGAGCCTGTCCTCGAGGACCGCGATGCGGTCGTCGACGGAGTCCACCCGGCGGTCGAGGCCCTCGGTGCGCGCCGAGATCAGCCCGTCGACGGATGAAAGGTAGCCCGAGAATCTGGACTTGAGTGCGGCCGCGACACCGGCCGTGCCGTCCGTGAAGAGGTTCGTGACGCCATCGAAGTCCGCCTCCAGCGCCGCGTCGAGCTCGGAATCGTCGATGGTCATGCGGCCGTCGCTCCCCGTCCGGATACCGATGGAAGAGAGGGACTCGTAGGTGGACGTGACGTCGCTGTAGGAGTCGGCGAGGATCGTGCGGAGATCCCGCTGGACCCGCTGGAGCCCGCCGTCTCCGAAGAGCCGGGACGCCGCCGTGCCGCTCTCATTCCGCGCAAAGTGCCCGTCGATGAACCCGACGACGTCGTTCCAGGCGTCGCGGAAGGCCTCGATCTTCCCCTTGACGGCCTCGAGGTCCGTCTCGACGGTGAGGGAGACGTCGGACGCGGTCGTCGAGAGATCGAGTGTCACGCCGTCGATGACGTCGGTGATGACGTTGGAACCCCGCCAGACGTCGAGGTTGTCGACCCGGATATGGGCGTCGGCCGCGGCCTGGAGCTGGGTGTCGAAGTTGAATGCCGGGATGTCGCCGTCGAACTGGCTCAGGTCCACGGTGAAGGCCGCGGCGGTCCCCGTTTCCTCGGCGGTGAGAACGAGCTTGAAGGGCGTCCCGGTGCTGCCGTCGTCGATGATCGAGGCGCGGACGGGAGCGTCTGAAGCATTGATGGCGTCGCGGATCCCCTCGAGGGTGGAGGCTCCGGTGTTGATGGCCACGTCGTGGTTGGATCCGCCGGAGACGATCCGGATCGTCCCCGTGCCGGCGATGTCGGTGGCCGACGCGAAACCCCCCGTGGAGCGGCTCTCTCCCCGGGCGAGGGAGACGACGTCGATCTCCCAGGTTCCGGCCGTGGCGGCGCCCGAGGCCGTTGCCGTGAAGGCCGTCGTGTTCCCGGAGGTGGCGCTGAAGGCGCGGAACTCGGAGGAGAGGTCCATGTCCCGTACCGCCGCCTCGAGGGCCTCGAGCCGCGTGCGGAGAGTGCTCCAGGCGGAGCGCTCCGTCTCGAGTCCGCGGCGTTCCTTCTGGAGATTCGTGATGGGGCGTCTCTCGAGCGCGACCAGCTTCTGGATGATGCTGTTCGTGTCGAGGCCCGTGGCGAGGCCTCCGAAGGAGAAGGCCGGGAGTCCGCTGATCTCCGCCATGGTCGAAACCTCCGATGCTGCCGTTGCCGGGGCGTCCGCGCGGCCCTACCGGTTCCCGTATCGCCCGTGTGGCGGACGGGTCGAGGAGCCCGGCGGGGCGGGTGACCCCGCCGGGTTCCCCCTGTTCCTATTGTCGGAGCAGGGTGAGGGCCGCCTGAGGCTGGATGTTGGCCTGGGACAGGATGGAGATGGACGCCTGCTGGAGGATGGAAGTCCTTGTCAGTTCGGCGGTTTCGGACGCCACGTCGACATCGCGGATGCGGGATTCCGCTGCGGAGAGATTCTCCGCCGCCACAGCGATGTTGGCGATGGTGCTCGTGAGGCGGTTCTGGGCGGCGCCGAAGTCGCCGCGGAGCTGCGTCACGGTGTCGATGGCGGTGTCGATGGCCTGGATGGCCGCGTGCTGGTCGCCGCCGGAACCGATGTCGAGCGCCGCGAGCCCGAGCGACGTCGGCAGGATCGACGCGAGCGTGACATCGAGGGTGTCGATGCCCGTGGACGTGCCGCTGCCCACCTGGAAAGTCACGGCGCCCGTCGTCCCGTCGAGAAGGGCGACGCCGTTGAACTCCGTGGCCTGGGCGATCCGGCCGATCTCCGACACGAGGAGCTGGAACTCCTGATCGAGCGTCTCCTTGTCCTCGTTCGAGACCGTGCCGTTGGCGGCCTGCACCGAAAGCTCGCGGAGCCGGACGAGGATCGTGTTGACCTCGTTCATCGCGCCTTCCGCCGTCTGCAGAAGGCTGATGCCGTC
>CAYQRN010000057.1:0-21693 GCA_964419995.1 uncultured Planctomycetia bacterium
CTTCCGGATCAAGCCCGAGATCTACACCTTCGAGAACAAGCGGGAGCGGGGCGTCGGCTCCTACTACCTCGCGATCCGCGTGGACTTCGGAGGCCAGTCGCGCACGATCCGGCGCGCCGACTTCCTCCCGGAGGTCTTCGACTTCCGCGAGGGGACCTTCACGTTCCGCCTCCGCAATCTCGAGTACGTCCTCACGAAGACGATCCGCGAGGTCCTGGCCTCCTACCGGGGCGAGACCTCGGTCTTCGCGCGGACCCGGGAGCCCGTGGCAGTCCGCGGGCTGCTCTCGGCCAAGGGGCTGCCGGCGGGGCATGAGGTCCTGCGGGAGCACCTCGAGTCGGTCTTCAAGGACCTCAAGACGGAGGGGGGCGACCGCTTCACCTCCGAGATCACGGACCCCGAGACGCTCTCGCGCTCGGACCTCCAGAAGCTCGGCCGCGAGGGGCTCCGGATCTACCAGTACCCGAACGAGGAGCTCACGGCGATCCTCGAGTTCTTCTGCGACCTCCGGATCTCGGTCGGCGACCGTGCCGTCTTTTCCGGGCTCTTCCGCCCGAGCGAACCCTTCAGCGCCGCGGACATCCGCGCCCGCATCGACGCAGCCTTGAACCGCATCATTCCCGGCGCCGTGAAGACCATCGGCGTCGCCACCTTCCCGGACGCGTCCCGTCAGGACCCCCGCATGGGCCCGCGGGACACGCACGCGGCGGTGAAGGGGCTTCTCGAGTCGGAATACAACGTCGAGGCCGTGAATCTTCTCGACGAGAAGCCTTCCATCCCCGCCAACGTCGACGTCCTCGTCCTCTTCAGGCCCGCGAACCTCTCCGAGGCGGCCGTGTACGCCGTCGACCAGTTCGTCATGTCGGGCGGGCGGCTCGTCATGGCGCTCGAGTCCTTCGAGCTCGCCGCCACGAGCTGGCAGCCCTGGGCCGCCCGAAAGGTCGTCTCCGGTCTCACGGACTGGCTCGGCCACATCGGCGTCGAGCTCGACTCCTCGGTGGTCCTCGACCGCCAGAACGTCAAGGTCCCCTTCGAGATCCCGGACGTCCCGCGCGAGGATCGGCCCTACCCATACTTCGTCGTCGTCGATCCCAGCGGCATGGACGCGTCCCATCTCATCACGCAGGACCGGGAGCTCCTTCAGCTCGCGTGGGCGAGCCCGCTCCGGCTCCGGGAGGACAGGCTCGGAGGCATCGAGCACACCGTCCTCGTCCGGAGCAGCGCCGAATCCTGGACCGAGGCCTCGCCCACGGCCTTCGATCCCCGGGTCGCCTACGCGGAGCCCGTGACGAAGACGCCGTCCACCCTGGCCGTGGCCCTCTCCGGGCGCTTCCGCTCCTGGTTCGCCGATCGCCCCGTTCCGGGGACCCCGTCGCTCAAGGAGGCCGAGTCGCGCCCCGAATCCGCTCCGGCCTCCGCACCGGCTGAGACCGCGCCGGCCTCGCGTCCGGAGGACGTTCGCAAGGGAACGCTCCGCGAGAGCGAGAAGGACACGCGCATCGTCGTCATCGGCGACTCGGACTTCGTCGGAGACCTCATCTACGACTACTCCGAGCGCACGAGCCAGACCTACTCGCACTTCCGCGAGAACTTCGAGTTCTTCCTGAACGTCCTCGACTGGACGCTGGCCGACGAGGCCCTCGTGAAGATCCGTTCCCGCGGCCGCTCGGTCCGGCCCCTCGAAACCTGCGAGGATGGGGAGAGGCGCATGATCACCCTGGTCAACTACCTCGTCCCGGCGGCCGCGACGGTCCTCCTCGGCATCGGCTGGGCGTTCTGGCGCGCCAACCGGCGGCCCATGACCCTCGATCCGCGGCGTTGACGGGAGACGGGAGACGGACGATGGCTTCGAAGCTCGTCGCTGACGTGTCGCGCATCAACTGGATCCTCCTCGGCGTAGCCCTGCTCCAGGGACTCCTCCTGTTCCTGCTCCCCGATACCGGCGCCGGTGTCGTCGCAGCGGTGGAGCGCAAGGCGCTCTTTCTCGGCCTCATGGCGCCTGGAGAGAACGGCAGCACGGCCATCGACGTGGCGAAAGCCGTCGCCTCCGTGACGATCCGGGACGATCACGGGAACAGGATCGTCCTCCAGCGGAGCACCGACGACCCGAAGAAGTGGGTCATCGCCTCCCTCGGGAACTACCCCGTCCGCGAGAACGCCGTCAAGGAGCTCATCCAGAAGATCGCCGACCTCCGGTCCGGGCCGCCCCGGACCGAAGCCGCCACGGAACACGAGGCCCTCGGGGTTTCCGCGGGGCGCCACGTCCGCGAAATCCGCGTCACGACGGCGGACGGCGCCGACGTCGCCCACGTCTACGTCGGCCGCCGCATCGGCGTGAAGGGCGGGGAGAAGAACCAGGACCCCATGGACTTCAGCGCCGCCGCCTCGGATCGCTTCCTCGTGCGGGCGGCGGCCTCCGATGCCGTCTACGCCGGCGGCCTCGATCCCGACAGCGTCAAGGCCGATGCGGATTCCTGGGGCGATCGCAACTACTTCAAGGTCGAGAAGGACGACGTTGCCCAGGTCCGAGTGGCCTTCGACGACACCGTCTACGCCCTCGAGAAGCGGCCCCGCGCCCGGGCGGCGTCGGAGTCGGCCCCCGAGTCCGCCCCCGCTGAATCCGGTCCCGTGGAGACCGACTGGCATCTCGTCACGACGACGGAATCGGCTCCGGCGGCGGGCACGATCCTCGACACAGGCAAGGTCGACAGTCTTCTCTGGGGCCTCACGAGCGTCTACGCCTCGAAGCTCGTGGGAGCGGGAGCGAAACCCGAGCATGGCTTCGACAAGCCGCGATCCACGGTGACGCTCACGATGAAGGACGGCCGCCAGCACACGCTCACCGTCGGAGCGAAGACGGGGCAGGAGTGGTACCTCCGCTGGTCCGGATCCGAGTTCGTGGTGACCCTCGCCGAGTACTCCATCGACGGAAACTTCCGGAAGAAGCTCGCCGATCTCCTCCCGCAGCCCGAGACCCCCGGCGTCACTCCGAACCACCGCGACGACGGGCACGGTCACTGAGCCACCGCACCCCCCGGCGGACGGCGGGAGATCCGCCCGGCATTCCTTCGTATCCTGCCGTCCGGCCGTGAAGACCCTCGAGCGCTACATCCTCCTCGAGCTTCTGCTCAACATCGGCGTGACCTTCGCCGCAGTGGTCCTCCTCTTCCTCATCTTCGCCATTGCCCTCGTCACCCAGCGGGCTGACGGCGCCGGCATGACCTTCGTCATGGCCCGCGCCTTCGATCACGGACTCTGGTTCCTCACGCTCCTCGTGCCCTTCACGATCCTCGCGGGGACGATCTTCACCTACGGCCGCCTCGCCGCCGACGGCGAGGTCGCCGCGGCCGGGGCCGCCGGCGTCCCTGCGGGCCGTCTCCTGCTTCCTGCAGCGGCCGTCGGTTCCGCCGCCATGCTCCTCCTCATCCTCCTCGCCGATTCCGCCATGCCGGCCGGGAAGTTCCGGGCGCGCACCCTCACGCGGGAGTTCATCATGGACGTCGAGTCCCTCATGAAGCTCCCGAGCATGGAGATCTCGGAGAAGAGCTTCAAGTGCCACTGGAAGGGCCGCCGGCGGGATGCCGAGGGCAATCTCATGCTCGAGGACTTCTACGTCCTCAAGCTCGACGAGAAGGGCGCCAAGGACCGCGACTACCACGCGGAGCTGGCCCGGCCCGTCTTCCACCCCCGGACGCGCGAGGTGACTTTCCATCTCGTCAACTGCCGTTTCTCGACCCCCGAGGGCGTGCAGCGAAGCGGAACGCTCCGCGTCCGCGTCAACGTCGACCGGCTCATCGGCGAATCGGTCCAGGGGCGCCGGGAGCGGGAGATGTCCTTCGAGGAACTCCTCTCCGGCGCGGCGCGCGGCACGCCGCGAAAGGCCAGGATCCTCATGACCGAGTTCTGGTTCCGGGGTGCCTTCGCCGGCGCGGCGTTCGTGTTCGCGCTTCTCGGTGCGATCCTCGGCATCCGCCTGCGACTCGCCAACAGGACCACGGTCATCCTGGTCGGATTCGTGACCATGGCGGCCGTCTACTACCCCCTCGTCATGCTCGGCCTCTCCCTCTCCCGCGACGGCCGGCTGCCCGCCCCGCTCGCGCTCTTCCTCGGCAATATCGCTCTTCTCGCCCTCTCTCTCGTCCTCGGCCGGCGGGTGGTCCGGGCGTGATCCCCGGAACGGGAATCTTCGACCGGCACGTCCTCCGCCTGTTCCTCGGGACGTGGCTCGTCTCCTCGGTGTTCCTCGCCGGGATGTATCTCGTCATCCACTTCTTCGCGCACCTCCAGGAACACCAGGAGGCCGCGGAGGCCTTCGCCACGCAGGGCTGGACCCTCTATGGCGGCCTCCTCCGCTACTACGCCCTCAACGTCCCGGTCTGGTACATCTCGCAGCTCGGCGCCTTCGCCCTCCTGATGGCGGCCATGTACACGGTCCACCATCTCGACCGCGGTAACGAGATCGTCCCCCATCTCGCCGCCGGTGCCGGTTTCCTCCGGATCTTCCTGCCCGTGGGCCTCGCCGCGGCGGCCGTGAGCCTCCTCCTCGTCGTCGCCCGCGAGACCTGGATTCCCGCGCGGGCGGGGAACTGTCTCGTCATGGAGCGCCTCTTCAAGGGCAAGACGGATCGCCTCTACACGGACATCCCCATCATCCTCGACGGCTTCGGCAGCCGCTTCGCCTGCGGAAGCTACGACGTCGCCGCGCGCGTCATGCACTCCGTGCTCTGGGTCCCGAGCGAGTCCCTCGGCCATCTCGAGGGCCGCGAGACGTTCGCGAGCCTCGCGTTCCTCGACGGGGGACCGGCCGGGCCCGGCTGGTACGCAACGGAAGCCGACGGCACCCGCGAGCGCGTCCTCACGGACCTCCTTCCGCGCAACATCGAGGTCGAGAAGCGGGGCCGCGCCTTCCTCTCCCTCTCGGATCTCCGGGATCTCTACCGGAAGAACCCGCACCGGCTGGACGTCCTCGTCCTCGCGCACAGCCACGTGACCTACGGGTTCACGCCCCTCGTCCTCATCCTGCTCGGCGTCCCCCTCGTGGCGCGTCGCCGCCGCCGGAGCATGCTCGTCTCGGTGGGCCTCTGCGTCGTCCTGTCCGCCGTGTTCTACTCCTTCTCCGCCGTGCTCCTCGAGCTCGGCCAGCGGGGCCAGCTCGTCTCGCCCCTCCTCGGCGCCTGGCTTCCGGTCGTCCTCTTCGCCTCGGCCGGCGTCGTGCTCCTCGAGGGCATCCGAACCTGATCTCCAGCGCTCAGTGGAGCCGGCGCCCGCTCCGGACCGCGGCATCGAGGAAGGTCCCCGCCGCCAGCGACGTCACGATGGCCACGAGGACGAGGGCGACGTGCGCCCGCACGTCGATGAGTCCGGCGTCGAGCGCGACGGACGCGAGGACGATCCCGGGGCCTCCGCGCGCGTTCATGGCCACAGCAAAGCTCACGGCGGCGCCTCGATCCCGCCCCGCGAACCTCGCGCCGGCGTACACGCCGACTCCCTTCAGGATCGAGGCGGCGACGAGGAACGCGCCAAGGAAGAGCCATGGCACGTCGCGCACGAGGTCGAGCCGGAGGCCCACGAGCGCGAAGTACACGGGGATGAAGAAGCCGGCCGAGAACTGCTTGATGGCTTCGCGGGCCTCTGTCCCCGTGTCCGGCGCCGCTCCCGCGATGATCCCCGCCAGGAAGGCTCCGAACACGACGTTGATGCCGAGGAAGATGGAGATCCCGCAGAGGACGAGGAGGAAGACGAGGAGATGCCCGATGGGACTTCCCCGGCTCAGGACGTTGAACCGGAAGCGGCTCACGGCCGCGTAGACGCGGCGGCCCGGCCCGAAGGCGAAGGCGAAGAAGAGGAGCGTCGCGACGACGTGGAAAAGGACCGCGGCCGCGCCTCCCGGCTCGAGGCCGAGCAGCGACGAGAGCTGGAAGCCCCGTTGCCCGGGATCCGAGGACAGGGAGAGCGCGAGGGCCAGGACGACGTAGAGAAGGACGTCCTCGAGCACGGCGGCGCCGAGGACGATGCGTGCGAAGGGGGTGTCGAGGAGGCCGAGGTCGAGGAAGATCCGAGAGATGACGGGGATGCTCGTCACCGCCGTGGCCACGGCGAGGACGAGGTCGAAGGAGAGGTCCGTGGCGGCCGCCCCGTGGAACATCGAGAGATCGAGGAGAGATCCGGCGCCCAGCGCCGCGAAGAAGGGCACTGCGGTGCCCGCGACCGCGATAGCCACCACGGCTCGTCGCTCGTCTCCGGTGAGCCGCGAGCGGATCTCCACGCCGGAACAGAACAGGAGGAGCGCGAGGCCGAGCTGGTAGATCGCCCCGAGCACGCTCGAAGTTGGAGCGTGTCCCGTGAAGACCGCCTGGTAGACGTCGGGCAGGACGCGGCCGAGAAGCGTGGGGCCGAGCAGGATGCCGCCGAGGATCTCTCCGATGACGCGCGGCTGCCGGAAGCGCTGGAAGAGATAACCCACGCCGTGGGCCGCCGCCAGCAGGAGAACGAGGGCGACGAGGAGATGGGCGAGATCGCGCTCCGTAAGGCTCATGCCCCGCGCTGTTCCGCGAGGCTCCGGAGCTCCCGGAGCCGCAGGAGCGCGTCGATGGGCGTCAGGCGGTCGGGATCGAGGGCGAGCACCGCCGTCCGCAGGGGATCCTCGACCTCGTCGAAGAGCGAGAGCTGCCGCTCGCGGCCCGGCCCCGGCGCTTCCGCCGTCGCGCCGAGGGCCGCGGGGACGTCGCGGGCGGCGAGACGGCCGAGGATCTCGCCCGCCCGCCGCCAGACGGGTTCGGGCAGCCCCGCGAGCCGGGCCACGTGGATGCCGTAGCTCCGATCCGTGCTGCCCTCCACGATCTTGTGGAGGAAGATGATCTCGTCGCCCCACTCCCGGACGAGGACGTTGAGGTTCCGCACGCCCGCCGTGCTCCGGGCGATGTCCGCGAGCTCATGGTAGTGGGTCGCGAAGAGCGTACGCGCGCCGACCTCCTTCGCGAGGTGCTCCGTCACGGCCCAGGCGATGGCGAGCCCGTCCTCCGTGCTCGTGCCGCGGCCGACCTCGTCGAGGATGACGAGGCTTTGTCCCGTGGCGGATCTCAGGATCTCCGCGGTCTCGGTCATCTCCACCATGAACGTCGAGCTGCCTCGGGCGAGGTCGTCGGAGGCGCCGATCCGCGTGAAGATCCTGTCCACGATCCCCACGCGGGCCGAGGTCGCAGGCACGAACCCCCCCATCTGGGCCATGATGACCTGGAGCGCCGCCTGCCGGATGAACGTGGACTTGCCCGCCATGTTGGGGCCCGTGATGACGAACAGGCGATCTCCCGCGGAGTCGAGGGCGAGATCGTTGGGCACGAAGCCCCCCGAGGGCAGGACCTTCTGCAGCACGGGGTGGCGGCCGTCGCGGATCTCGATGGCGGTCCCGTCATCGACTTCCGGCCGGACGTACTTCTCCTCCCGGGCCACTTGGGCGAGGGAGAGAAGCACGTCGAGACGGGCGAGGATCCCCGCCGCCAGCCGGATCCGGGGAAGATCCGCCGCGGCGCGGTCCCGGAGCTCGACGAAGATCCGGTACTCGAGGTCCCGGCTCCGCTCCTCGGCGTGCAGGACGTGATCCTCGTGCTCCTTGAGCTCCGGCGTGATGTACCGCTCCGCATTGCGGAGCGTCTGCTTTCTCACGTACTCGGGCGGGACCTTCGCCGCATGGGCGTGGGTGATCTCGATGTAGTACCCGAAGACCGAGTTGAACCCGACCTTGAGGGTCGGGATACCCGTCCGTCCGGCCTCCCGCGCCTCGAGGCCGGCGATGAAGGTCTTCCCCTCCGCGCCGAGCGCGGTGAGTCCGTCGAGATCGGAGTTGAACCCGCGTCGGATCATGCCGCCCTCGCGGACGGCAGCGGGAGGATCGTCGACGAAGGCCCGGCAAAGGGCGCCGGCAAGTTCCGAGAGATCCGGCAGCGTCTCGCCCGCCTCGATGAGCGGCTCCGACCAGGCCGTCGCCAGATCCGCGCGGACATCGGGCAGGACCTCGAGGGACCGTCCGAGGGCGATGAGGTCGCGGGCATTCGCCCGCCCGCAACCCACGCGGGACGCGAGTCGCTCGATGTCCTGGATCCCCCGGAGCCGCCCGAGGAGGCGATCTCGGAGCGCCGGTTCCCCGCAGAGCTCGCCCACGGCGTTCTGACGGCGACGGATCTCCGCCGTGCGGCACTCGGGAGCCAGAATCCACGACCGCAGGAGCCGGGCGCCCATGGAGGTGGCCGTCCGGTCGAGGACCGCGAAGAGGGTGCCGGTCCGCCCCCCGTCCCGCGCGTTGCGGACGAGCTCGAGGGCCGCCGCGGCCGTGGCGTCCACGACGAGCGTGTCGCCCCGCCGCACGCGCTGAAGACCGGTGATGTGGCCGGCAGCCCCCTTCTGCGTGTCGAGCAGATAGCGGAGGACGGCGCCGGCGGCCCCCACGCAGGGCGCGGCGGGATCGATCCCGAACCCCGAGAGCGTCCGGACGCGGAAGTGGGTGAGAAGGGTGTTCTCGGCCGGAGCCCGCTCGAACCCCGCATCGGGTACCGGCGTGACGGGCCCGCGGACCGCGCCGCGCAGGTGTACGGCGCGGCCGCCGGAGGCGAGTTCCGCCTCCGCGATGAGGCACTCCGCCGGATCGACGCGTCGGACGGCGTCGAGCCAGTCGGCCGCGGCGACGTCCTCGACCTTGAACTCACCCGTCGAGAGGTCCACCCACGCGAGACCCACGACATCGCCGCGGGGGGCCGCCCCGAGGAGGAAGTTGTTCTCCTTGGCGTCGAGCGCCGAGTCCTCCGTGACGGTACCCGGGGTGATGATCCGAACGACCGCCCGCTCGACGAGCCCCTTGGCCTCCTTCGGATCCTGGACCTGGTCGCAGAGAACGACCTTCCGGCCGAGCCGCAGGAGTCGCGCGACGTAGTTGTCCACGCTGCGCACGGGAACGCCCGCCATGGGGACCTTGCCCTCTCCCTTCTCGCGCGAGGTCAGCGTGAGCCCGAGCAAGCGCGACGCCTCTTCGGCATCGGCCCAGAAGAGCTCGAAGAAGTCCCCCATCCTGTAGAAGAGGAGCCCGTCCGCATGCTGGGCCTTGATGGCCAGATACTGGGACATCATCGGCGTCGTGCTGATCATGACGGGCGGATTGTGCGGCGCGTCGGCCCGCCGTCAACTGGAACGGAGTCCTTCTCCGCCCTCCGCGGCGTGACCCGCGTCAGGCTCCGGGACCGCGGAAGGTCACGAAGCTCGTGGGCGTCTCGTGGACCGTGACCTCGTGGAGGGGCAGTTCGGAGAGCTCGCGCCAGATCCAGACGGCAATGTATTCCGCCGACGGATTCGGGATGATCTCGTTCAGATAGGTATGATCGAGGCGCCGCACGACCCGCTCCACGGCCGCATCGCGGATCCGGACGAAATCGCACGCCATGCCCGTCCAGGCGTCGAGCGGAGCCTTCACCGTGACCCGGACTCGGAACGTGTGCCCGTGGAGATTCTCGCACTTGCCGAAGTACCGGGGCAGGTTGTGCGCCGCGTCGAAGCTGAATTCCTTCGTCACGAGGAACGTCGTGCCCGCAGGCACCGGCGGGGAGCCGGTTTCCGCCACGTCCTTCAGGCGGTAGTCGTCCTGCGTCCGCGGGACGAGGGGCTCGTCGGGTCGTCCGGCCGGCCTCAGGATGGCCTCGGCGAGAGCCGCGGCCGCCTCCGCCATGTCGGGCTCGTGCTCAAGGGCGCCGGCGATCCCCGGAAGCGACTCCGACGCCGCCATGAGGAGCGCCTCCCCGGCATCGCCGGCGCGGGAGATGGCGGCGTCGGCGTCATGACGCCGCGCGACGTCCCGAAGCCGTGCAAGTCCGTCCGCCGAGAGCCCCGTCACATGGACGAGACGGAACCCTCCGAGGGCGGCACCATCCAACCTGCGCGCCGCCAGGTCCTTCGGAAGCGATTCGAGGATTCTCGCGCGGATCATGGCCCACCGACGTGCTGCCCTGGCACGGGCACCGTATCATGGTCTTCCGGCGTCGCGAAGCCCCCCGCCCGGGGCTCCGCGCCCGAACCTGGTCTCCGGCCGAGAATCCCGTGAACCGAACCGCACTCCTGGCTCTCGCCTGCGCCCTCGTCACGGCCGCCCTCCCCTCCGGAAGAGCCGCGGCCCAGGGCGAGCCCGACGCCGCCCGAAGGGACCGGGCCCTCCGGCGGGCGGAGGCCGACCTCCGCGCGCTCGAATCCGCGGTGACAGAGCGCCCCGAGCCCCGCACTCTGACGCCGCGGGAGCTGCCCGACCCCGCCCTCCGCGATTTCGCTCTGGCCGACCGCCTCCGCGAACTCGAGACGCGCCTCGAGACCGATGGCCTCACCGAGATCCTCCCTCGATGCCGCCTCGCCCTCGCGCGGCTCCGACTGGCCACGCTCGATCTCCGGGGCACGCTTCTCGCCCTCGGCCGGATCGAGGGTACGGGCCCTGAAGCCATCGAAGCCCGATGCCTCGAGGCCCGTGTCCTCGCCGCAGGCGGCGATCCCGCCTCCGGCGGGAAGATCCTCGCGGACCTCGCCGGGCGATCCGGCGCCGACCCCCGGGCCGACCGCTGGAGGACCGAGGCCGCGACCCTCGGAGCCGCCGCCGGGAGCATCGCCACCGAGGAGGCAGCCATCGCGGCCGGGCTCGGCTCCGTCTCGCGCACCGCCATGATCGGCGCACTTTCCCTCGCCGCCGACTTCGCGGTCGAACACCCCCTCCATCCCTCCGCAACGGACTTCCTCGCCCGCATCCTCGAGTCCATGAAGTCCGAACCCATCGCCGTCCGGATCCCTTTCATGGAGATCCTCGCCTTCCACGCCGCCGACCGCGCCGTCCAGACCCGAGTCGAGCCGGAGCTCATCGACACGTTCGAGGCCGAGGCCGCGCACGGCAAGGCACTCTTCCACGCGAGGCGGCGCCTCGCCGACGCACCCGGGACGGAGCGGGCCGCCCTCGCCGCCCGCTGCGATGCCCTCCGGGCGGCCCTCGAGGCAGAGGAAGCCCGGCGGGGCCGAGGCGAGCCGGCCACCCGGGCCGAGCGCCTCCGTGCCCTCCAGGATCGCGCGCGCGACGCCGGCATCGACCCGGACTTCGCGGACCAGGCCGAGGCCTACGCGCGCGACTACGCCCGGTCGTCCACGGCGCCCGAAGCCCTGGTGCTCCTCGTCGAGCACGGCCTCGAGGAACTCGAGGACCGCGCGCTCCGGGCCATCGACCGCATCCTCGAGGCGTGGCCCCGCTGGCCAGGAGCGCCGGATCTCGTGCTCCGGGCCGCCCGCCACCACGATGCCGCCGGCCGAACCGACCGCGTGATCCGCGAGTACGAGCGATTCCTCGCGACCTTCCCCGAGCACTCCGACGCCGCCGAGGTGAAGCGCCTTCTCGAGGAAGCGCGCCGCCGCGACGGTTGAGCGTCAGATCTTCCGGAATCCGGGCATCAGACGGCCGACGAGCAGCTTCCCCGCGATCACGATCCGGAGGAGCGCCGGGATGAGCAGCAGGACGAAGATCGTCGAGACGACGAGCCCTCCGAGGACGACGGCGCCGAGCCCGCGGTAGAGCTCCGACCCGGCATCGGGGGAGATCACGAGCGGCAGCATCCCGAAGACCGTGGTCAGAAGCGTCATGAAGATCGGGCGCAGTCGCTGGCGGGCCGCCCTCGGGATGGCCTCCGCCGCAGTCACGCCGCCGGCCCTCATGAGGATCAGCGCCTGATCCACGATGAGGATCGCGTTGTTCACGACAGTTCCGACGAGGATCACGAAACCGAGCATCGCCACGACGTCGAAGGGCGTGGGCCCGAGCAGCCGGTCCACGGCGGCGAGGCCGAGGAGCCCGCCCACGGCGCCGAGCGGGACGCTGAAGATCACGACGAGGGGATAGAGGAACGACTCGTAGAGCGACGCCATGAGGAGAAACGTTATGACCACGGCCAGGAGGAAGTTCCCGAGCAGGGCGTCCTTCGTCGCCGTCAGCTTGTCGGCGGTGCCCGCCAGGTGGACCCGGATCCCTCCGCCGAGGGCGCCTTCCGCCTCGAGGGGGGCGAGGATGCGCTCCCGGACGAGGTTCATGGTCGCCTCGATCGAGAGATCCCCGGGGGGAATGACCTGGATCGTCACGGAACGGTCGCGCTCCACGTGATTCACCTGTTCCGGGCCATTCGTGACCACGAGGCGCGCCACGGACCCGACGGTCGTGCGTCCGCCGGCGGGCGTCTCGATGGCGAGGTTCTCGAGGTCCTGCCAGTTCGCGACGGCGTCTGCCCGCGCCTTGACGACGAGATCGATCTCCTCCCCTTCGAGGCGGAAGTCCGCGACCTTGCGCCCGTCGACGAAGGCGTCGAGGAGGAGCCCGAGCTGCTCGTTCCGGAGACCCGCCTCCGCCATGCGGACGGTTCGCGGCTCGAGGCGGATCTCCGGGCTACCGAGATCGAGGCTCGGGATCGGCCGTGCCTGAGCTCCCGGCAGGAGTCCCCGGACCTGGCCGAAGATGCGCCCTCCGAGGCCGAGAAGAGCCTCGAGGTCCGGACCCGTGATCTCGATGTCCACGCTCCGTCCCTGGGCCAGAGCGCGCCCGAAGAGGCTCGACTGGGTGATGATCGCGATCATCCCCGGGACCTTCCGGAGGGGTCGTTCGAGGACGGCCACCAGCTCGGCGGCCCGCATCGGGTCCCGCGCCGTGGCTCCCATGAACACGCCGCGCCCCCGGGCGACGTAGAAGAAGTTCTCGATGGCCGGGCCCTCCAGGGCAGCCGCCTCCGGTGTTCCTTCGCGCGCCTCCCAGTAGGGTCGAAGCTCCTTCTCGAGGACCTCGCCGATCGACGTCAGCTCCCCGAGGTTGTAGCCCGGCGGAGGCAGTACGATCCCGAACACGAGATTGCGGTTGCCCGTCGGCAGGTACTCGGCCGCCGGCATGAGCGCCGCCGTTCCGACGGCGGCGAGACCCGAGAGGGCGGCCACGAGGACGACGCAGAGCGGGATGCTCCGCGCCACGCGGCGGTTCAGCGCCTCGAGCCCCCCGGCAACGGCGCCGGCCACGGACCAGGGGGCGCCAACGATGCGACGGAGAAGCGTCTGCCGTCCCGGCGCAGCCGCCCCGCCCTCCGGCGCGCGCGCGCCGGAGGCGATGAGCCGCGCGCCAAGCGTCGGAACGACGGTGAGCGCGACCGCCAGGGACAGACCGACGGCAGCGGTGATCGCGATGGCGATGTCGCGGAAGAGCTGGCCGGCCTCCTCCTCGACGAAGATGACGGGCACGAACACGGCCATGGTGGTGAGTGTGCTGAGGACGATGGCGCCGCGGACCTCGAGGGCGCCGTTCACCGCGGCCTCGACGGCGCCCTCCCCCGCATCCCGCCGGCGCACGATGTTCTCGAGGACCACGATGGCGTTGTCCACCACCATGCCCGTCGCGAAGGACATCCCCGCCAGCATCACGACGTTGAGGCTCCGGCCGAGAAGCTGCACGACAAGGAACGTGGCGACGGCGCAGATCGGGATCGAGACGGCGATGATGAGCGTCGGCCGCACGCGCCGCAGGAACACGAGCAGGATCGCCGCTGCGAGAACGGCTCCGACGACGAGGTTCTTCCTCACGGAAGCGATGGACTGTTCGATGTAGGTCGTCTCGTCGTAGACCTGCTCGAGCACGAGCCCGCGGGGGGCGAGGAGCTCAGCGTTGATCGCTGCGAGGGCTTCCCGCAGGCCCTCCATCGTGCTGAGGACGTTGGCCCCCACAGCGCGCATGCAGTTGATGGCGATGGCTTCATCGCCCCGGTTTCGAACCGTGAACGCGGGTTTCCGGTAGCCGAGCCGCACGTCGCCGAGCATGCCGACGGGGATCGGCGCGAGGCCGGGCTTCTCGACGACCACCGATGCGACCTCCGCCGCCGTCCGGTACTCGCCCGCCACCCGGACGACGTAGCGGCGCTTCCCCTCGTCGAGGTCGCCGCCCGTGATGTTGGCGTTCTCACCCCGGAGGGCCGCGACGACATCGTCGAGCATGAGCCCGCGGGAGGCGAGCCGTCCGTGATCGAGGATGACCTGCATCTCCCGCTCCCGCCCGCCAAGCACATTGCTCTTCGAGACACCCTTCACGCGCTCGAAGCGGGGCCGGATCTCGTCCTCGCAGAAGTCGTGCAGCGTCTCGATGGCCTCGGCGGACCCGCCGCGCCGCTTGAGGACGAACCACGCAATCGCCTGGTCCTGCGCACCGGACGTGGAGATCACGGGCTCTTCGACGTCGTCGGGATAACGCGCCACCTGGTTGAGGCGCGTGTTGACCTTGATGAGCGCCTCCTTCATGTCCATGCCGACCGGGAACTCGAGTTCCACGACGGCCATCCCGTCCTGGGACTCGGACGTCATCCGCACGAGCCCCTCGACGTTCCGGAGCTGGCGCTCCTGCTCCTCCGTGATCTCCTTCTCGACCTCGAGGGGCCCCGCACCGGGCCAGATCGTCTCGACGCGGATCTTCGGAACATCCACGTCCGGTGTGAGCTGAACGGGGATCCGGAAAAGCGCCAGGACGCCGAAAAGCGACAGGAGCAGGACAGCCACGGTCACGGAGACGGGCCGCGCGACGCTCCGGCTCACCCAGTCCATGGGTCTATTCCTTCACGGAGACGGGCTGGCCGGGCCGGAGCCGCTCGTTTCCGCGGCTCACGACGACCATCCCGGCCCGGACGTCGGCGCCGCGAACCTCGATGCGGTCCCCCATGGCCGCCCCGGTCTCGACCGGCACGAAGCGGATGACTCCGTTCTCGACGGCGCAGAGGAAGGTGCGGCCGGCCTGGTTCGTCACGCTGTCCTTCGACACGAGGAGAGCACGGCGCGGCGGACCCGCCTGCACGGAGACGCGGGCCGACAGACCGCTCCGGAGGAGGAAGGCAGCGGCCGCGCCCTCCGTCGCCGGCAGGCGCTCGTTGCGAATGACGACGCGCAGGGGGAGGGCCCGGGAGCGTGCCTCGGCATCGGGAATGAGAGCATCCACGGCGCAGGGAAACTCGCGGGACGGCAGAGCATCGAGGACCACGGTCACGGGGTCCCCCGGACGCACCGCGCCGGCGTTGAGCTCGGGGAGTCCGGCCCAGACCTCGATCTCGTCGAGGTCGAGGATCTCGAGGACGGCGCCGCCCTCGGAGACCCACTGCCCGGCCTCGGTCCGCTCGGAGACGACGACGCCATGGAAAGGACTCCGGATCTCCGCCCGCGCGATGTCCGCTCCTATGCGGTCCCGATCCGCCTTCGCCTCATCACGGCGCCCCTCGGCCATGCGGCGCCGCTCCGACCGCGCGCCCGCCCGCGCCATGTCGAGGGCGGCCCGCGTGCGGCCTGTGCGCGCCGTGGCCGCCCTGTGCGCCGCGTCCGCTGCCTCGACCTCGTCGTCGTTGGCCGCCCCCCCGGCCCTCTCCCGCTTCTTGCGGTCGAGGAAGTCCCGGGCGCGATCTTCGAGGGCCCGGGCCTCGGCGAGTTCCGCCTCCGCCATGGCCAACTCCTCAGTCCGGCTCCCCGCCTCGAGCTCCCCCACCTCCGCCTCCGCGGCCGCGAGGCGCGCCTCCGCGGCGGCAAGGGCGATACGGCGCAGGGTCGTGTCGAGGCGGGCGAGAACCTGCCCCCCGGAGACCTCGTCGCCGGCGCGCGCGAGCTTCTCGGCCACGATTCCGGCCACCTCGGAGGCCACGACCGCCCGCCGCCGCGCCCGCGTCTCGCCGACGAGATCGATGCGGAGTTCCACGTCTCCCTCGGCAACCCGCGTGACCTGGACCGGCGCGGGAGGCATGGCCGGAGGTTGGCCGACCGCCTCGGGGACCATGGCCGCTGCGACCGTCAGGGCCACCGCGAACCCGCTGCGACGGATCGCCCGGCCCGGGCTTCCCGATTCACGTCGTGGCATCATCCGACCTCCGTGGAGAGCGATGCGAGGGGTGGACCGCAGGTGCGGCCGCGGCAGATGTAGGCTCGGGGGCCGTCTTGCCCCGCAAACTTCCCGGCGACCATGGCCGAGAGGGGGGCGAGAGCCGCAGCGTTCCGGCCGTCGGCAAGGAGGACGGCCGAGTGGGGCCGGAACCTCGTGCGCAGGGCCCGGAGCATCGCCTCGGTCTCCGGCCGCCGCCGGTCGCCGGCGATGACGATGGTCTCGCGCTCCGACAGGAAACGGTCGAGGGCCATGAGCATCGCGGGGTAGGCCCCCGGTGCCCGCTCGAGGTCCCCGGACACGGCGAGGAGGAGCGAACGGGCCGCGATCTCGAAGCGTTCCTCTCCGGTGAGCTGATGGAGGCGTACGAGACTCATCGCCGCCACGGAGTTTCCGGACGGCGTCGCGCCGTCGTAGAGGTCGCGGAGACGCACGGCGACGTGAGTCGAGTCCGCCTCCGTCTGGAAGAGGGCGCCACCGTCGGGATCCGAGAAGCGCGCGAGCATGCCGTCGGCAAGTCCGACGGCGGCGGCGAGGTCACGGGGTTCGAACTCCGCCTCGAAGAGATCGAGGAGCCCCGCTGCGAGGAAAGCCCAGTCCTCGAGGGTTCCCGGGAAGCGGGCCTCGCCGTCCCGCCAGCGCCGGAGGAGGCCGCCGTCCGTGCGGAGGTTGCCGATGACGAAGTCCGCAGCGCGGCGCGCCGCGGCCAGGAAGGCGGGGTTCCCGAAAGCCGCGCCGGCCCGCGCCATGGCGCCGATCATGAGCCCGTTCCAGGCCGTGAGGATCTTGTCGTCGAGAGCCGGCCGGATCCGCGTCGCCCGGACCTTGCGGAGCTTCGCCAGACACTCCCGGGCCCGCTCGAGGAAGATCTCGGGGGAGAGCCCCGCCCGGGCCGCCGCTTCCGCCTCGGGGCGTGGCAGGTGGAGGATGTTCCGTCCTTCGAAGTTCCCTTCCCCGGTGACGCCGTAGGCCTCCATGAAGAAGTCCGCGTCGCCGCCGAGCGCCCCGACGATCTCGTCCCGCGTGAAGACGTAGAATCGGCCCTCCTCGCCCTCGCTGTCCGCGTCGAGAGCCGACAGGAACCCGCCCTCCGGCGAGGTCATCTCGGCGAGGACCCACTGCAGGGTGCCGGTGGCCACACGCTCGAAGAGAGGGTTGCCCGTGGCCTGCCAGGCCTCGACGTATGTCCCCGCGAGAAGCGCGTTGTCGTAGAGCATCTTCTCGAAGTGCGGCACGAGCCAGGCTTCGTCCGTGGCGTAGCGCGCGAAGCCGCCGGCGACGTGGTCGTGGATCCCTCCCCGGTACATCCTCTCGAGGGTCGTCTCCACCATGTCCCGGAATTCAGGGTCGGGCTTCGCGACCTGGCGACGAAGGAGAAGTTCGAGGGTCGTGCTCCGCGGGAACTTCGGAGCGCCCCCGAATCCGCCATGATCGGCGTCGAAGGAGGCTCGGAGTTCCTCGCAGGCGTCCTGCACGGGCCCGGCGTGGAGCCCGCGCTCCGCGGGAGCTCCCCGCGCCGCGGTCCGGCGGATCCCCTCGACGATTCCGCCGGCGCTCCGTTCGATGTCGTCCCTCCGGGTCCTCCAGGCGTCCGCGATCCCGCGGAGCACGTCCCGGAACGCCGGCTGGCCGAAGCCCGCATCCCGCGGGAAGTAGGTCCCCGTGTAGAACGGGCGGAGATCGTGGGTGAGCCACGCCGAGAGCGGCCAGCCCCCGTGTCCCGTCTGGAGCTGGACGGCCGTCATGTAGACGGCGTCGAGATCGGGCCGCTCCTCCCTGTCCACTTTCACCGGGACGAAGAACTCGTTCAGGATCCTGGCCGTTTCCTCGTCCTCGAAGGACTCACGCTCCATGACGTGGCACCAGTGGCACGTCGCGTACCCGATGGAGAGAAAGAGGGGCACGTCCCGTTCCCGCGCCGCCGCGATGGCCTCCTCGCCGAAGGGCCTCCAGTCCACGGGATTCCTGGCGTGCTGAAGGAGGTAGGGGCTCTTCTCGTGGATGAGCTGGTTCGGGGGACGCTCGGGGTCCGTCATGATCGCCTCGGGTCGTGAACCACTGATAGGATGGTCGGGGCGGAACGCTCATCCTAACGCGCCCCCGGGGGTCTTCCCGCGTGACGGACGTGGTCTATCTCGAGCAGCAGACGACGCATGCGGCGCTGCCCGCGAGCGGCGCCGTCGTGACGCTCGGCCTGTTGTCGGCGCCGCTTTTCGACCCTCCCGCGTGGGTCCACGCAACGACGCTCTCCCTCGCCCTCCTCGTCATCCTCGTCGTCTGGTCCTTCAGCACGCTCACGATCAGCCTCGACGGCGGCCTCCTGCGATTCGGGTTCGGCTGGTTCCGGCGCACGGTGCCGCTCACGGGGGTCCGTTCGGTGACGCTCACCGAGGCGCGCATCGCCGAGATGTTCCGCCCCGCCGGACGGCGTGGGCGCGGGACGCCGCGGCGCTGCTTCGTCGCGAGGAGCGGATCCGCCATCGAGGTCGCCACGGACCGTGTCGTCTTCGTCGTGTCCTCCGGGCACGCCGGACGCCTCGCCGACCTGCTGGCCCGGGCGGCCGGTGGAACTCCGGCGCCGGAACCGCACAAGCCGGGACGCACGCCGTGACCGGAACGCGGCTCGCCGGTTAGCATCGGGACATCACGGATGAACGGAACGGCTCCACGATGACCGGATTCCCGGCGCTCGGCGCCCGGCGCGCCCTCGGACTGCTCACCCTCGCCACCGCCGCCCTCTTCGGCGGCCGTGCGCTCTTCCGCGGCGGCGAATCGGGCGCGGCCCGGCGCGTCGCGACCGGCCTCGTCCGAAGCCCGGTCCGACGCGAGGCCATCTTCCGCGATCCGGTCCCCGCCGCCCCCGGCGACGCAGTCTACGCCGGCACGCCCGAGGATCCCATCGCCGCCGGCCGCGTCGAATCCGTGCTCGACGGTCCCGGGGGGCGGACCCTCGTCCTGCGCGTCTACCCGGACTGGGCGGACCGCCTGTGCGCCGATGCCGAACTCGTTGCCTGGGACGCGCCGGGCACCATCGGCTGGATCCTCGGGACGCTCTTCCCCCCCGCCTTCCGCGAGCGCGCCGTCGCCGAACTCGTTGCCTTTCTCCGCGAGGAGGGCCCCCGCCATGTCGAGGCCTTCCGCCCCGCCTTCGCCGCTCTTCTCAACCGCGCCGCCGATCGCCTCGCCGCGGACTGGCCCGGCGTCGTCGCGAAGCACCGGGACCGGTTCGAGGCCCTGGGCCGGCGGCTCGAGGTCGATGTCCTCGGCGGCATCCTCTCGCCCTCTCTGCGGCAGGACGCCTGGCCGATCCTCCGGCGCCATGCCCAGCCCGTCGTCGCCTCGGTCGCGAAGGAGATCTGGGAGAAGGCGCCGACGACGAGTTTCGTCGGAAACTTCCTCCTCGAGCAGCTTCCCTTCACGGGCAGCGATCTCCTCGAGGCCCGCGTGAACCGCTTTCTCGACGACGAGGTGGTCCCGCTGCTCGAGGCGCGCCGGACCGAGTTTGCGGCCGCCGCCGAGGCCGCCGCCCGGGAGATCCTCGCCTCCACGGCCTTCCGCGGAGCCCTCTCGACGAGCCTCCGCACCGTCCTGGCGGACCGCGGGTTCCAGGCCCTCATGACAGACGTCGCCCGGGACTGGATCATCGAGAACATGGAACTCCGCCGAGATCTCCGCGAGGTCATCGGGAGTCCGGCCTTCCGCGAGCCGCTCCGGGATCTCCTCGCGGCTCTGGCGCCGCGAGCCTCGCGCCTTGCCAACGAGGTCGTCCTCGACGACGCCGGAGCGGGGATCGACCCCGCCCTGGCCCGGGTCCTGCGACGCCAGGTCCTGAGACGGGATCCCCGCTGGTTCTATCTTCGACCGGGCACGGCCGCCGCCCCCCTGGACTCCGGAACCCCTCTCGGAGGCGTGCGCGGTGGACTCTGAGAAGACCGCCCGAACCGCCGCCACCTCGCCCGAAGCGGCGCCTCCGGTCATCGAGTTCAGGGGCGTCGGACTCTCGGTGCGGGGCCTCGAGATCCTCCGCGACGCCTCCTTCGAGATTCGACGGGGCGAGGTGGTCCTCATCGTCGGCGAGAGCGGCGCCGGCAAGACGCTCACGCTCCGCCTCCTCGCCGGGCTCATCCGGCCGGGAAGAGACGGTTTCAACGTGAGCGGCATCCTGCGCATGAACGGGATGCCGTCGTCCGGGCGTGGTTCAGCCGGACGCGCAGGGGTGGTCTTCCAGGAATTCGCCCTCTTCGACGAGTTCACTCCCTCGGAGAACATCCGGTTCGGACTCGATCACGGGCCGACGCGACGGCGCGGCGATGCTGCCGTCCGCGCGCTGCTCGATGAGTTCCGGCTTCCGCCTGCCGGTGCCGTCGCCGATCTCTCGGGCGGCATGAAGCAGCGGGTCGCCATCGCCCGGACTCTCGCGTTCGATGCCGAGATCCTCCTCTTCGATGAACCCACCTCCGGACTCGATCCCGCCCTCGCCGCGCGCGTCGCCGCCCGTATCCGCCGGATCCACGACGTCCACGGCAGGACCACCGTCATCGTCACGCATGATGTCGCCGCCCTCGCGCCGGTGGCGGACCGCGTCCTGCTTCTCGATTCCCGGACGCGATCCTTCCGGGAGGTGCCGCCGGATCGCGCTGCCGCCGCTCTCTTCGAGGTCGCGCCGGCGGCCACCGCCCAGGTCCCCGCGCATGCACACAGGCGGGGCATCCTCCGAAGCCTCGACCGCGCCGTCCTCACCGCGGCGGACACGGTCCTCGCGGCCCTCGCGGTCCTGCCCGCACTCCTCCCCCTCTATCCGCGCCTCCGATGGGGCCTCCGCTACCTGCGCCACTACGTGCGGCTTGCCGCGGCGGGATCCGCCATCCCCTATGTCCTCCTCGGCGGACTCGTCATCGGCGTCGTGGTCACCGACTTCGCCTGGCGCTTCCTCCCCTTCAAGTCGTACACGGCCCCGCTTCTCCGCGAGGACGTGGTTTCGGCCGTGGGCTATGCCCTCTATCGGATCGTCGCGCCCGGAATCCTGCTCCTCATGCTGGCCGCGCGTTCCGGAGCCGCCACGGCCGCCGATATCGCCAACCGATCGCTCACGCGCCAGCTCGAGGCTCTCCGCACCTTCCGCGTCCCCCCGGAACGCTACCTCCTCACCAACATCCTCGCCGCCTTCCTCCTCGGTACGCCGCTCCTCTTCCTGGTCCTCTACCTCGGCGCCCGCTACGCGGCTCTCGCGGTGTTCATCCTCGAGCACGGGAACCAGTCCCCCGCCTTCTTCCGGGACCACCTCGACCGGTTCCTCGACCGGGGCGGACCCTTCTTCGAGGGAACCGGCTACGTCCTCGCCAAGCTCCTCCTCGGCGCGGCCGGTGTCGGTCGAATCGCCTTCGCCCTCGGCTCCCGCCGCATGGCCTCCGGCCGCGACGTGAGCCGCGCCGTCACGGGGACCATCATCTGGGCCACGGTCTGGGTGCTCCTCGTCCAGCTCGCCTTCGCCTTCTTCGAGTTCAGGACTCTCGGCTGAATCCGCCGGACCGCCGGCGGAGCCCGCACTCGCTCCCCTCATCGAAGGCGCGTTCGGAGTCCTCCCGGCTCAAGCACGTTCGGTTCCCTCGCTGAGAATCCCCAGGTATCCGCCGTACACGAAGAGCCGATTCCGGCGCTTGCCCGTGAGCTCCCGGGCGATCTTCATCGGTTCTCCTGAAGCAGCTGCAGGTTCGGCAACGTGATTCCGGCGCAGCAGAGATAGATGGTCGCGATGAGGGAGG
>CAYQRN010000058.1:0-21572 GCA_964419995.1 uncultured Planctomycetia bacterium
GTGTGGGTCACGAAGAGGCGCGGGCGGATGCCGGGCGGGTAGAGGGAGTTTCGCGCGGCGGAGGGCACGGCCATGACCGCCTCCTCGGCATCCTTGGGATCGGCGAAGCGGCGGGGTTCCACCATGGCGATGACCCGGTGGGGCACGCGACGTTCGGAGAGGCGGCGCGAGGCGAGGAGGACCTCGTGGAGCTGATATGCTCCGATGGCGGTGACGATGACCGACGGGGCGGGGCTGTCGTGGACCACGAGGGCGCCGGCCCGGATGAGCCGGCGGGCCATTGTGGCTGAGAGGACGACGGGAAGGTCGCGCTTCGGGACCACGAGCGTCCAGATCTGGCCCCGGGTCCGGAGAAGCGCTTCCATGGCGGCGGCCGCGGTGTTGCAGTCCACGGGGAAGAGGACGCGGGAGATGTGGGCCGGCTCGCCGAGAAGCTGCTCGCAGAGGCCGGGGTCCTGGTGGGACTGCTCGTTCTTGCCGTTCTCGAAGGTGTGGGACGTGAGGACGATCGGAATGGAGAGCCAGCCCTCCTTCCGTCCGGCCCGGCGGGCATGGGCCGTGAAGATGATCTCCTGGCGGAGCGCGCCGTACATCTTGGTGCCGAACGCCTCGTAGGTGTGGACGAGGTTGATGCCGCCCTTGTTGGCGAGGGCCGCCGAGACCACGGCCTCCTCGTTGAGGGCCGTGATGACCTTCCCGTCGAGCGTCTCCGGCAGGCCCGGCTCCGGCGCCGTGACGCGGTGCTTGAGGAAGTCGAGGGTCCGGTCGAGGCGGTTCGACCGCATCTCGTCGGGGTTGCCGACGCGGGGACGGAGGTGGGGATTGGTGCGGCAGGCTTCGGCGAACATCCGATCCACGGCCGCCATGGGCGACGCCACGGCGCCGGCCGGGAGGAAGGCGGGCTTCGGGATGCGCCGGAGCTTCACGTTCCGCTCGACGAGGGCGTGATCGCGCTCCCGCGGGCGGCCACGATGACGCTGGAGCAGGCCGGCAGCCGCGGCGAGGACGGCGGGCGGCACGTGGAGCCGGCGTGCGCCGCGGTTGAACCGGCGCACGAGCAGGGGATCGACGCGGGAACCGAGGGGGAGATTGTGGGCGGCGTTGGTGCCGGCCCCGAAGAACCCGTACCCCTTCACCGTCGTCGCGATCCCGAAGGGGAGCCGGATCGCCCGCCCGCCCGAGGCGGCCTCGAGCCTTCGCTCCATCTCGAGGATGGCGAAGACGAAGGCTGCCGGGTCTCGGCCGTCGAGCTCGAGAGGATCGAAGCCGCAGAGTTCGAGGTGCCGGCGGAACCACGCCGTCCCTCCCTGCTGGGCCGTCGTCGTGCGCTGATCGATGCGGCGGCCGTTGGCGATCATGATGGGCGCGACGAGGCCGGAATCCTCCGGCCGCCACCAGCGGGGCGCCCAGTCGGGGCCGCGCTGCTCCTCGAAGGCGCCGTCGCTCAGGAACGCCACGAGCCGCTCGCCCCGGAGGGGCATGTGAACGTACTGGAGGCCTGCGAAGCCGAGGTAGCCGCCTTCGAGGATGCCGCCTGCCGTGTGGGGGTTCACGTGGCTCCCGCGCGGGGACTCCTGGCGGCCGGCGGCCGTGATGCGATAGCTGTAGAAGTCCCGCACGAAACGCGTGAGCCCGGCGTCGTCGACCGTGTAGGCCTCATGGGCCTTCGTCACGTTGCGGACGAGGACGTTGACGCAGTCGATACCCGACACGGCGTGTCCCTGCTCGGCGATCCAGGCGCGCGTGTGTCCGGAGATGGCGTTGGCGGCGAGGTAGCCCGTGTAGGCCGGAATGATGTTGAGAGCGCTTCCGGTGTGCCCCTCGGGGGCCGGACGGAAGTCCGCGGCGCCGAGGGGGCGGCCGTCGAGATGGACGTTCTGAGCGTAGGTGTCGTGGACCGTGAGCCACATGGCCGCGCTGGCGATGCGGTCCGCGGCCGCGAGGATGGACCAGAAGGATGGCCCGTCGGCGGTCCGCGGGAAGCGCCGCGCGAGGGCTCGGATCCGCCGCCGCGTCTCCGGCGTGTGGCGGATGACGCCGTAGCCGGCTGCCCAGAGGTCCTCGGTTGCGTGGAGGAGGTCCATGTCCGCTGTCACGCCGTCTCCTGAAGAACCGCGAGAGCCTCCCGGGCCATGATGCTCTCCTCGTCGGAGGGAAAGACGAAGGCGTGGAGGCGAGAGTCGTCCGTCGAGATCCGCCCCTCGCCGCGCTCGTTGCTGTCGTCGTCCAGGGTGAGGCCGGCGAAGTGCAGGCCCGAGAGGATCCGGCGGCGGACTTCCGGGGCGTTCTCGCCGATGCCGCCGGTCACGACGACGGCCTCGGCGTCCTCGAGGAGGGCGAGGTAGGCGCCCACGCACTTGCGGGCCCTCATGCAGAAGATGTCGAGAGCGAGGCGCGCGGCGCCGTCCTGCCGTGAGAGGATCTCGCGCATGTCCGCCGTGCCGGCGAGACCGAGGAGGCCCGACTCCCGCGCCAGCATCTCCTCGACTTCGTCGGGGTCGCGACCCTCGCGGAGAAGATGGAGCACGATGCCCGGGTCCACGTCGCCCGAGCGCGTGCCCATGACGAGGCCTTCGAGCGGCGTCATGCCCATGGACGTGTCCACGGAGCGGCCATGACGGAGGGCCGCGGCGGAGCAGCCGCCGCCGAGGTGCAGCGTGACGAGGGTCGGCGCCAGGGAGCCCGTGGCAGCCGCGTACTGTTCCATGACGGAGCGATGCGAGAGCCCGTGGAAGCCGAAGCGGCGGATCTCGGGCGGCAGGCCCCGGGGGAGCGCATAGCGGGAGGCGGTCTCGGGGAGCGTCGCGTGGAAAGCCGTGTCGAAGACGGCCACCATGGGCACGCCGAGTCCCCGCGTCGCGTCGATCCCGAGAAGAGCCGGCGCATTGTGGAGCGGGGCGAGGGCGCTGAGGCGGCGGATCTCGGTCTCCGCGGCCTCGTCGATGCGGGCGGCCTCACGGAAGCGTGTTCCTCCGTGGACGACCCGGTGGACGACGGCCCGGGGCGTCGCGCCGAGGGCGGCGAGGATCCGTGCGATGGCCTCCCGGTGCCGACCGCCCGCATCCTCCCGGAACGAAGCCCCCGCCCGGAGACCTTCGGATCCGCCCTGGAAGAGCCTCGCCTTCACCGTGGCGCTGCCGCAGTTGATGGCGAGAAGGGGTGTCGGAGTCACGGGTCGAGCCGGAAACGGGTGGGGGAGCGAGGGGAGGATCTTGAGGCTCCGGGAGGGGCGCGGCAAGGCGCCGGGGGCCGGGCACGGAATTCCGGGGAGATTCCTGTCCAATCCCGGGCCTGGATCCGGCTTTCCCTGTGCCGGCGATGAAGCCGGATCCGCGGCCGGAGCCGGCGGTGGCCGCACCGCCCCCCGGGCTCGGGTTGACCCGATCCAGTCCTGATCCTCCTTGCCCACGGAGCAGCGCCATGACTTCCCGCACCCCTCTCCTCGCGTCCGCCCTTGTCCTCCTCCTTGCCGCGGCCGGAGCCGCCCAGACGGCCTTCGTCCTCAACCGGGACGTCTCGTCGGACGTCCAGCCGGCCTACGCCGCCTGGCTCCCGAACGCCGCCTATCACGGCGGCATGGGCTTCGTTCCGTCGTTCCTGCGGCCCGAGCTTCCGAACTACTACGCCGGGTCCATCGCCGCGACGGGGACGCCGCTCCCGCCCGTGGCCCATGAGGGCGGGCTCGCGATCGACCAGGATGCGCGGATCATCTACGCCACCAACGGGACGTCCTTCCTGTCGCAGGACTCCCACGACATCTACGGGTCGCCCGCCACGGCGCCCACGATCGCTCTCCCCCTCACGGGCGGTCCGGCCGGGTCGATCACGGGACTGGCCGTGAGCTCCGCGGCTGGCCTCCTCTACATCTGCGGCAGCACGACCTTCCAGGCGCGCTCGAAGACGTACCCCTACGTTGCCGCCGGACCGGTCGTCCCCATTCCGCCCTTCATCGGGATGCCGGGCGCCACGGGCATCGAGTACGACCCGGCGACCGGCACGCTCTGGGCATGCAACGTCATGGGCGCCACCGTCGAGTTCACGACGACGGGCGCCCTCCTTGCCGCCTTCCCGCCTCCGCCGGTCCCCGGCCTCGGTCCGATCCGCGGCATCGCCATCAACAGCACGAGGGGCCCCCTGGCCGCGCCGCCACCCCCGGGCCAGCATCCGGGCTTCCGCGTGTGCCTGACCGACGGTGCGAAGATCATCGATGCCATGGCGCCCTTCGGCACACTCACGCTGGCGGCGGGTTTCGAGAGTTACTGCCGCGGTCTCGCGATCAGCGCCGATCCCATTCTCCTGCCCGGCCGCTACGTCGCCTCCGCCCACCGCTACAACAACGATCCGGTCTACAGCCCCTACCCCTTCTACTACCCGACCATCGGCATCACCCGGCCGACCTGCGCCAATCTGAGCAGCGTCTCCTGGCTCACGCTCGACTGCAGCTCGCCCTTCACCCCGGTCCTGCTCATCGCCGATCTCGTTCCGCTCGGCGCCTCGGGCGGCGGACTCCTCGTCGGCGAGAACGTCCTCTGGCTGAGCCCCTTCACCCCGACCTTCCTCGGCCTGCCGCTCATGACCAACGGCGCGGCGCACATCGAGATCGGAATCCCGCTCTCCCTCCTGCCGCCGGGCTTCCAGCTCACGACGCAGTGGCTCGTCGCCGATCCCGCCGCCTACCTCGGCTACGAGATGAGCGACGCGCTCCTCTTCAACGTGGCCCTGCGCTGATCGCCTCCGCCGCGAGTCCCCGTCGTCAGGGAAGACGCCCCGCCGGTCTTCGGGCCGGCGGGGCGTCGTGCATCCCGACAAAGGGCGACGGTGGTTTCTGGCTTACCTATTCACGGCGTGGATGTTCATCATTCACGGCATGGAAGCTTGCCGGAGGGACACGTACCATCCGGGTAGATCCCACTTCGCGGCGAACCGCCGCGCGCGACCGAGGGCGCGATCGCCGGGGCGGCTGAACCGTCGCCAGACCCTCCCGAGAGCCCCTTCGACGGCTCGCCTCTCCGAGCGCCTTCAGATAACCTCGATCCCATCAGAAACGACCTGAAGGCAAGCTCCCGCTAAGAGTTACGATCCAAGTTGCGGAATCGCCGAGGGGGATCGTTGGGGGGGGCTTTTGAGGCGGAGCCGGGCTGTGTACGATCCTCGCCCGGTTCTTGGCTGCGACGCCCTTTGAAACCTGCGCTCTCCGGGCGGTTCGAGGAGTTCACATGCAGATCTCACGGCACTATGTTCGGCTCGGATGCGTCGTCCTGCTGTCCGTTCTCGCGACGACGGCCGGCGTCTCCGGTCAGGGTGCGTTGGTCGGGGTCACGATCCCCGTCGGAAGCCAGGACGCGGGCTGCTTCCCGGTATGGGCGGGCGTCTACTCCGTCTCTGCGCCTCCGTTTCCCTTCGACATCGCGACCGGCATCGGGCATCTCGTCGATCCTGGCAATCTCGGGACAAGCGCACAATTCGCGCTGCATGATCACCAGTACGTCTCACCGCATGTTCCCGATCCGACTCGCGCGGTCGTGGACTACACCTTCCGTTGGCCGGTCACCGTGACGGCGGTCGAAATCGTTCAGCACTCGAACGGCATCTCGATGATCGAGGGATTCGCGGGGGATTCGATCGCGTCGCTGACGAGCGTCGGATCCACCTTCGGACCCTCGGGCGACGTGACGGGGTGGACCTGCTTCCCCGAGTTCGCCTCGCAGATCTTCAACATTCCTTCGCCGGCTTGCGGCACGCAGTTCCGAGTCGTCATCCGCAAGACGTGCACGGCGAACGGTTGGGCGAATTACAGGATCTTCCCGCGCGACGCTTCAGGGACGCAGATCCAATATGCGACCGCGGCGAACGCCTTGACGCTCGTCGCTCCGTCGACCTCGTCGTCCGCGGGGATCGACGTGACTTTCCAGATGAACGCGGGCGTCGCCTTCGGAGGATCCCCGTACGTGCTCGTCGGTTCGGTGAGCGGGTCTTGTCCCGGATTCGTGATTCCCGGAGTCGGCGTCGCGCCGGTGACCTACGATTCCTTCTCGGCGTACACACTCACCGGACCCTATGTACCGGAGACGACGAACTACCAAGGGCTGTTGAACGCGAGCGGAAGCGCCACGGGACACATCGTCGTCGCGCCGAACGCGTATCCCGCCTTGGTCGGAACGACGTTCACGCACTCCTTCGCCGCCGCGTATCCCGGTGCGTTCCTGTTCAGCAATCCCGTCACGTTCACCGTCACTCCGTGACCAGGACTTCGTCAAGTTGACGGAAGGGTCTGGGGCGACGGGGTTTGACCCGCGCCCCCCGACGACCCTTCACGTCACGGTGACGCGGCCTCCGCCTCGGATCCGGAGCCTCAGGGAAGGCGCCCCGCCGGTCTTCGGGCCGGCGGGGCGTTCTTCATCCCGCCGCCCGCCGGCGGCGGCCCGACGACATGCCCGAGCTGTGTCAGGGCAGCCATGTTGTCCCATTCGACCCACATCTCGGCGATCTTCCCGGCCTCCACGCGGAGAAGGGCGAGGAAGGGGACTTCCAGAGTCCGGCCGGTGGGCGGGAACGGCCCCATCTGACCCCTCTGTGTGCCCCGGTAGATCGCGTGAACAGCGACGAAGTCTCCCTCTCCCGTGACATGCCGGATCTCCTGCTTCGAGTCAGGAACCGCGACCTGGTCATGGCGCAGGAAGTCCTTGAACTGGTCCAGATTCTCGACGACGACCCCGGGCGTCGCCGCGCTGTGCCGCCGCACGTCGCGGTCTACGAGTTCGTCCAGCGCGTCGAAATCCCGGGCATCGATGGCCGCCATCATCCGTCGGACGATGTCCTTGTTCATGGCGACCGGGCCTGAAGCGCACGCGGCAGAGAGGGCGGCGCAGACGAGCATGGCGATGCGCGGCATCCCGTTCTCCCCAGAGAATCGACGACGTGGAGGCGGTTCCTGGCATCGTCGAAACGCCCCCGCCGGCCGGGAAGGCTGGCGGGGGCCTGGGCGTTCAGGTGCAGGTCACGGACAGGCCGAGAGGGTGCGGCCCGCGGGTGGGGCGCCCGAGGGAAGCGCGTTCCAGCCGGGTCCGCCGGCCACCGGCGGCGGGAAACCGGCGCCGCCGCCGGCGAGGCCGAGCGCCGCGTTGATGAGCGCCGGGTCGGGGGCGAGGGCGCCCGCCACGGCGGCGACGTTTCCGGCGGCGCCGGCCGTGTGGGTCCACTCGAAGCCCCCGAGGACCACGATCTCGTGGGGCGCGATGCCCGGGTCCGTGATGGAGCGGACCGTCAGGAAGGTCTTGAACGTGATGACGGTCCCGGCGGGGTGGTTCTGCCGCCGGTCCACGAATCGAGACGTCGGCGCGCCGGCCACGCCCGAGTTCCGGTTGATGGGGACGCCGCCGAAGTTGCCGGCCGCCCACTCGGCATCCGTGTAGTACCAGGGGAGGTTGTCGTCGCCGTTGCCGAAGCCGAGGGGTTGGGGATCCATGGCCGGAAGTCGCCCGAGCACCGGCGCCACCGGCTGACCTGCGCCGTTCGTCTGCTGGACGCCGTTCACCGTGTAGCCCGTGACCATGTTGATCCACCGGAACTGGTACCAGTCCCGGAGGAACCCGAAGCCGTTCGGGAAGCCCGGCACGGCCACGTCGGACAGCTCGAAGGTGGCGCGGATCTCGCCGTTCGGGTGGATCGTGACGCCGATGTTGCCGATGGCCTGGGCCCCCGCTGCACCGCCGCCCGGAGGCGCGACATGCGCGCTCACGGGGACGCGCAGGGCCACCGCCGGCGCCGCCTGTCCCTTGAACGTGACGGACGTGGAATTGCTCGAGAAGCCGGATAGCGCCGTGTTGCTGGGATCGAGCGTCACGAACCCGAAGTGGACAGGGATCTCCCCGAGGAATCCCGGTATCACCGGGACCGTGCTCGATGCCGTTCCATCGCCCATGGGTCCGAGGACGTTCACGAAGTTCGCGAAGAGGGGATCGATGTTGGCGAGGGCCGAACCGAGGTACGTGAGGGCGTCCGGCTGGACCGGGATCACCGTGTTGTTCTGCGTGGGCGGCATGATGGGGCCGGGGCTTCCGCCCGTGGCCGACACCATGATCCCGTACATGAGACCGGCCTGCGACGGCCCGGCGTGGAGGTCGAAGTCGATCCGGCCGCCCGTGTTCGTGTCGACGACGTCGAGCGTCCGCGTGAGGTAGGGGCGGCGCACGCTGACCCGGTCCATGGTGAGCGGGCGGGCGTTGGAGTTCGCTGCGATCAGCTCGCGGTATCCCGCGTAGACGGCCCCCGGTCCCGGGACGCTGGTCGTGGTGCGATAGTGGTTCCCGTCGGCCATGTAGCCCCACGTCCCGCCGAAGATGGCGTGGACGTTGTTGCCGGCGACCTCGAGATAGAGGCGCTGCCAGCCGTCGTTGACGCCGGGAAGGATGGGGATCGTGGCGTGCACCGTCTCGTCGTCGCCGCCGTCGTTCTCGTCGAGGAGGTAGAGGGTCGCCCCCGAGGCGCTCCTGACGTAGTGCCAGGAGATGCCGCTGTTGCCGCAGGCGTTGTTGATGTTGAGGCCGCCCGGGAGGAAGAAGTTCTGGAACGTGTCGGGCGACCCGCGGACGCCGACGGACCACTGCTCCTGGTCCGTGCCGCCGAGCGAATAGGGCGTGAGGAAGACGTAGGCTTCGAAGGTCATGTCCCGCATCGCGGAAGAAATGAGCGACGCCGTGTCGCCCCCGCCCGCGGGATCCCAGAGGACCATGCAGTTGCCGCCGTCAGGGGAGGGCGGGATCGGATTCGGGTTGAGGTTCTGGTTCGAGGGGGGGACCAGCGGCCCGAGCATCACCGGATCGATGACCATGGGCGGGAAGAACGAGGCGGTCCACCCGTTCACGGGCATGGCCTGCGGCTGGCTGTTGAAGTCGGACTCGAACGGCAGGCCGTTCGGGAGATGATTCGACGCCCCGGGCGAAGCGGGGAGGAGGCCGAAGTCGGCGCCGTTGTTCCCGGTGTCGAGACCGTCTCGGCGCCGGCTCCAGGACTGCATGGCCGTGTCTGCGGCCGTCAAGTTGCCCCAGATTCCGCCGCCCTCCGAGTAGCCGGCGGGGTACGTCAGGAAGCTGGCGCTCCCGATCTTGTTCGCTTCGTAGAGGACGATGTCGAGAGCGAGGCCGCTGCCGTTCCGCAGGATCAGGGATTCGACGTCGTTCTCCCAGAGGTTGGTCGCTCCGACGACCTGGTTCACGTTGGGCACGAGGGCGGAGCCGAGGACGTAGAAGCCGCCTGCGGACAGGATCGTCGTGCCGCTCTCCGGGAGGCCCGGAATCGTGTAGTCAGGGTTGTTGTCGGGGACGGTGTTGTCCAGTGCTTCGAGGACCCACCCGGAGATATCCACGGGGCCGGACGAGGCGTTGTAGAGCTCGACGTATTCACGGTCGTCGGTGCTGCTGTCGTCGTACTGGAACTCGTTGATGACGACCTGGGCTCCCGCGCCCGAAACGAGGGCGAGGAGGGCGGTCAGACAGAGGAGATGACGCATCGAAGTCCTTTCTCTCGCGGAGCGAGCGCGGCGCTGCCTCGGCGCGGTTCCTCGCACGGCACCCCGGCGGATCCGACCGCCGGGCTCCTTCCTGCGGCATGCACGCCGCGCGCATTGAAGCCCGCGGAGCGGCCTCGTGTCAACAGGGAAGTGGAAGGTCCCGGCCGTCCGATGGCGCTCGGAGGGTGCTCTGTGAGCGGGGCGTCAGGAAGACGTGAAGTGGGGGCCGCGGGGGGCGGGCTACCGGCCTGTCAGGGTCTCGAGCAGCGCCTGCCCCGCCGGCGTGAGGCCGAGGAGCGGGATGTTCCTGCGGATCGCGTCCGACTCCCCGTGGCCGGCGACGTAGCCGTTGAGCCTCGCGGCCGCCGTGGAATCGACGAAGGACCGGAGCTCGGCGTAGATGGCCAGGAGTTCCTTCGCGAGGGGCTTCACCTGCCGCAGCGCGTACTTCTGGTGGTAGTCCTCGGCGAGGTAGAACCGCTGGAAGGGGAGGCTGGCCGTCGCCACCTTCCGTCCCCGAGCCTTGCCATGGGCCGAGAGCTTCTCTTCGGCGAGGCGTCGCTGGCCGTCATCGTGATGGAAGATCGCGGACATGTACTGGCGGCTCGCCGATTTCCCGCAGGCGTCATGCTCCTCGAGGAAGATGTCGAGGAGAGCGGCATAGGTAATCCGATCCGGGTCGAAGTCGATCTGGATCGTCTCCGTGTGGTCGCCGAGGTCGCGGTACGTCGGGTTCTCCTTCGTGCCGCCGGCGTAGCCCACGCGCGTCCGGACGACCCCCTCGAGACTCCCGAACCGGGAGTCAGGTCCCCAGAATCACCCGAGTGCGAAGGTGGCGGTTTCCGTCCGCTTCGGAAGGGCGAGATCGATGGGCGGCCGCGCCGGCCGCGTCTCCGTCTCCTGGGTGTGCATGGTCGCGAGCTCCTCGAATGCCGGGTCGGCCGTGGCGGCTCCGCGCCAGCCGGTCCACGCGAGGAGAGCAACGAGCGCCGTCCCGCAGAAGGCTGTGCGGGCGGTCGTGCGGAATCTCGTCGAGTGGCGGGGCCCCATGGTGGATACTCCGTTCATGACCATACGCACGATCTCGCGTCCTGGCCAGTTCCGGGCCCCAGGAAACGACCCGTTGCGGGCGATTCGGCGGGCGCTTCCCGCCGCGAGGTTGCGGCAGGCTGTTCCCCGCGTCAGCCTCCCCTGACAGCGGGACGGCGCGCCGGCGCCGGCCCTCCGAGAGGGCCCGGCAAGATCGCGCCGGGAACCGGCTACCGCCCCGGGCGTCCAAGTCATCACCCCGCCCCTGTTTCGAGAGGCTCCGATGCACCACCGCCGGACTATCCGCTCGATCCTCGCGCGATCCGCCCTCGCCCTCATCGTGCTTCTCGGCGCCGCGCTGGCCCTGGCCGGACCCGCCGATGACCTCTCGAAGGCCGACAAGCTCTTCAAGGACAAGAACTACGCCGAGGCGGCGGAGGCCTACCGCGCCTTCGTCGAGAAGAACCCCGCCTCGAAGGACGTGGACCACGCCGATCAGCGCATCGTCCTCTGCCACCTGCGCATGCAGAACTTCGACGCGGCCTTCGAGCGGGCCGGGGACATCGTGCGCCGCCGGAAGGGGACCCCTGCCGAGGCCTCCGCGGAGCGCCGCCTCGGCAATCTCTTCCTCGAGGTGCCGAACCACGGGACTCTCGCCGGCGGGAAGTTCCTGAGGGGACAGTGGTCGCAGGGGCGCCACGTCTCGTCCGCCCGCCTCGATCAGAAGCAGGCCGTGGCGCACCTCGAGCGCGCCCGCGATCTCTTCGCCCACTTCACCGGGCCCGACGCCGCCAGCGCGTCGCCGGCCGGCGAGGCCGCGAAGATCGCCGAGGAGCGCATCGAGGCGCTCTTCGATCTCGCCGGAGCCCTCCTCCGCTTCGGTCCCTGGGACCCCGAGACGTACTGGCCGATGGACTTCTGGGGGCTCGACCCGGAAGCGGAGGCGGAGTCGACAGGCGAAGACCCCTACGACGACCAGGCCGCAACCTGGCACTCGGGCCGGCCTCCCCGGGGGCTCCCCATCGACGCGAAGGGGAATCCGATCTTCGACGACGTGCCCGCGGCCTGGGACTCGAAGGGGCTCACCCACGGCCGAAAGGCTCTCTACGTCTTCGCCGAGATCGAGCGCATCGACACGACGCCGGACCGCCGCCACGCGGCGAGGAGCGTCTACCGGCGTGGCCTCGCCACGGCATGGCGATTTGCGCTCCGGCGCTGGCCCAACGCCGGCAGCGGCGGTCCGGACGAGAAGATCTGGACCTTCGGCGACGACGAGGTCATGACGCTCGTGGGCGGCGTGATGAAGCGCACGATCCTCCCGCCCCACCTCTCGCCGGCGAGGCACTTCCGGCGGGCAGCCACGGAGTTCCGCGGGGACACCGCCGACGAGGCGCTCTTGGCCCTCGGGGTCTGGTACCAGACCCGCCAGCAGTTCCCCGCCGCCATAGCCGCCTACGACGAGCTTCTCGCTCGCAGCACCGCGAAGGACCGCGCCGAGAAGGCCCGGCAGAACCGCGAGGGCATCCTGCGGCCCTGGCTCTCCCTCGGCTCCACGACCGTCTTCCCGGCGGGCTCCGAGCCCTCCCTCGATATCTCCTACCGCAACGCCGCGAAGGCGACGTTCACGGCCACGCCCCTCGACGTCGAGGATCTCATCGAGTGGCTGAAGCGCGAGCATCTGCTCCAGGGTTCCGATCACCAGTGGCTCCTCTCCAACCTCTCCCAGGCCCTCTCGGACCGGGCCGTGTGGCGCCGCTTCGTCGGCGAGGGCGGGACGCCCTTCACGGTGGATCTCCCTCCCGTCGAGGGGCTCCGCACGGGCGTCACGAAGGTGCGCGTGCCCATTTCGGAGCGCGGCGTCTGGGTCATCGAGGGCGCGGTGGAAGGCCTTCATGAAGTCTCGAGGCCCCACGTGGCCCTCGTCATCACGGACCTCGCGGTCGTCGAGAAGAAGCTCGACGAGGCGGAGAGCCTCTACTTCGTCTGCGATGCGGCGACCGGCGCCCCCGTCCCCGGCGCGAAGGTGGATTTCTTCGAGTCCTGGTCCGTCGAGGCCCGGCGCCGCCCGAAGAAGGAGGCCACGACGTACACCCGTGCGGCGGACGCCGACGGTCTCGTCCGGGCCGAGCACCGCGAGGGCCGGCAGGTCCACTACATCGCCAGAGCCGGCGAGGGCCGCATCGCCTTCTCGGACATGCGCTGGGCCTCGCACCACCGGGCCGGCGATTCCGGCGAGGGAGAGGTCTTCGCCTACCTCATCACCGACCGCCCGGTCTACCGGCCGAAGGACACCGTCCGCCTCAAGGTCTGGCTCCGGCACCGGTCGAAGGGCGAGCTTCACCCGGCGGAGGCCGGGCGTCGCGTGGCAGTGCACGTCGTCGACTCCCGCGGGAGCAAGGCCTACGAGGGCTCCCTCGTCACCGACGACTTCGGCGGGTTCCTCTTCGAGCTGCCTCTGGCGGAGGAGGCGCCGCTCGGGACCTGGCACTGCCATCTCGACACCGGGGACGGCATGCGGAGCATCGGCGCCTTCGCCGTCGAGGAGTACAAGAAGCCCGAGTTCGAGGTCATGGTGAAACCCGATGCCCGTCGGCTCCGGCTCGGCGGGACATCCGCCGCCCGCATCGAGGCCCGCTACTACTTCGGCTCGCCGGTTACGGATGGCCGCGTGCGGTGGCGGGTCTTCCGGGAGGACTGGCGCTTCGCCTACGTCGAGCCGGGCCCGTGGGACTGGCTCTACGGGCCGGGCTACGGCCGGGACGCCGCTGACTACTCGTGGTTCCCGTGGATGGCGCATTCCCCCTGCTTCTGGTTCTACCGCCCCGCGCCACCGTCCCGCGAGCTCGTCCTCGAGGGCGAGGGCCGCCTCGACGCCGAGGGCGTCCTCACCGTGCCCATCGAAACGGGCAAGGCTCTGGCGGAGCACCCCGACCTCGACCACCGCTACACGATCGAGGCGGAAGTCACGGACGCCTCCCGCCGGACCATCGAGGGCCGGGGAGTTCTCCTCGCCGCCCGCCAGCAGTTCTACGCCGCTCTGGAGGCGGACCGGGGCTGGTATCGGAGCGGCGACCAGGCTCGGATTCGCATCCGCGCCCTCACGGCGGACCGCGATCCCGTCGAGGCGGAAGGCGAGGTCGTCCTCTCGCGGATCGCCTGGGCCGGAGAGCACGGCGAAAGCGCCGAGGAGACCCCCTACGAGCGCTTCCCCGCCCGGACGGACCGGGACGGGCTCTTCGAGTTCACGACGAAGGTCGACCGGTCGGGCCAGCTTCTCGTCACTTTCACGACGAAGGATGCCGACGGCGTCGAGGTCGCTGGCCGCACCGTGGTCTGGGTCGTGGGGTCCGACTTCGAGGGTGGATTCCACCGCTTCGCCGACCTCGAGATCCTGACGGATCGCCGGACCTATGCCGAGGGCGACACGGCCCGCGTCCTCGTGAACGCGAGCCGCGCAGGCGCCACCGTCCTCTTCGCGGATGACGCGCAGAACGGAGTCTGGAAGTCCTTCCGCGTCCTGCGCCTTACCGGACGGTCCACCACGATCGAGCTGCCCGTGACGAGGGCCATGCGCCCGAACCGCTTCATCGAGGCCTTCACGGTGGGCGACGGGCACGTCTTCGACCAGGTGGCACAGATCCTCGTTCCTCCGGCGGAGCACGTTCTCGACGTCGGGATCGCCGTTGCCCCCGAGGGGCGCCCGGGCGACCCGGCCGAAGCCGTCGCCACGGTGAATGACTCGAAGGGGCGGCCCGCCGAGGCGGAAATCGTCCTCTCCGTCTACGACAGATCGCTCGCGTACATCGCCAGGGACGGGACTCCGCCCATCGCGGCCTTCTTCCACGGCCGCCGCCACCAGCACCACGCCTGGCACGGCAACACCCTGGCGCGGACCCTCTACGGCCGGTCGAAAGGGCAGCTGCCCGAGGACCACTTCCAGACGCCCGCGGAGTGGCAGAGCGGCGGCATGCCGAGGAGCCGGAAGTTCCGGGATTCCAACTCGTGGGGCGACGGCGGGTTCCTTGGCGGGATTGCGGATGCGGCAGCTCCGACAGGAGGGGCTATCGCGCGGAGCGAGCTCAAAGCGGCCGCGCCGGCCCCGGCAGAGCGAGATCTGAAGGCCGGCGAGGGGGGCCGGGCCGACGCGCCGGAGATGTCCCAGTCGGGCAGGCCCGGGCAGGCGGATGATCTCAAGGAGGCCCGCGTACGCTCGACCTTTGCCGACACGGCCTTCTTCGCCGGGGGCCTCCGAGCGGATTCGGACGGCCGCGCGACCTCGTCCTGGCGCCACCCCGACAACCTCACGACCTGGACCGTCCGCGCCCACGCCATGACCCGCGACGGGCGCGTCGGGCAGGCCTCCGTCGAGACCCTCGTGCGGAAGAAGCTCATCGTGCGCCTCCAGGCGCCGCGGTTCTTCGTGGAGCGGGACGAGGTCGTCCTCTCCGCCAACATCCACAATGCGCTTCCGGGCACCCGCACGGTGCGGGCCTCCCTCGTCCTCCCGGAGGCCGAAGGGATCCTCACGACGACCGACGTCCTGACGCGGGATGTCGAGGTGGCCTCGGGCGGCGAGGCCCGCGTGGACTGGCGCGTCTCCGTGCGCCGCGAGGGCCTGGCTCGCATCCTCGTGAAGGGGCTCACGGACGAAGAGTCCGACGCGGTTGCGATGACCTTCCCCGTTCATGTCTACGGGGCCCACAAGACCCTGGCCTCGACGCTGTCCATGGGTGTCTCCGAGTCGGGCGACCGGAGCTTCGTCATCGATATCCCCGAGCAGCACAAGGCGGGCACGGCGCGCCTCGCCCTCAACTGGAGCCCGAGCCTCGTCCTCCTGCTTCTCGATTCCCTCCCCTTCCTCACCGAGTATCCCTACGGCTGCGCCGAGCAGACCCTCTCGCGGTTCGTGCCGTCGGTGCTCCTACGGGGCATCCTCCAGAAGCTCGGCGCGCCCCTCGAGAGCCTGAAGGAGAAGGTCGCCGCGGCGGACCCCGAGCGCCTGCGGAAGCTCTACGGCGAGCGCGCGGCCTCTCCGGTCTTCGACACGGCGGAGCTCTCGCGGCGGATCCGCGAGGGGCTCCGCCACCTTTCCGACTTCCAGCACTCCGACGGGGGCTTCGGCTGGTGGGAGCACGATCGCAGCTCCGCCTACATGACCGCCTACGCCCTGAAGGCGCTCCTCGAGGCCCGCGACAACGACGTGGACGTGCCGCCCGACATGATCACCCGGGCCTTCGCGTTCCTCGCCCGCGACCTCGACCTCGACTGGTCGGACCCGAAGCGCTCTGTACACGACGCCACGGCCTTCTACGCCTGGGTCCTCACCCTCGACGGGAAGTCGGTGAACCGGAAGCTCATGGAGCGGCTCCACGCCGACCGCGACCATCTCGGCCTCCAGGCGCGGGCCTTCCTCGCTCTCGCGCACCTCGCGGCGGGCGACCGCGCCCGGGCGGAGCTCGTCCTCCGCAACGTCATGCAATACGCGAAGGAGGACGCCGGCAACGGCACCTGCTTCTTCGAGACGCCCGCCCGTGGCTGGTGGTTCTGGTGGAACAACGATGTCGAGACCCACGCCGCGATCCTGAAGGCCCTCGTGGCCATCAGCCCCGGCGATCCGCGGTGCGCGGGCATCGTGCGCTGGCTCCTCAACAACCGGAAGAACGGCACCTCGTGGCGGTCGACGCGCGACACGGCCCGCGTCATCGACGCCATGGTGGACTACGCGCGGATGACGGGCGAGGACCGGCCCGACTGCACCCTCACGGTGTCCCTCGACGGCGCCGTCCTGAAGACCGTCCGCATCGACGGCACGAATCTCCTGAGCTTCGACGGCGCCCTTGCCCTCGGAGCGGATCGCCTCCCACCCGGGCGGCACGTCGTGACCATCGCCAAGACGGGCCGCGGCGCCCTCCATGCCTCCGCGTTCCTCTCCTACTTCACGCAGGAGGACGAGATCCGCGGCGCCGGGCACGAGGTCTTCGTGGATCGCAAGTACTTCCGCCTCGAACAGATAACGGACGCGACCCGGGAGGCGGAGGGAAGCCGGGGCGAGATCACGCGGGAGGGCCGTCTCCGCTGGCGGCGCATTCCTATCGCTCCCGGCGATGTCCTTCCTTCGGGCACGCTCGTCGAGGTCGAGCTCCGCATCACCTCGAAGAACGACTACGACTTCCTCGTCTTCGAGGACATGAAGCCCGCGGGATGCGAGCCCGTGGAGCTCCGGAGCGGCTCGCGGTGGGGCGGCGGCGTCTGGAACCACATGGAGCTGCGCGACGAGAAGGTCGCGTTCTTCGTCACGTGGCTCGACCAGGGCGAACACGTCCTCCGCTACCGCCTGCGGGCGGAGATCCCCGGTGTCTTCAACGCTCTCCCGGCGAAGGTCGAAGCCATGTACGCCCCGGAGATCCGGGGTCTCTCCGACGGCGCGCGAATCGCCATCCGGGACTGAGCCGGCGTTGCCCCCGCGGCGCCCTCACGGCGCGGCGGGGAGGGGATCGGCGCAGACGATGCCCTCGGGCGGGCCGCCGTCCGGGGCGGCCACCCGCGCGATGAGCGCGTGGCCAAGGGAGATCTGGCTTACGCGGAAGAGGATGTCGTTCCGGCCCTCCCGGAGCTGCAGGGACACGCGGTCCTGATCGGGGGCGGCCGCGCGCTGCGCGGCGTGGCGGAAGACCTGCCGGCCGTCGTGCCAGACGGCGATGCCGTCGTCGCTCCCCATGTGGAGAACGACATCCGCGGCCCGGTGCGCGACGAGGCACGTCGCGACGTAGGAGGAGCACGGGCGGCCCCGCGAGAACTCGTCGAGGTCGAGGGTGACGGGGGGGTTCCAGGCGGGTCGCGGCGGCAGCGGAGCGATCCGCGGCACGAACCCGATGTCCCGCCCCTCGAGATCCCGATAGCGCCGCGTGAGGTCGTGATCGCCGTCGGGCAGGAGGGCGGCGCTCATGTGCCAGGGATCCGGGTCCGGAATCGGCGACAGGACGGCGAATCGCCGGAGGAAGGTGAGATCGAGGCGGACGCGGCGGCGTACGGTCACGTGCCGTCCGAAGAGCGTGACCCGGAGATCCGCTCCTGTCTCCATCCGGCGGAGGAGATCGGCCGTGCCGGAGAAGAGCGCGAGTTCGTGCGGCCGTGGCGGCTCGACGGCGACGCCATCGAGATCGGGGGGCGAGAGGATGGGCTGGATCGACACGCCGGTGGTCGGACGGGGCATGTCGCCGATGTCCGCGGGCGCGACGTGCAATGCGAGGGCCCCCCCCGCGAAGGCGAAGAGAGCCTCCACGGCCACGGCGAGTTCGAGGCGTTTCGTCACGAGCGCCGCGAACCGCCGGGCATCGCCTCCGGCCTCGGCGAAGGCGGACTCGAGGGCTGCGCGGTGATCGGGGGCGGCGTCCACGGCGTCGGCCAGCCGCCGGGCGGTCTCGTATCGCGCCGCGCTTCCGGGAACGACCCGGGCGCCCTGGAAGCGGATCGCGATGCCCCCGCCGCGCAGGTCCCGCCGCAGCGTGGCCGTGGCCACGCGCCGGTGTCCGTCAGGCGCCGTGGAATCGACGGTCTCGCCGCCGGCCGTCACGCGATCGACGGCATCCACGCCCACGAGCCGCACTTCGAGGGTCCGCGAGGCGGGAGCGCCGTCGAAAGTCCCTCGTGCGGGTCCCACCGTCACGGTCTTCGTGGCGTTGTCGAAGGAGATGGGCAGTTCCTCCTTCCGCCCGGCCTCGTGATCGCGGGAGACGCCGTCGTCGTCCACGTGAGTGAAGCTCCCGTCGGCCCCGTCGAAGACCGTGATCGTGAGCGGGTCGGGAGGACCGTCGCCGCCCCGCCGCTCCTCGCCCTGCTCGGCGAGGATGCCTCCCGCGCGGCCGAAGATCGGCGTGCGGTGAAGAGGCGCACGGACGTGGATCCATGCCGGTCCCTTCCGCCGCTCGAAGGTCGCGACGGAATGCCACTCGCCGGGGGGGAGCCAGAGGCGCCGCGCCGCCACGCCTCCCGGCTCCGAGCCCGGTTCGACGACGGGCGCGTGGAGGAGCGCATCGCCGATGAGCGCCTGGTCGTGCGTCTCGAAGGCCTCCGGGGAGTCCGGCCAGGCGAGGTAGAGCGGGCGGTAGATCGGGAAGCCCGTGGCGTGGGTCTCGTGCGCGAGCGAGTAGAAATACGGGATGAGGCGGCGCCGGATGGCGAGGATCGCCTTCGCGGCGTCGCGCGCCTCCTCGCCGTAGGCCCACGGGAGCCGCTCGCCGTGGTGCGAGTGGAGGCGGAAGACGGGTTGCAGGGCTGCCGCCTGCACCCAGCGGACGTAGAGCTCGCGGTCGAGGCGCTCGCCGAGGAAGCCGCCCACGTCGTGGGACCAGAACGCGAAGGCCTCGTTGCCCGCCCGGGCCGTCATGTGGACCTGGAAGGCGAGAATGCCCCAGTGGCTGTGGGCATCGCCGGAGAACCCGAGGCCATGGCGGTGGCTTCCCGGCCCTCCGTAGCGGGAGAGGATGAAGGGGCGGCGCCCGGGGCGTCGCGCGGCCAGGTCGAAGAAGGCGTGGTTGGTGGCGAACTGGGGATCGAGGTTCGGGCAGGACGCGGCCTTCCCGTCCACCCACCAGAGGTCGACGCCGAGGGCTTCGAGCGGGCGCTTCAGGAAGTCGTTGTAGATGGCGGCGTGGGCGGAGCGGGAGAGGTCGAACTCGAGGGGCCGGCCCTCCGGCGGCGCGTCGCTCCCGAGGAGCGCCCGGCAGGCGCCATGGTGGGAGTCGGAGGGAGGCAGGGTGGCGGGGTGGACGTTGAAGGCGGCGCGGAGGCCCCGGTGGCGGAGGGCCTCGAAGAAGGCGCGGGGATCGGGGAAGCACTCGGGGTCGAAGTCGTAGGCCTCCCATCCGTGCAGGTGCCAGTCCGTGTCCACGACGAGGACGTCAAGGGGCATGCCCGCGTCCCGGAACTCATCCGCCACATGGAGGAGCTGCGAAGCGGTGTGGCGGAAGAAGCGGGAGTACCAGAGCCCGAAGACCCAGCGTGGCGGCAGGGCCGGCCGGCCGGTGAGGGCGATGAAGTCGGCGAGCGCTGCGCGGTAGTCCCGGCCGTAGGCGAAGAGGTAGAGATCTCGCGCCGCCGCGTCCTGCCCCCGCGGGGCGGGATAGCCGTCGTCTCCCCTGGCGGGGCCGCGGCTGTCGTCGAAGAGGACGGCGCCGCGGAGCGAGAGGAGGGACGAGGGGAGCGGCGGGATGTTGTGCTCGCCCACGTAGTCGAGAGCGGCGAGGGTCCCGCCGAGATTCCCCGGATCCGCGTCTCCCGGGCGGAGGCGCCCTCGAGTCTCTCCGATCGCAACGCGGATCTCGAGGTTGTCGGCGTCGAGGCCGGGACGGTCGGGCCGCACGCGGATCTCGACGGCTCCCGAACGGAAGACGAGCCATGGGCCCTCCCCCGCGAGCGTGATGGGCCGCGGCTCCACCCGCCGCTCGAAGGCGAAGGACGTCGGTCGTTCGAGGAAGGGGCCCGGCCCCGCCCTCTCGATCCTGAACGAGACGGGCCCGATCGTCGTGACGCGCAGGTCGTCGACGATCATGGAGCCCTCGGCGCGGCGTCGGGTCTTCGGAGCTGTCATCGCGTCCCTCGATCGTGTGCCGGATCACTCTATCGCCGCCCAGTAGCGCAGGCCCCTCGTCCGGAAGTACAATCATGCCGGCTTCGGATCGTCGGAAGGCCGCGCCATGCGCGCAGGGAATCTCTCGCACGTCCTCCTCTCTCTCGTCGCCCCGGTACTGCCCGTGGCGCTCTCCTCCTGCGAGGTGATCCGCCCCGACCCCGACCCGGCCGTGGTCACAGACGCGGACCTCCGCCGCCGCATCGAGGCTACGGGCCTCGCCTGGCACGTCCGCCACAAGGTCGCGGGGATCGAGTTCCTCCTCGTGCCGCCCGGGGAGTCCATGCGCGGCGCAAGCACGGAGGACGGCGAGGCCTGGAGGCAGGAGAAGCCCGCACACCGCGTGCGGATCACGAAGCCCTTCTACCTCGGGCGGTACGAGATGACCCAAGGGGAGTGGAAGAGGGCCACGGAAGGGTCGAATCCGAGTCACTGGAAGGCTTCGGATCGGCACCCCTTGGAGCAGGTGAGTCACAGCGCCGTGACGGAGGTCGGCCGGACCCTCGGGTGCCGGCTGCCGACGGAGGCGGAGTGGGAGTATGCGTGCCGGGCGGGGACGACGGCCACCCGATACGGCAACCTTGACGACATCTCGTGGCATCGCGGGATTTCCGGCGGGGCCGCCCGGCGGGAAATACCGCGTGCTCCGCGGCGGGTCATGGTCCGACCTGCCCGGAGACTGCCGCACCTCGATTCGGCTCAGGCGGGAGCCAGGAGAACAGTACCGCAATGGCGGTGCCCGCCTGGCCCTGGACCCGTGATGACTCCTCGCCTCCGCCGGGTTTCCGAAGCCGGCTTCGCGTAGCTCCTTGCCCCGCCACACTCCATTCGGCGGTGAGCTGCTCATCGATCCGTGCCGCGGGGGTGCTCTTCACGCCGTCGCGGCGTCCCTCCCCATCCCCGTTGCCGTCCGCACGTGCAACAGCCGAGCGGCCTCCGGCAGGGCGGCGCGGCCGCGCACCGTGGTGGTCATGAGGCCAAGACGCAGAAGGGGCGGCTCGATCACCTCCCTTAGCCCGGACAATCCACGAATGCCGAGCCGCCAGAGCGGTCTTCTCCGGCCGGGACTTCGTCAGAGCTCGTCGCCGACTCACTCCGTAGAGTCGAGTCCTCGCCCTTCCTCGTCGCGGCCCGTCTTCGTGAATCATCCGGGCTGAGCGCCCGCGTGTCGATGCGCGTCATCGCCTCCAGCCGGTGAAGGCCCATTGCCCGCGAGAGCCCGTGGACGAGCAGGGTGCGCAGCACGAGTCGATGATCCACGAGCGGCCGAGAGGAGGAGCGTGATGAGCGCCACCGCGTCCCGGATGAGCGGCGCGTTGGCGATCCGGGCCTCCGTCCCCATCTCGGCAGCCATGGCCCTGGCGAAGGTGGTCTTCCCTGTCCCGGCCGGACCGTCGATGAGGCAGT
>CAYQRN010000059.1:0-21547 GCA_964419995.1 uncultured Planctomycetia bacterium
CTTGATGGCGACGGGGCCGCTGTCCCTGACGGAGATCGCCTTGTAGACCGTCCCCATCCCCCCTTCGCCGAGCTTTCTCTCGATGCGGTACCGCCTGTCCTCGTACCCCACGTAGTCTCCGGGGAAGAGGCGGCGTCCATCATGGTCGGCCGCGGGCGGCGGCGCCTTTCGGGGGCCGTCCGGAACCGCGTCCTGGCGGACGATCTCCGTTTCCTCGCTCATGATGTGCCTCGAACTCGGGGGGAGCCGGGAGCCCGACGGGGGGGCGCCCGGAACGACAGGCGGGGGAGCCAGTCGATCCTACACCGGCGTCCCTATCCTGTGAAGACGGGACGATGTCGCCCCGCGCCCCATAGAAGGGTCGAAACTGGCCTCTCGTATGGCCGCCTCCGGCGGCAGCGCTGCTCCTTGCGTCCAAGCCCTTTACAGCCTGACCGGACTCCCCGAGAATCCACGGCGGGTTGGGACGTGTCGTGGATGCCGCGCGCCCCGGAGCGGTGCGCCGGCCCATGGCGTCGAAGGGCGGTCGGCCGCACGGGATGCGGCGACATGGAGATGGAAGATGAGATCATCGCGACCGGATCAGCGCCGGCGGCGGGCCCTCGACGGCTTGCCCCTGCTTGTGTCCCTCCTCGCTCTGGCTTTCGCGGCACCCCTTGCCGGCCAGGGCAGGGCGGACGCCATCGACGTTTCGAAGTTCCCCCTCGTCCGCTGGAGATTCGTCCATGAAGGGACGGTCCCCGCGGGCGGCGAACCTCGACTCGGCGAACGGCCCGCTCCGCAGGGCTGGGCTCCGCCCGTCGAGGCCCTCCATGTGACCTCGCAGCCCCTCGATCGTGCTCTCGAGGAGGGACGAACGGACGGCCTCGCCGGTCTCCCGCGCCTCCTCCTCGTCATGAACTCGAGGCAGAAGGTCGAGAGACGGCCGCGCAATGCGGGCACCGTGGATCGCAGCGAGACGGAGCTGCGCCCCCTTCGCGACGGTATCGCGAGCCTTCTCGCCAAACTTCATCCCCGCCGGAGGGGCGCGACCGTGGCCATCGTCGATGCGAGTGCGACTCCGCCCGCGCGCGGCTGGCGGTCATTCGAGGACGTCGCCTCGGACCTGCGCCGCACCACCTTCGCCGAGGAGGGGAAAGACCTGTTCGAGTTCCTGGTAGCGGCGCGGCCTCCGAGCCAGCTCGTGGACGGCGGCGCTCCCGACAGGATCGTGATCTTCGTCGAGGCGCCGGATCTCGCTTCCTTCCTCGACCTCGACGACGAGGATGTCGGCAGGATCCGCACGTGGGCCGCGCCCACGCCCGTGCACGTCATCGTGGCCGGCGCGCGAGCCTTCCAGGACGCCGCCGGGAACGGCCGCGTCGCGACCCTCGGCAACCTGGTTCGGGAGGCGGGGATGGTCTTCCACGATGTCCGGACGGAGGTGGCGGAGATCGGCGAGGCTGCCGCCAGGACCGTGGAGGAGGTAGACAGGAAGCTCATCGAGCCCCTCTCCCGGCGGCACCTCGTCACCGTCGAGTTCCGATCAGGAGACCTCGACCCGTCGCACAACCGCCGTCGCGTCGAGCTCGAGTACGCGTCCGGGGGCGCGACGATCAAACGGTCGGCGGACCATGACGTGCCCTCCGAAGCGATCCTCCAGGCGGCGGAGAAGGAGCCGGAGCGCTTCAGGGCCTTCGTCGACGCCTGCCTCGACGAGGAACTGCGTGGGCCGGGAAGTCCGGCCACCGGACTTCCCGGCGTGTTGACCTCTCGGCACGGGCTTGCAGGGATCTACGACGAGCGTGTCTGCGTTCGGATCCGGACCGGGCTCGGAAGCGCGGGAGATCCGGCCTGGGAGACGATCGAATGGCTCGCAGGTCTCCTCATCGACAGGTCGCAGGGCGCCGGCGTGGCAAGGAAGTGGCTGGACACCCGGGCCGGGGGCGTCGGGGAGAAGGTGGCCGCTGCCTTCAGCCTGCCCACGAAGGATGCGGCGGGGAATGCGCTCGAGTCCATCCGCCAACTCCGGCGCCACCGCGTGAAGCTTTTCCGGATCTGGCCGGACCTTCCCGCTGACCTCACCGAGAGCGAGACGATCCAGGCGGCCCGACTCCGCTTCGTCAGGGTGGCGGCAGGAATCGCTCGTTCGGATGCAACGGGTGGATCCGCGGCCTTCGTCGAGCCGTACTGCCACGCCTGCGCGGAGGCGAGGGATTTCCTCGAGCGGCAGGAAGTCCAGGCCGAGGCCAGGGCGTGCCTCGGGGCGTGGGTCGAGAAGGCCCTCGGTCGATTTCCGCAGGATCCGATCCATGTGGCCGACGCGGCCGTCGCGGAGCTCGCGACGGCGCCGCAGTCCGGCGTCCCGGACGACCTCGACGTGGCCATCGCCCTGGCGCGGGCCGTGGTCACTCGCCTCGAGGGGATGCCACGGGGCGACCACGCGACGATCCATGCCCTGCGCGAGCGGCCCGCGCTCATGGGCGGAGTCCGCCGTGCAGGAGTCGAGTGTCGCCTGGCCAGGGTGGAACGCGTGTGGCAGGTCTTCGGCCAGGGAACCCCGACCTCGGGACGCGTGGGTCCGGAGGCGCCGTCCTGCGATCATGGCGGCTCCGATGAGGCCTCGTGCCGCGCCGGGATCCTGAGGGCTCTTGTCGGCGCCGCTCCGCCGCCGTCCGCGCCGACGGAATACCAGAGCCACGCGCTTCGGGAGGCCTGCCTTGCCGCAGTAGCTCCGGCCCAGTCGAAGGACATCGGGCCCGCGCCCGCAACGCCCGCGTCGCCCGGGGAGGACGTTGATGTGTGCTGTCACGGCCGCGTTCTCGAGATCCTGACGCGGCGCGATCGCCGCCGGGAGCGGTACGGGGACGTGTGGCGTGTCTTCCAGGTGGCCGCCGACTGCGCGTTCTGCCGTCAGCACGTGGTCTGGGACATGCCCGTCGTGGTCGAAGCCGCCCTCTGCACCATTCCCATCTCCGAGCTTCGCGAGGAGGCGCAAGCGCGGTTCGAAGGGTTCAGGTCGATGCTCTCCACCTGGGCCGGAGACGATCCGACGCGGTGCCGGTCAGCGGGCTTCTGCATCGATGCCGTCGCGAAGCTCCCCTTCGCCCTCGCCGTGGCCGGCCTTTCGAATGGCCTGGACTTCAGCGACAGGCCCCCCTGGATGAGCGTGACCCCCGCCACCTCCATGCACCCGTTTCCCCGCTGGTTGGAGAATGACGGCGCCGTCGAGGTCGCGATCGCCTCCGGCGCGTGCGAAGTGACCATGCGCCTCGAAGAAGGCGTTCCGATGGATCCTGCTCAGCGACGGACGAGCGTGAAGGACACCATGGCGAGGGGCCTCGCGTCCATCATCGCGCGCCGGCTCGGATCGTCGGCGTCGACGGACCTCGAGGCCGAGGCGACGACGCTCCTACGCAATCATCTCGAGCCCCTCGGTTACCAGCGCGTGGGCGGAGTGAAGCGGACCTCCGTGGAGGCGAGGAAGCGGTTCGGGGCGGACCCCCCTGGTAAAGAGCCATGGCCGAAGACGAAGGGGGAGGGGTGGGACCTGACGGTCTGGGTGTACTGATGGCACGGGCACGAAACCGGACGATCGACCGGAGACCGATGTCGCGAGGTGATCGCATGGCACGACTCGTGAACTGCGCGTGCTTCCTCTCCGGCAGTCTGCTGCTTCTCGCCGCCGTCTTCCCCGCGTTCCTTCATGGCCAGGCGACGGAGACCCGGGAAACGGGCCGCGACCCGCAAGTGTCTGCGGGAGGCGATACCGTCCTCGGGCTTCGAGCGGTCGACGTGGAAGAAGCGGAGAAGGCGACGCGACGGGTCGATCTGCGACGTGTGCTCGTGAAGCGCGTGGTGTCGGCCGACGAGATTCTCGTGTGCGACCCAGGTGCGGCGGCGGATGACCCCGGCATGCGCGTGAACGGGAAGCCGCACATTGCCGTGACCGAGGGCGAGGATGTCCGAGTCGACGGAATCCTCGCGTACAGTCCCACGCATGCCTACTATGTCCATTCAGCGACGATCACGCCATTCCGGGCGCCGCCGCGGAAGGGCCGGACCCTCGTTTTCGTCATCATCGGCGTCCTCGGCGCCATGGCCGCGTCCGTTCTGCTGCTGCTCCTCAGACGGGGCCCGGTAGCAGGGCCGCCGCCGGGCGCGGGCATGACGCTGGATCTGCCGGAGACCGGGACACGCAAGAGCGTCCCAGGGATCGGTCCCGAAGACCAGACCACGCGGCGCGTGGCGGGCCGGCTCGAGAGCCTCGATCCGGAGCTCTGGAAAGGATCGATCCGGGTGACGCGGGGGCCGGGGCAGTTCGGAGCGATCACGCGACGGCTCGGACGGAGCGACGACAACGATGTCATCATCGCCCATGACTCCGTGGGCCGCCATCAGTGCGTGATCGACGTGGATGAGAACGATGCGTGGACCCTCCGGAACCTGCGACCCACGAACGCCACGATCGTCGACGGGAGGATGCTGAACGAGGACGAGGCCGCCGTTCTGAGCGACGGCATCGAGGTGCACTTCGGAGATGTTCGGTTCAAGTTCCATGGGAGATGACTCATGCGCCTCCGCCGCGGAGGGGCCGGGCGGCGCCGAGAGCTTCTCCCTGACGGAAACCGGCCGGAGGCCCACGAACGAGGACTGCGCCAGGGTCGTCGTCGCGCCGGGAGGATCCTGGTCGCTCGCGGTCGTGGCCGACGGCATGGGCAGCGTGGAGGGCAGCGGCCTTGCGAGCCGGTGCGCCGTGAGCGCCGTCACCCGCGCCGTGGGCCGGCGGGCACCGGCGAACGACGTCGAGGCGCGGGAGTGCCTCGTCCTGGGCTTCGCGGAGGCGTCCCGGCGGGTGATCCGTCTCGGTCGCCGCTGGCCGCGATGCGCCCATGCCGGCACGACGCTCTGCGCAGTCCTCGTCACGGGCGGCAGGGCCGTCGTCGCGAGCATCGGCGACAGCCGCGCCTATGCATTCCTCCCCGACGGGAACTTCCTGCGCCTCACGCGGGACCAGAACGACATCGCCGAGCAGATCGAATCGGGGGCGAGGACGGTCGAGGACTTCCGGGCCGAGCCCGGAAGCGCGGTGAACGCGCTGACGCGCTGGATCGGAACGGGGGGCGATGCAAAGCCGGAGTTCTTCCCCTTCGGGACGGAAGGAGCCGTCGAGCTCCGCTCCGGCGCGGCCGTTCTCGTTTGCACGGACGGCCTGTCCGGCTCCGAGGCCTTCCCCGTCGTCCCTCAGGACGTCATGCGGGACCACCTGGGCGGGCGGGAACCCCTCGAAGCCGCCTGCCGGCGTCTCGTCGGCCTCGCCCTCGAGACCTACGGAAGCCGGGACAACATCAGCGTCGCGGCCCTGCGGTTCGGCCGCGCCCGGAGGGCCGGCTGGCGCCGGCGGGCGGCGAGGCTGCGCGGGCTCGAGATGGGCGGTCGCCGCCTGGCCCTCGTCATCTTCCTGGTGATCCTCCTCGTGGCCCTCGGGTTCACGGTCTACCTCGGGCTCTTGCGGAGCGGAAGCGCATGAACCCCGGGCTCGGGCCGAATCGCCGGCGAGCCATGGCCGCCGCGGCGCTCGGGATCGCCGCGGCGTGCGGCGCCTTCGTCGCCCTCGAAACGATCCCGACCTTCCGTGGCGCGGCCTATGGCGCCGTGGTGCAAGGCCTCTGGCGGCTCGGGTGCGAAGCGCCGCCTGAACTCGCGGATCCGGCGTCCGGGGGAGATTCGCTCTGGAACATCGCCCTTTCACTCGTTCCCCTGATCCTCGCCGGACTCGGCGCGCTCGCGATGCCGAGGCGCGGGGGCCGGCGTGCCGGAAGCCGGCGGGATCCCGACGATCGCCGCGTGATGAAGGCTCTCAAGCAGTCGGGATTCCGGAAGATCCGGCCTCTCAGGACCGGCGATGGCGCCAAGGCGGCGGGAGGCCACGCCGTGTTGTACACGGCCCGGCGGCGTCGCTTCGGGCGCCGGCGCTTCGCCGTGAAGGTGCTGAACGAGAGCATCGGAGACACCCGCGAATTCAAGAAGAAGCTCGAGCTCGAATGGACCATCCTCCGGCTGCTCTCGACGAACGGAGCCATGCGGCGCTGCGCCCCTGCCCGCACCGTCAGGGTCGTCGACTACAGCGACCGGCACGACCCTGCCTTCCTGCAGCTCGAATACGTCGAAGGTCCGAACCTGCGCGAGGTCCTGAGGCGGCGGGGGAGCCTTCCGGAGTCCGAGGCCCTGGCCGTCGCCCGCGGCATCGCGCGGGTCATGGCCGTGGCTCACGAGGAGTGCATCTGGCACACGGACCTGAGCCCGGAGAATGTCCTCCTCGAGAACGGAGATCCCCGATGCGTCGTCGTGATCGACTTCGGCGTCGCCCGGGCGGAGCGGATCGAGAGGACGCCCGGCGGATCCTTCGGAAAGCCCCGCTACGAGGCCCCGGAGCACCGAGACGGACGGTTCGACCACCGCGCCGACATCTACTCGCTTGGAGTCATGCTCATCGAGATGCTGACCGGAGAAGCGCCCGGCGAGGAAGCGATCCGATCCGACCGCATCCGAACCCGGACGCAGGGCCTCAGTTCCGGTCTCCGCCGGCTTGTCGAGGGGATGCTCGAAGCGTCGCCGGAGCGCCGGCACCCGGCGACGATGGCGGAGGTGGCCGACCGTCTGGATGGTGACAGGCGGGGCCCGGTCGGGTAGCTTCGACCCCCCGTCGGAGGAATCGTCAGCCATGCCGATCCGCAACTCGAGGTGCCCGTCCTGCCGGAAACCCTTCCAGTCCGGGGACGAGATCAGCCGGTGCGCACTCCCGCGCTGCGGCCGCATCTTCCACAGGACCTGCTGGACCGGCGGTCAACGCTGCCCGTGCGGCGGGAGCATGGGACGCCCGGAGCGGTACTTCCCGGGCTTCGATCAGGAGAATGTCTGTCCGTTCCTTCCGCCCGTGTCCTTCCGGGACGAGGGCGCTGCGCGCCCGAGCGATTGCCTCAGCTACTCCTGCGTCTTCTGGAGCGAGGCGTCGCGGGAATGCTCGGTCCGTGTCCTCGCCGATCGGCTCACGGATCCCGATGTCGTCGACGGAAAGCCGCTCGCGGCGCTCCGGAGCCTCATCCAGGGGCAGAGCGCCGTCCAGGGCGGGGTCGAGGGCCTCAGGAAGGCCGTGGCCGAGGCCGGCGGCGCGATCTCCGAGGGTGTCGGCGGCAAGCTCGGGGCGGTGGAAACCCAGGTCGCGCAGGTCCTCGCCGCGATCCGGAGCGCCGACCACGGCGTTCGCGACGTGGGCCAGGAACTTGGCGAGGGCTTCGGAGCGGCCTTCCGCGACCTGGCCGAGCGCATGAAGGGGCTCGCCGAGCATCTGGCGCGGCAGGGCGGCGGCAGCGTCGAGGCGATCCTGCGGGAGCGGGAGGGACGCATGCGGGCCGCGTCGTGGTCCGCCGTGCGGGCGCTCCATGACGGGTCCCTCGACCGGGCGGAGGCGGATCTTCTCGCCGCCCGGAGCGAGGCCGATCCATCGGCCCCGCACCAGCCCTCGCTGCTTGGGAACCTCGGCGTCGTCCTCGAGCGGAAGGGCGAAACGCCGCGGGCGCTGGAGGTCTTCCGGGACGCCATCAACCGCGACGACGGCGCGCTGGCGCCGCGGGTGAACCTCGCCGTGGTCCACCTCCGCCAGGGGCGCACGGGGAGGGCCCGGGAACGACTCGAGGAGGCGGGGCGACTCGCCGAGGACGGATCCGCCCGGTCGCCGGTTCTCCACCCCGGCGAGACCTCCGTCCTCTTCGCCAATCTCGCCCTCGCCCACTACCAGGAGGGCCAGGTCCAGCGCGCCGCGGCCTGCTGGCGCGAGGCGCTCCGACATGACCCGTGGAATCTCGAGGCGCGGGAGGCCCTCGATCTCCTGCGCTGTCCCGCCGATGGCGCAGCGCCGGATCCGCTCGACGCCGTGGACGCGGCGGTGACGAGCCGCCCGGAGGAGGCGTGATGGCCATCTTCGGGCGCACCGACTGGGCGGATACCGTGCGGGGTCATCTCGTGCGCCGCCGTTTCGACAAGGCCGCGGCGCTGCTCCAGAGGCAGGATCGCGACGATCCGCTCTTCTGGATCCTCTCCCTCCGATGCGTGTTCGCGCAGCGATCCGGACCCGAGGTCGCCATCCATTGCCTCAACGGGCTCCGCGTCCGGCTTCCCGACGGCGTGCGCGATCTTCTGCGAAAGGAACTCGGCGCCGACCCGGAGGCGAGGGCGCTCCTGTGGGAGTTCGAAGCCGATCTCGGCGAGGCGGGGATGGAGACCGCCATGTCCATCCTGGCCGACGTCGCGCGGGCGGATGCGTTGCTCGACCTGTGCATGCGCCAGGTGGACGGCATGGGATCCGCGACCCCTCGGGCCCTGGCGCGGACGCTGCTCTTCCACGCATCGGCCTGCGGAAACCAGCGTCGCCTCGTGGACGCTCTCACCCTGGCGGACGGGGCTGCCGGGGCGGATGGAGCGCCCGACCCCTCGATCGTGGCCACGGCCTCCTTCCTCATGCGCCGGCAGGAGGGCGCGAGGGCGCCCATGCTGCCCTTCGAGGCCAACTGGCGCCTCCTCCGCATCCTCGCCCGCGCGGAGCGGGATGACGACGTGAGGGGCTGGATCGACTTCTTCGCGCGCGACTTCGCGAGGGAGGCCTCGAAACTCGCCGGCCGGCTCCCGGATCGCCTGACGAAGCGGCCCGAGGTCTTCTCCGCTCTGCTCTGCGCCGCCGCTCGCGCCCGGGATTTCGCGCAGTTCCGCGCGATCCTCTCGCCTGCGAACGGACGAGGTGTGAACCTCGAACGCGCCTGCGTGACCCTGCGGAAGATGAAGGGGCCGGAGCCGCTCTTCACGGCCGCGGCCGTGGAGATGGCGCGGGGAAGGACGGACGATGCTCTGAAGGACATCCAGAAGATGGCCGGCACGACCGCCGACCGGCGCCTTCTCGAAGAGGCGGCGCGGCTCGTCACCGAGGCCGTGCCGTCCGCGCCGGCCGGAGCGCTGGCCGGCCTCGCCACGCTGGTCGGGGCGGCGGCGGGCGATGCCGTCGCGACCATGCTGCATCCACTGGCCGAGGCCTGCCGCCGTCCCGAGAATCGGCACGCGTGGCTCGGATCCGCTGCCCTCGATGTGGCCCGAAAGGCCGCCGCGCTCGTCGAGCCGGCGGCGGAGGAGGATCGTGGCGTTCTCCTCGACTTCGCGGTCGATGGATTCGGACGCGCCGGCGCCACGGAGGAGGCCGGGCAGGCGCTGGCCGATCACTGGACGACGCGGCTCGACGCGCGGCCCGACCCGGCGGCGGAGCCCGCGGCGAAGGACGCCCTCGACGAGCTGGCGAGGCAGTATCCCGAGAGGGCGTCAGTCCATCGGCTCCGGGTCGCGAAGCGCGTCGCCGAGAGCGACGCGGGTCGGCTCGCCTGGGCCCTCTCGGACGCCCTCGAGAAGCTCGGCGGCAGCGCCGCGGCGACAGATGACGACGTGGCGAGGATCCTCGATGCGGCCTTCGCTGTCTTCGTGACGGAGCCGGGCGGGGAGCCGGCCGCCGGAGCGGCGAACCTCGACCGCGTCGCCGCCGGGCTCCGGGATGCCCTCTGCCGCTTCCCCGACCCCCGTCGCCTCGCGCGCCTCGCCCTGCCGGCCGCCGTCCGGAACCCGGGTGGCCTGCGCGTGCTCACCGATTACCTCGAAACGCAGCGACTTCAGGAAACGCCGGAGGCGGAGATCGTGCAGGCCTTCGGGGCTCTCGAGGAGACGCCGCGGCGCCGGACCGAGGCGCCGGGGGACAGGATCCTCCGAGCGCTCAAGTCGCGGGACCGGGGGCTTCAGTGCCTCGACTCCGTGATGTGGGCGCTGCGGAACGTCCCGGAACAGCGTCTCTCCGGCTCCGAGCGGAATCTCCTCCGCCTCGAGATCCTCGTGGGCGTGGGCGAATCCACTCGCGCGGCCGAGATCGCCCACGACGTGCTGGCCGCGGGAGTTGCCGAGGCCGTCCTCCAGAGGATGGAAGCGATCCTCGCCCGGGGGACCGAGGCCGATCCTGGTTCGGCCCGGCAGTGGTTCGAGCTCGGCCGGATCCGGGCGAGGCTCCCGGGCGATCCCTCGAGGCCCGCAGTCGCCTTCGGGCGCGCCCTCGAAGCGGCGCGTGGCGCCCTCGACGAGGATCTCCGGGCCGAGCTCGAGTCCCTCCGGCGGGCCCATCGGACGCAGCCTGCACCGGCCCTCGTTCTCGCGGACGTCCATCTCGAGGCCGGTCGCATCGGGGATGCCGCGCTCCTCCTCCGCGAACTGCTCATCGATATCCCCGCGCGGCAGATGCCGAAGGACCTGGCGCAGGACGTGGTGAAGCGCCTCGAGCGGGCCCAGGCCACGCCCGCCGGAGCCGCGGATTTCGAGGTGAATCTCCAGCTCGGGATCGCGCTCCTGCGAATCGATGCGCGGGGCCAGGACGAGAAGGCGTCGCGGGCCCTCGCGAAGGCCTGGGAGGCGGAGCCCGCCCGGTCCGACGAGGTCAAGGATCCGCTCCGCGAGTGCGGGCGCATCCGGGCCGTGATCCACGAGAGCCTGCGTTTCCTGCTCTATCGGATCCTCGAGAGCGAGCAGCAGTTCGAGGAATTGCGGGGGGAGATCGAGCGGTGGGTGGCCAGGGAGGAGGCGGCCACCGGGAAGGTGATCCCGCATCTCGACCGCATGACGCGTGCCGCGCCGAAGCTCATCGAGCCCTGGTACGACCTCATGCGCGCCGACGTGAAGTGCCGGTGCTGGGCGGACGCCGCCGACACGGTCAGGCGGCTCGTCGCGGAGCACCCGGCGGAGCGGACGGCCGCGCTCAACTTCCTCCGCCAGCAGGTCGACGGCGTCAAGGGCGGAACGGCTGCCGCGGACGGCGTGCCGCTCCTCTACTACGCCGCGGCGGACCTGCACCGGGGAAGCGCGGATCCGGGACGTTCGGCCTCGGCGGCCGAGTGGCTCATGCGGGCCTTCGAGAGCTTCGAGGCGGAGCAGGAGAGGGCGCTCGGCGCGTTGCGCGATCTCGCGGCGGGGTTCGAGCGCGACGAGGCGCCGTGGAAGGCCCTTCACGCCGCGCTGCGGAAGCTCCAGCGCCACGACGAGGCGACGGCCAACGTGGAGGCCTTCTACGCCGTGGACCGGGTCGCCCGTCGCGCCACCGCCATCGAATGGCAGCGCGAGATCTACCGGGCCGCCGGGACCCACTCCCGCGTCAACCTGGCGCTTGGCCGCCTGTACGTGGACGGCGGCCGGCAGATCGACTCCATCGAGCCGCTGCGGCAGGCGCGGCTCCTCGATCCCTCCCTCCTCGGCGACGTGATCGGCGAGCTCGACCGGACCCTGTCCATCGACCCGCGCAGCGCGCGCGTCCATTTCGAGCTCGGGGAGGCGCACACGGCGGCGGGGTCCCTCGAGGATGCCGTCCGTCACCACATGGCCTCGGTCCGGTCCGATCCGGGTTTCGCCGACCGTGTTCTCGTGTCGGAGGAGAAGACCTGCGCCGCCCATCCGGAGTTCCGGAAGCTCCACCTCTCCCTCGGGAAGATCTACGCCGAGTTCCAGCGGGGAGATCCCCGCGAGAGGCATGGGCGGGCCGTGGCGCACTTCGAGAAGGGAATCGCCGCCAGCGTCGCCACGGCGGGGGCGGATGCGCAGCTCGAGGTGGAGTTCCGTCTCCACCTCGGGATGAGCCTCGAGGCGCTGGGCGGCCCGGCAGAGCGCCAGCGGGCCTACGAGGAGTACCGGAAGGCTGCCGGACTCCGGGTCATCGAACGGGAGTTCCACGATCGGATGCGGGCGCACTACGAGTCGCTGCTCGAGGCGAAGCTCGCGAGGATCGAGGCGCCGCCCGGGGGAGACGAGACGCCGGCGGCGCGGCGGGACCGCGTCCTCGGGAGCGCGTCCCTCGCCCTGCGCCTCGGTCGGGCGGAACAGGCGCGCGATCTCATCCAGGCCACGTTTCGGGATCCGGGAGACCTCGGCTACGCCGAGTCCCAGTATCTCCTCGGTCTTGCCTGGATGCGTCTCGATCGGAACCACTCGGCGATCCTCTGCCTCCGCCAGGCCATCGCCCACTCGCGGAACACATCCGCCGTGGGCCGCCACGGCCGCTATCAGCTTGCCGAGTGCCTCGCCCGGCGGGGCGAGTTCGCCGAGGCCATCGGACTCCTCGAGGAACTCGAGTCCGTGGATGCCCGCTTCCCGAACGTCGGAGACCGCCTCAACGAGCTCCGGATCATCGAGCAGCGCGTCGCGAAGGGTGTGGCGCCGCAGGTCCTTCTCCGACTGCACCTTCGGAGCCTGCCGGCGAACGCCCAGAACGTCGAGCACCGCTGCCTCATCTGAGACGTGAGGGAACCCGCGGGCGGGACTTGCGTCGAAGGATTCCGACGTGGCAGGGTTCGCTGCCTCCCGCCGGCAACGGGGGGCGCGGCCCGGAAGGAGGCGCGATGTCTTTGGCACGGGAAGCGGCAGGCGCAGTGTTCGTCGTCCTTCTTCTGTTGGCGGCCGGTGCTTCGGCCCAGGACGGCTACGGAGCTCGAACGATGGATGTGCAGGGTCATCGCGTCGTCGTGGACGTGACGCCCGCGACCTTCCGGATCGACCTGCCCGAGGATATCGGCTTCGGCGATCGGGACGAGAAGCCCTCGGCCCCCGTCCACCCGAGCCTCCGCGCCGCCGCGGGCGTGACGCCTTTTCCCTCCATGGCCGTGATCGAGGCCGCGGGCAAGCGGTTCAACGACCGCCTCTACGCCACGATCGAGCTCCTCCTCGATCGCGGGATCCCGGACCGCTTGCCTGGCCGCTCCGATTTTCTCGATGCGCTGCGGCGCGCCCTCGACGTCGGGCAGCGCGGCGACGCATCCACGGAGGCCCTCGCGCGGATCATCGCCGCTCTCGGTCTCGCGGGCCGGACGGCCGATGCGCCGGGCGATCTCTCGTCGCGGGTCGCCGCGCTCAAGGACGGATTCCTCGCCGACACCGGACGCAGCAAGCCCCTCGGGTTCTACACGACGAGCCGGGTCCTGCAGGACATCTTCCGCCGCGATCGCTTCCTCCAGGGCGGCGCCGATCCGCGGAAGCCGGATGGCGCCTGGCTATCGGCGCTCGGCGCCGCCCTCCGCAACGACGGGAAGCTCGCCGCGGCCTACGCCACGTATCTCGATGTCGCTGCCCGGCTCACCAACCCCCTGGCTGACTCGGGGCTCCTCGAAGCAGAGTTCGACACCGCGGCAACGGCCGCCGTCTTCCCGGCGAGCCGCTCCCTCGAGGGCGACCTCTTCCGCCGCGTCTTCGGAAGCCGCCCGATCCCGCCCGGTTCCACGCTCATGGACACCTTCATCGCTGCCATCCGGAAGGGAGACGTGACCCTCGGCCCCCGGCCCGAGTCGGGCTGGTACGACTATCAGACCTGGTCCCTCGAACCGCTCATCCGACCCGAGTCCGGCGCGGAGCACGGGAAGATCGTCCGGGACGCCGAATACGCGAAGTTCTGCGAGGAGGTCTTCAAGGCCTGCCTCACGAAGCGCCGCGAGACCCACGTGAAGCAGATCGAGATTCCGCTGGTGGGTGCCGCGATGCCACGGCCGCCCCGGCGACTCGAGGTCGCCGTGCGACCGGAGTGGAGCCTCGAGCCCCAGGTCACCTGTCTTCTCCGGACTGCGGAGGGCTACGCCTTCGTCTGCGACGCGCTCGCTCGGATCCTCGGCGTGGAGGCGCTCCGCGTCACGAAGCTCGACGGGCTCGGAGGCGAGGAGGGGCCGCCCCTGTTCGACGCCCTGAACGCCGCGGAGTTGCGCCACCGCCGCCTCGCCGCCCTGGCCGCTTCGGAGATCGGGCTTCCTCCCGGCGCCCTCGGTGCGTCCGTCGACGCGGCGGCGGCCGCCGCCCTTGCCGCGGAGGGCCGCTCCGAGATCACCGCCCTCATCGCCGAATCAGGGGACGATCCGCGGGTCATGGTCCCCGTGGCTTTCAACACCGAGACCAGGCGCTACCGCTGCTGGGCCATCGCGGGCGTGGCCGTGCGACCGGCCCATGTCTCGTGGGCGAAGGTCCCCGCCGTCAGCGTCTACGGCCCCGATGGATCGCGGCTTCCCGATGACGCGTTCGATGTCAAGCTCGAGGCCGCGGGCCGGATGCTCCCCTACGAGGTCTGGATCGAGTGCGAGGTCCGCACGCCGCTCGACCGCGCGGAGTGGCGCGCCCTCTGCGATGAGCACAAGACGCTGGTGGCCATCCGGGCTGCCCTCGAGGGTCGCTGAGGGCAGGCAGGGCTCAGGATGCCGGGGAGCGCACCGCGAGCACGGAGCTGTCCGCCTTGCGGATGACGCGCTCGGCGGTGGAGCCCATGACGTAGTCCTTGAGGGACGTCCTCCCCTCCGTGCCGAGCACGACGAGATCGGCTTTCGCCGAACGGGCGAACTCCACGATGCCTCGGCCTTCGCTGCCGTGCTCGTGCAGATGGAGCGCAGGTCCCGGAGCGGGTCTCCCGAGGGAGTTCGCGACGCCCCGGAGCCGAAGGAGCAGCGCATCGCGGTACTGGGTCTGGAAGGGAACCCCGGCCTCCGGGGTCGGCGCCCGGTAGTGGAGCTGCTTCCAGGGCGGATTGAAGACGTGGAGGAGCCCGAGCGAGGCGCCGTCCATGGCCGCGAGGGCCGCGGCGTGCCGGGTCGCGAGGAGGGAGACATCGGAGAAGTCGAGGCAGGCCAGGATGCTCCGGAAAGAGCTGGTCATCGACTCCTGCACGAGCAGGACCGACGACGGCGAGCGCCGGGCGCAGTGGAGAGCGACCGAGCCGGCCCCTTCGCCGGGCCCCGAGACGCCGAAGGAGCCGAGCACGAGAAGCTGGCTCTGCGTGTCGCGGACCGAGCGGAGCGTCTCGTCCGCCACGGAGCCGATGGCCACGCGGAAGCGGCAGCGGGCGGGGCGCTCGGCCGGCGTCAGGGCCGCCTCGAGGCGGGTCTGCGCATCCCGGACCACGTCCGCGCGCAGGACGTCAGGGGCCACGGGAAGCGCCGCGGCGAGGTCCTCGACGACGAGACCGGCGATGACATGGACCACGTGGAGCTCGGCGTCGAGCTTCCTGGCGATCCGGGCGGCCTGTCGGAGCGCCACGCCGGCGCAGCCCGAGAAATCGGTGGCGACCACGATGGACTGGACGTTCTGCATGGGCTGATCCGCCGCCGGGACGTTTCGAGAGCGACCCGCCCCCATGGTGATCGGACAGGCCGGGATCGGCAAGGCCCGCGTCCGCCTCGGGCGGCGGGCTTGCCCGGCGCCGTGTGACGGTCGGCCGTCAGTGGAAGTCGCGGGAGACCGAGGGGAGGCCGGCGAGGAGGTCCGTCCGGTCCTCGAGCCGGAACGCCACGAGGTGAACGACGCCGCCCTCGTCCTCCGGACTCCTCTCGACGCGGCCGCGGGCGAGGAGGAGCGTGGCGCCGCGTATGGCGGCGCGGAACCGCTCATAGATCCTGGCGTGGACGATGACGTTCAGGATGCCGCTCTCGTCCTCGAGGGTGAGGAAGAGGATTCCGTTGGCGGTGGCGGGGCGCTGCCGGACGAGGACGAGGCCCGCGGCGGCGGCGCGGGTGCGGTGGGGGAGCCGCGCCACATCGGCGGCGCGGGCGGCGCGGAGGCGCAGCAGGGCCGGACGGACGAGGGCCACGGGGTGGCGCTCGAGCGAAAGTCCCACGATGCCGCAGTCGTGGATGACGCGCTCGCCGAGGGTCATGGGAGGCAGGGACGGCGGGGGCTCGGCGACCTCGAGGTCCGCGAAGAGAGGCGCGTCGCCGTCGCCCCGGGCGATCGTCTCCCAGAGCGCGGCGCGGCGGTCCGGTTCGAGGGAGCGGAAGGCGCCGGCGGCCGCCAGTGAGCGCAGCTCGTCGCTCCGGAGCTCCGCCCGGCGCGCCACGTCGGCGACGGAGCGGAAGGGCTCCGCGGCGCGGGCCCGGAGGAGGCCGTCCACCCGGGCGGGGCTCAGACCCCGCACCATGCGCAGGCCGAGCCGGAGGGCGGCGAGCCCCTCCCGCGGAGGGCCCTCGAGGGTGCAGTCGTACCCGCTCGCCATGACATCCACGGGACGGACCTCGACGCCGTGGGCGCGGGCGTCGCGGACGAGCTGGGCCGGAGCGTAGAACCCCATGGGCTGGGAGTTGAGGAGGGCCGCCGTGAAGGCGTCCGGATGGTGCAGCTTGAGCCAGGCCGACACGTAGACGAGGAGGGCGAAGCTCGCGGCGTGGCTCTCGGGGAATCCGTACTCGCCAAAGCCCCTCAACTGCTCGAAGACGGCGGCGGCGAAGTCGGCCGCGTAGCCCCGGGCCGTCATGCCGGCGATGAGCTTCTCCCGGAAGACGTCGATGATGCCGGGGCGCCGCCAGGCGCCCATGGCGCGGCGGAGCCGGTCGGCCTCGCCGGGCGTGAAACCGGCGGCCACGACGGCGAGGCGCATGGCCTGTTCCTGGAAGAGAGGCACGCCGAGGGTCTTCTCGAGGACCGCGCGCACCGAGGGCGAGGGGTAGGTCACTTCCTCCCGGCCGGAGCGGCGGCGCAGATAGGGGTGCACCATGCCGCCCTGGATGGGGCCGGGGCGCACGATGGCGACCTCGATGACGAGATCGTAGAAGCAGCGCGGCCGGAGCCGGGGGAGCATGGCCATCTGGGCGCGGGACTCGATCTGGAACACGCCGGTGGTGTCGGCGCGGCTCACCATGTCGTAGACCGCCGGATCCTCGGGGGGGATCGTGGCGAGGGTGAGCTCCCGCCCGTGGGTCGCCGCGATGAGCCCGAAGGCGCGGCGGATGGCCGTGAGCATGCCGAGGGCCAGGCAGTCGATCTTGAGGATGCCGAGGGCGTCGATGTCGTCCTTGTTCCACTCGATGACGGTCCGCCCTTCCATGGCGGCGTTCTCGATCGGGACGATGTCGTGGAGCGGGCCTCGCGTGATGACGAAGCCCCCGACGTGCTGCGAGAGGTGGCGCGGAAAGCCCTCGATCTCCCGGACGAGTTCGAGGGTGATGGCGACGGTCCGATCCGAGGGATCGAGCCCCGCTTCCCGGGCCCGGGCTGCATCGGCAAGCCCCTCGCCGGACCAGTCGCCGGTCTTCGCGAGGCGGTCTACCTGGTCGAGGGAGAGGCCGAGGGCCTTGCCCACGGCCCGGGCGGCCGAGCGGCCGCGCCAGCAGATGGTCTCGGCGACGATGCCGGCGCGGTCGCGGCCGAAGCGCTCGTAGATGTGGCGGAAGACCTCCTCGCGCCGCTCGTGTTCGAAATCCACGTCGATGTCGGGGGGTTCGTTCCGTTCGGCGGAGATGAACCGCTCGAAGAGGACGTCGATGCGGGCGGGGTCCACGGCCGTGATGCCGAGGCAGTAGCAGACGGCGGAGTTGGCGGCGGAGCCGCGGCCCTGGCAGAGGATGCCGCGTTCGCGAGCGAAGCCGACGATGTCGTGGACCGTGAGGAAGTAGGCTTCGTAACGGAGGCGGGCGATGAGATCGAGCTCGTGCTCGAGGAGGCGCCGGACGCGCTCGGGCACGCCTCCCGGATAGCGGGCGGCGGCGCCGATCCACACGAGCCGGCGGAGGTGTTCGACGGGCGGCGCGCCGCCGGGGGCGACCTCCTCGGGATACTCGTAGCGGAGCTCGTCGAGGGAGAAGGCGCAGCGGTCCGCGATCTCGACGGCCCGGCGGAGGGCCTCGGGGGCGTCGCGGAAGACGGCGGCCATGGCGGCGGGACCCTTGAGGTGCCGTTCCCCGTTCGGGAAGAGGTGGCGCCCGGCCTCCCGGAGCGTCACGCCCTCCCGGATGCAGACGAGCACGTCCTGGAGGCGGCGCCGGCACGGGTCGTGGTAGTGGACGTCGTTCATGGCGACGAGGGGGAGACCGGTCTGCCGGGAGAGGGCGCGGAGGGCGTGGAGGCAGGCCGTGTCGTCGGGGCCGAGGAGGAGCTCGGCGGCCAGGGAGGCGCGGTCGCCGAAGGCCTCGCGGACGCGGGCGAGGTGCTCCGGCGGCCCGGGGAGGGTGGTCGCCAGAAGGCCGGCGTCGCCGGCGACGACGTCCTCGAAGCGGAGGCGGAATCCTCCCTTCTCCGCGGCACGGCATCCCCGGCTTATGAGCCGGGAGAGGGCGGCGTAGGCGCGGCGGTCGGGGGCGTGGAGGATGAGGGGCGGCGCGCCGGCGGGGATGATCTCGGCCCCGATCACGAGCTTCACGGGGCTCTCCTTCGCGGCGATGTGGGCGCGGACGACGCCCGCCAGGGTGTGGATGTCCGTGAGGGCGATGGCGTGAAGGCCGAGCCGGGCGGCGCGTTCCATGAGCTCGTCGGGATGCGACGCGCCGCGCAGGAACGAGAAGCTGCTCTTCACGCGAAGCTGGGCGCAGGGCGGGGCAGGCGCATCGCCGCCGCCCGGGGCGGGCCAGGCGGGGGGCGTCATTCGAAGCTCCCGTGGACGTACCACTCGTCGCTGGCGAGATCGCGGAAGATCCAGAACCGGGCTCCCTCGATGTTCTCGGCGACGTGGTAGTCGCGTGACAGGTCGGCGCCATCCCACCAGCCGGTCTCGATACGCTCGGGGGATGTGACGAGGCGGAACCCCGAGCGGGCGGGCGGCCCCTCGAGGGGGACGGGAGCGTGGAAGAGCCGGAGAGGACGTTCTCCCGGAGGCGCCGGTCCGGGCTCGGCCGGCCCGGAGTCCGCGGCATGGCGCAGGCGGAAGGCGGCCTCGGGCCGCGCGTCGGCACGGAGGGCGGCGCGGAGCACGGCGGCGGGGCCGAGCCGCGCCGTGATGCGGTCGAGCAGCGATTCGAGAGCCTCGGAGGCCCCGGAGGTCTCCTCGAAGAGATCGTGCCGGACGGTCTGCAGGAGCGCCGTGCGGGGGATTTCGAGGGCGAGGGACAGGACGGGAGCCGGGAGATGGAGACGTTCGAGGCGCGCCATCAGGAGATGGAGGAGGTTTCGCGCCTCGATCCGCGGCGTCGTGAGGGGGAGCGACACCGCCGTCACGGCGTCGCGCCCGTGGTGGAGGCGGAGGACGAGCTCGTGCGCGCCTTCGCGGCGCGGGAGCAGCGCCTCCTCCACGCGGTCGATGAGGACCTTGAGGGCGAAGCCGAGGGCGGCCGTCGTGCGGACCGGTTCCGCGAACTCGATCCGTTCGACCAGGATCTCCGGGGGGTGGAAGGGCTGAAGGGGTTCGGCGACGCGGCCGAGGGCCCGATCGATGAGGGCGAGGGTCTCCGTGCCGAATCGGGAAGGGATGGACGTGCGCGGGAGTCGCAGGAGGGCGGAGACGGAAACGACGCCGAGGCTGGACAGCTTCTCGACGGCGGATCCGGGGAGGCGGAGCGCGGCGGGGGGCAGGTCCGCGAGGGCTGCGGCGAGGCGTCGCGGATCGCCGGGGGGATCGGCGGGGACCACGGCGGCGGGGGCCGGCCCGAAACGGGCGAGGGCGAAGGCGGCTCCGGGGGTGGCGGCGATGGCGACCCGGGCCGTGAAGCCCGAGCGGAACGCGAGGACCCGCGCCGCCCTGGCGAGGCCGTCCTCGCCGCCGAAGTGGCGGGCGGTGCCGGTCACGTCGACGAAGAGTCCGCCGGGGCGGGTGTCGATGGAGACGCGCGGTCCGAAGCGGAAGGCCCGCGCGGCGAGGTTATCGATGGCCTCGCGGTCGAGATCCGGGCGATGGGGCTCGATGCGGAGATCGGGGAGGAGGGCCCGGGCGGCGGCGGCGGTCATGCCCGGATGGATGCCGGACCGCGCGGCCGGCGGCGCCACCGCGACGAGATGCCGGGTGCCGCCCGTCTCGACGGCGACGGCGAGAGGAGGGCCGCGGCGTTCAGGCGCCGTGACGGGCTCGAGCCGGTCGATGGGAAGGTTCGGCAGGAAGAGGTGAAGGAAGCGGGCCATGGCCGGATTCGAAAAGAAGGGAGAGGGATGCGGCGAGGCCGCCGCGGGCGCGGACGAGGTCCACCCGGAAGCGCCGCGGCCGCTCCTGCGTGGGGCAGGGCGTCACGGCGAGGCGCACGGCGGCCTCCGGCCCGCTCCGCGCGCCGCCGGCGGAGCGGCGGAGGAGGAAGGCGAGGGCGCCTCCTGTTTCGGCGGCGAGTTGGAGGCGGCGGGCCTCGGCGGGAAGGGATGCGCCGGGGTGCGCAGGGAAGTCGGTGAGGACGATGGCGGCGAGGGCGGGGACGCGGAGGGTCTGTTCGAAGGTCCAGAGGCAGTCGGCGGGCGTTCCGGGACGGAAGAGGAGCACGGCGCCGGCGGAGGCGGCCCGCGGAAGCAGGGCGGGAGGGTAGAGATCGCCGGCGGCGTCGATGAGGGCCACGGGAGGCGGGGTCCCGGTCCGCTCGGCGAGGATGCGCTGATGCCGGAAGGCGATGGCGCACACGAGCTCGAGGGCCCCGGAGCCCTCCGCGGTGGAGACGACCTCGGTGAGCGCGCCGCGCGGGATCCCGCCGCCGGGGAGGGCTCGGTCGAGAGGATCGATGCCGGTGGGCGTCACGGGACGCAGGGCGGGGTCGCCGAATCCGCCGTCGAGGGCGCGGATGCGGGCGCGCAGGTCCTTCAGGATGTCGGCGTTTCCGGGAGCGGGCGATGTCATGGCGGGGTCGGATCGGGGGCGGGTCCCCCGGAGAGGGGAGAGATGACGACGATGGCGGCGATGGCGACGAAGTCCCCCGTCACTCCTTCGGGGCCGGGGGCCGGATCGGGCTCTCAGTCGTAGAGACGGAGGACGCCGACGGCGATGCCCTCGATCTTGAGGCGCTCCTCGCGCGTATCGATGACGAGGGGCCGGAAGGCCGGGTTCTCCGGCCGGAGTTCGATCTCGGGCGCCGAGGGGCGGGAGCGGACGAAGCGTTTCACCGTGACTTCGCCGTCGACGCGCGCCACGACGATGTCGCCGTCGCCGGCCGTCTCGGAGCGGTGGACGGCGAGGAGGTCGCCGTCCCGGATGCCCGCGTCGCGCATGGACTCGCCCCGGACCCGGAGGAGGTAGTGGGCCCGGGGCCGGAAGGCGCGCCCGGAGATCTTCACGGTCTTCTCGACGTTCTCCTCGGAATCGATGGGCGTGCCGGCGGCGACACGACCCACCACGGCGAGCTCATCGGGCGGGAGCTTCCGGCCGTCCCGGAGTCCTTCCACCGGTGCGAGGATCCGGAGGCCGCGCGAGAGGCCGGGTTCGATGCGGAGGGCGCCCTTGCGCGCGAGGCGGTCGAGGTGATCCGACACCGCGTTGACGGAGCCGAAACCGAAGTGGCGGGCGATCTCCGCCCGGGTGGGGGGATAGCCGTTCTCCTCCTGGTGCGCGGCGATGAACCGGAGGATCTCGAGTTGCCGTTCGGTGAACATCGCGGGCGCATCCATGACCTGACTGGAAGTAGACTATATAAATATACAGTCTCCTGTCAAGTCCCCGTTCCCGCCCGCAGCGATTCCGCGACTACGGCGCGGGCTCCGGGCCTGCCTTCGCGGAAAGACCGCGCCCGGAGGCATCGGGCAGGCTGCCCTACGACTCCCGGGGCGGCGCGACCATGTTCGTCCGGACGGGAGTCCGGCGCCGGAAACGGAT
>CAYQRN010000060.1:0-20920 GCA_964419995.1 uncultured Planctomycetia bacterium
CGTCGTCCCATCATGGACTCAGGGTCGCGCCGGTCCGCGCGCGGGCGGGAGGCGCTGGCGGATCCCATCCTCAGGATCCTCGGAGCGCGTTTCCGCAGGAAACGCAGAAGGCGTCGGTCCTCGCCACCGGCCTTCCGCAGGCCTCGCAGTCGACGACCGGGCTTTCAGCGCCGCAGAAGGCGCAGAACCGCTGGTCGCGAGGCCCCCGGCGACCGCAGAGAACGCAGTGCGCAAAGGGCGACGCCGTCCGCGGCGTTCCGATCCCGCTGCCCGCCGGCGCGGCCAGGGCGTCGAGAACGGCCCGCGCCGAGGAGAATCGCTGATCGGGTCGCGCGCAGCACCGTCCGAAGACATCGTCGATTCGGGCATCGAGGCCGGGAACGAGACGCGACGGTACGTCGCCGTGCTCCGGCCGCTCGCCGGTCAGCATCTCGAAGAGGACGATCCCCGCCGCGTAGATATCGGCGCGAGCGTCCACGTTCCGGCCCTCTCGCTGTTCGCGCGGCATGTAGGCGAGCGTCCCGGCCACCTCGCGCCGGCTCTCGAGGCTTCCTGACACGAGAATGGACTCCGTCGTGGCCTGCACGGCACGCCCGAGCCCGAAGTCCGAGAGCTTCGCGTCGCCCCCGGTATCGAGCAGGATGTTCTCTGGCTTGACGTCGAGATGAAGGACCCCCAGCCCATGTGCGCACTCGAGCGCCTCGAGGACATGGCGGAAGATGCGAAGAGCCTCGTCGCACGGGAGGCGGCCGTCGCGACGCAGCCGCGCCCGGAGGCTCCCGCCCTCGAGCAGTTCCATGACGAAGTAGGGCGGGTCGGAGTCGAGATCGAGGCCGAGGGTCCGGACGATGCGGGGATGGTCGAGCCGGTGCTGGATCCGCCCCTCGCCGGCGAGCTGTCTCACGAACTCCGCGTTGTCGGGAATCTTGATGGCCACGACCCGGCCGGGAAGGTGCTTGTGCACGGCCCGCCAGACGCGCGCGAAGCCCCCCGAACCGATCTCCCGGTCGAGGATGAACTCCGAGATCGCGTCGCCGGCCTTGAGCGTCCGTCCCATGACCCGACTATAACGTGCCTCCCCGGTCGATGGTTACGCGGCGGGCCGGGTGGCGCGACGTCCCCGCGACAGGCAGCGCTCGCCCCTGCGGAGAATCCGGAATCCCGGAGCCGCCGGAGCGTATCCGAAAGAGAGACCTCGCGGTTTCTATCGAGGTTCGGTTGCGCCCGTACGTGAGGATGACCCCGAAACCGTCTCCGGGCGGCGTGCTAACCTCGGTATTCTGGTAGACCCGGGACGACAGGCTCCGCCGGGAGTTCTGCGATGGATTCGCGAGAGAAGCCCTCCGCCTTCCGCAACACCGACGTGCGCCGTTCGCTGGACCGCGAACGGGCGTTCCTCCTCGCCATCGAGAAGGCGGTGACGACGTGCTTCCCGTCGGGGGCGGGGCGGATCCTCGGACTCGAAGTCCGGAGGCTCGCGCGGGCTGCCGCCTTCGACGAGCGCGATCTCGTCCTCGAGATCCTGGCCCGTGGAGGGGCGCCGCGACCCGACCTCGCCGAAGCGCTCCCGATGGGCACGGGGGTCGTGTTCCGGGGCCAGGCCGGCAGTTTCTTCCGCCGGGGCGAGGTGTGCATCGCCGCCGGATCGCTCCACGACTGGGCGGCCCTGGCCGGCATCGAGAACGCGTCGCCACGTCCGTTCTCGGCAGATGAGCTTGCCCGGGCGGTGCGGCGCGTCGCCCAGCGGGCCGCACGGGGCGACGACCCCGGCCGCGTCGTGACCGTCATCTACGCTTCCTCGGGTTTCACCGCCGACGCCCGGACGCGCCACGACGGTCTCCCGGCACCCACGGTCCTCGTCGAGGACGGAACGGCTTTCCCCTTCACGGCGAAGCTACCGGGCGGCGTCGATCTCGGCGGCTTCGGGCAGCATCTCCTCGAGCGGCTCTGAGAGGACGGACGATGGCGCGGAACCTCGTACGGAAACTCGACCCACGGCGCGATCCGGGACTCGAAGCCGGCGAGGTCCTCGTCTTCCAGGTCGGCGAGGACGAACCCGTCGTGGTGCGGGAGGAGCGGCCGAAGCTCGGCCGCGGCGTCCGGCGGGCCTGGGCGGTCCTCGCCGACGCCTTCGACGCGACCGTGACGGTGCCGGACGCCTGCGCCCTCGACGGCCACGGCGTCTCCCTCGAGATCGCCCTCCGCCTCGAGCTCTTTGGCGCCGCGAGAGCAGTCGAGACGTTCGACGACGGCATCGCGGACGATGCACTGGCTCTGCGCCTCGCGGAAGCGGCGTCGCCGCGGATCGGCGCCCTCTCCCTCACGGTCCCCGCCGAGGCCATGGTGGATGCCCCGGCGGACGGCCCCTTCGCAGGAGAGATCCTCCGGATCCTCCGGGAGGTCGCCGGTGCCCGGGGCTTCCACGTTGCAGGGGCCACGGTCACGGTCGCGAGCCCCGATCTGGCCCGCGCCCGCGAGAAGGAACGCGCGCGCCGGGAGCGCAGCGCGGACGCCGACGCGGCCGGCGCCGCCGCCGCCCGCCAGGTCGAACGCATCCAGAAGGTGCTCGCCTCCCCGGAGGCCGAGAAGCTCCGGGAGCAGTATCCACCCGAGGTCTGGGCCCGGATCGCCGACATCTCCCTCCGGCACATGGCCGACAGCATGGCCGGCGACGACCGGGCTCTCGTCGCCGAGGTCGCCGCGGGGGTGGACGCCTTCATCCCCGACCCCGACGTCATGCTTGCCTCCGGTACGACGAAGCTCCGGGCCCTCCTCGTCGCCGCCGGACGGACGGTCCTCGCCGTCGAGCCCGAGCTCGGAAACCGCGCCATCACTCCGCTCGTGGACGGCGACGCACTCGGTCTCGGGACGATCCGGAGCCTCCGGGTCGAGAACCGGGGCGCGGAGGACATCCTCCTCCTCGGACTCCGGGATCGGGTGGCCGTGCTCGGCACGCCCGCCGCTCCGGGCCGCTCCTCCTTCTCGCTGCGCGGCGTCTACGGGCTCCCGGCGGCCGCCGGAGACTACGGATTCAACGCCTGCACCCTCGCAGGGGACCTCCTCTGCGCGAGCCGCTCGGGTACCGGCCTCGTCGTGTGGCGCCTCGGCGAGCCTGACCGGCCGCCCGCCGTCCTCCCCCTGCCCGGAGGAGTCGTCCGCGGGGCGCTCACGGGGTTCGACGGCCGCATCTACGTGGCCGCCGACGACCGCATCCTCGCATTCCCCGCCGCGGATCTCGCCGCCGGAAAGGCCGGCGATCCCGCCTGCTGGGAGAGCGCAGGCCGCCGGCTCGTGGCCTTCAGCCTCTCCACGGTGAACCTCTACGCCGGCACGGAGAACGGGGACATCTGGCGGTTCCGCCTCGCCGAGCCGGGCGCCGGCGAGAAGGTCGGAGGCTTCCAGTCCCTGAAGGCTCTCCGCTACCGGCCGGTGGGCCGCACGTACCAGTTCGTGGCCGGAGCCGGGTCCGAAGGCGTCCAGACCTTCGTGGTCGCAGGCCGGGAGAGATCCCGGATCCAGTCCACCCGCTGGCTCCCCCGGGATCGCGACTCGATCCGCTGGGTGGAGGCTTTCGGCGGCTGGGTGTTCGGCGTGGGCGGCCGCGGGACCCTCCTCCATGTCTGGGACGCGGCGGAGCCCCGCGAACCGCACCTCTCCATCCCCGTGTCCCCCGAGATCCTCGATCTCTGGGTCTGGCCCGAACCCCAAGGCGCCGTGTAGACTCCCCCCATGGCACTGAAGGACATCCTCGCGCGCATCGCACGGATCTTCCGCCGGCCCGCCGCCGAGACGCCGGGCGGCCGCGCCGAGATCACGGCTCTTCTCGACTCCATGAAGAGCGAGCTCGACGGCCTCGGCCGCCAGGTGGACGGTCTCGTCGTGGACGTGACGCGGAGATCCGAGGATCTCGTCGGCCGGCGCGAAGCCCTCAAGCGAGACTGGCTCGCGGCGACGCAGCGCAACGAGAAGGACCGCGCCGAGGCGCTGGCCCGCCAGATCGCGAATCTGAAGAGCCAGCTCGACACGGTCATCCAGCAGGAGACGATCGCGCGGCTCAAGATCAGCCAGGTGACGAGGCTCCGCGGCCTCATCGAGCAGACCCAGATCGGCCTCCACGGCGTCGCCGACACGCCGGATCTGACGGCGACCCTCGAGGTCCTGCGGCGGGAGCGGGAGCGCCTCCGCCACGGCCCTCTCGCGCCGGAGTTCGCGGACGCCTGCGCCGCCATCATCCGCACGATCGCGGCGCTCATGAAGGAGCTCCAGATCGCGCTCGACGACACGGACCTCCAGGTGCGCGAGCAGATCGGCCAGCTCGACATGGAGGTCGAGGACGAGACCCGGCGCGAGCTCGAGGAGCTTCTCGCGAAGGAGGCGGGCGGGACCGCGGCCACGAAGACCACGGAGCCGGCCGCACCCGCCGCGGACGCGGCCGGCGCCGACTTCGCCCGCCGGGAGCTCCGCGATCTCGAATCCCTGAGCCGGGAAGACGCCGCCCCGGAGCGGCGGGAAATGGAGTGACGCCATGGGACTCTTCGCCGCCATCGCCGGGGCCTTCCGGAGCCGGAAGAAGCTCCCCCTCGCCGACATCTCCCTCACGGACCTCGCCGTGGCTCAGCGACAGATCGAGATGAAGATCTCCGGGCTCGAGCGCAAGGCCCAGGCCTCGGAGGAGGAGATGCGCACGCACCTCCGGGCCGCCGTGGACGCCTCGACGAAGTCGAAGATGAAGGAGTGCCTGCGCCGGGCGCGGATGCAGAAGGTCCGCATGACCTCCTACAGCAACTTCTCCGAGCGTCTCTACGCCATCCCCGCCATGCTCGACAAGATCCGCCTCGCCAAGGAGATCCACGGCGAGTCCATGGAGTTCAGCGAGCTCATGAAGGACATGCCGAACTTCGACGCCGTGGGTCTCGACGTCGAGAAGGTGTTCGCCATGGTGGAGGGACAACTCGACGTCTACCAGCTCCTCGAGAAGAACGTCAACGTCATCACGGCGCCCACCCAGAGCGATGCCGAGATGGAGTCCCTCGCGAGGGAGGTCGAGGCCCTGCAGGAGGCGAAGATCGAGGAACCGTCGAAGGACCGCGAGGCGAAGGCGGCCCTCGTCGAGAAGCTCGCGGAGAGGATCTGAGGACGGAGGCCGCGCGGCCGCAGGACACGAGGGCGCACCATGTCATTGGCAGACGACATCCGCACGGCTCTCGAGGAAGCCGGGACCGCCGAGGAGAAGGGCGACCCCCGCGCCGCTTCCCAGCGCTACCGGCAGGCGGCGGGGCTCATGCGCGCCTTCGCGGAGCAGGCCATCTCCCTCGACGCTCGCGACCGGAGACTCGACAAGGCATCGAGCTATGACCGCCGCGCCGAGAGCCTCCTCAACGGACGGACTCCGGGGGCGCCGCGATCCGCCGCTCCGACCTCCGAAACCGGCGCCGCTGCGGCCGAGGACGACTACCTCGCGCAGGTGAAGCACCTCGTCCACCGCTCGAAGATCGGCTGGGAGGACATCGGAGGCCTCGATGACGTCAAGGAGGAGATCCTCCTCACCTACGGCATCGCGCTCGCCGGCAAGCCCCGCGACACCCAGATCTCGTCCTGGCGGAACATCCTCCTCTACGGGCCTCCGGGGACGGGCAAGACGCTGCTGGCCGCCGCCACGTCGCGACACCTCCACGCGACGTTCTTCAACGTCAAGGCCTCGAACCTCCTCTCCAAGTACTACGGGGAGTCCACGAAGCTCGTCTCGGCCCTCTACCAGGCCGCCCGCTCGGCGGCCGACTCGGCCCTCGCCGTCGTCTTCATCGACGAGTTCGATGCCCTCTGCCGCCGGCGCGGCGAGGCGGGCGAGTCCGGCGCCGACCGGAAGATCCTCTCGACGCTCCTCTCGGAGCTCGACGGCCTCGCCGAGAAGGGCGAGGACCGCGCCGTCCTCACGATCGGCGCGACGAACCAGCCCTTCGACCTCGACGACGCGCTCCTCTCCCGTTTCCAGAAGCGCATCTACATCCCCCTCCCCGATCCTGCCGCGCGGCGCCGGATCCTCGAGATCCACCTCACGGAGCGCGGCATCCCGGTCGCCGCCGACTGGGACCGCATCGTGGACCGCACCGAGTGTTTCTCGGGCCGGGACCTCGAGCGCCTTTCGGCGGAGGTCACCTCGACGATGATCCGCGAGGCCAACCCCGACGTGACACGCCTCGTGAAGACCGGTCTTTCCGAGATCACGTCCTACGTCCTGCGTGTGCGCCCCCTCACGGATCAGGACTTCGACCGGTCCCTCGCCGGCGTCCGGGTCGACGCCGCGCGGCTCCGGGAGCTCGAGACCCGGCTCAAGACGTTCGCGTCCAACAACTGACGTCCCGAGGAGCTTCCGACGATGTGGCCCTTCCAGTCCCGCGAAGAGAAACGGATGAAGTGGAAGATCAAGGCGAACCAGGCGCTCGCCCAGATCAACCAGCAGGTCAAGAAGCTCGAGAAGGACGCCCAACGGTTCGTCGGTCTGGCGAAGGAGGCCCTCAAGGAGGGCCACATGGCCCAGTACCAGCAGGCCAAGAAGGCGCTCATGAGCACGGAGAGCAAGCGCAAGGCCATGAAGCAGGCCGCCCTCTCCTTCATGATCATCAATCAGCAGAACGACCAGCTCCTCGCCATGAACCGCTACGCCGAGGGGATGCAGATCCTCACGCGCTCCATGAACTCGCTCTTCCGGACCGAGGAGATCGCGAAGATCCAGCAGGAGCTCGACTCGGCCCTCCAGGGCGCGAAATCGAAGGAGGAGCAGATCAACCTCATCATGGAGCAGTCCTCCGACATGCTCCTCGGGTCCATCGAATCGGTCGGCGAGGGCACCCAGGTGACGGAAGCCGAGATCGACCGGATGATCGCAGCCGACGTGGCCCACGAGGAGAGCCGGTCTCTCGCGGGCTCCCTCGACGACGCGGTCCGGGAGATCGAGCGTCTCAAGAAGCTCGGCTCCTGACCCCGGAGGCCCCTGACCCGGACCCCCACGTGTCCCTCATCCACGACAGGATCGAAGAGCACAAGACCCTCGGCGTGAAGGCGTGGCGCGGAGGCGACATGAAGGGCGCCCTCCACCACTTCACGGAGCTGGCGGCGCTCCTCGCACGAGCCGCCGAATCCACGTCGGGCCCCGTCCGGGAGGTCTACGCCGCCCAGGCGCGGAAATTCGTGGAACTCGCGAAGGACATCGAGGCCGGGCGGGTCCGCCGCGGCCCGGAGAAGCCCGGCGGTGGCGCCTCCGAGGCGGCAGCGACGGACGAGGACGCCGGCACGCGCTGGGTCGCCGCCGAGAAGCCGAAGACGCGCTTCTCCGACGTGGCCGGCCTCGAGTCCGTGAAGGACGAGATCCGCGTCCGGATGCTCTACCCGTTCCAGCATCCCGAGAAGGCGGCGAAGTACGGCGTGAGCCAGGGGGGCGGCATCCTCTTCTTCGGCCCGCCGGGCACGGGCAAGACGCTCCTCGCCCGGGCCACGGCCGGCGAGCTCGACGCCCGCTTCTATACGGTGAAGCCGTCGGAGGTCATGTCGAAGTGGGTGGGCGAGGCGGAGAAGAACGTCCAGAACCTCTTCGCCGAGGCGCGGCGGAGCGCGCCCTCCGTCATCTTCATCGACGAGATCGAGTCCCTCGTCCCCGCGCGAGGCGGCGAGCAGTCGGGGGTCATGTCGCGGCTCGTCCCGCAGATCCTCGCCGAGCTCGAGGGCTTCTCGGGGCGCTCGGCGAAGGTGCTCTTCCTCGGGGCCACGAACGTCCCCTGGGAGCTCGATCCCGCCGTGATGCGGCCCGGCCGCTTCGATGTCCACATCCTCATCGACCTCCCCGATGCCCCGGCCCGGGAGGCGATCTTCGCGCTCGAACTCCGGAAGACCTTCGTGGAATCGGGACTCGACCTCGGCGCCCTCGCGGCGCGCACGGAGGGCTGGTCCGGCGCCGACATCCGGGGACTCTGCGAGCGCGTCGCCAACGCCGCGTTCCTCCGGAGCGTGCGGGAAGGCCGGGACGAGCACATCGACGCCGGCGATCTCATCGAGGCGATCGCCGTCACCCGACCGAGCGTCCCCACGGCCGATCGGGAGCGCTACCGCCACTGGGCCACGCGCTGACCCGCCCCGCGGCCGGCGCTCAGGGCTGCCGGTTCGGGATCACGGCGGCGATGCGCCGGTTCTCCGCGTGGCGCCGGAGAACGGCGTGCGACGGCCCCGTGATCTCCGTGATCTGGACGCCGGCGCCCGGCGGTCCGGCGGCGGTCCCGGCATGCCGCGCCCAGCGCACGGTTCCGCGACCGAGGAGCAGACCGAAGCCGGCGACGAGGAGGCGGAAGTGGATCGTGCGGGCGCCGGCGTGTTCCGCTCCGGCGATGAAGAACCCCCCCTGTCCGAGGAGCAGCGTGCCGCTGCGTTCGGCCGCCTCGAGGCCCGGCCACTCGGCCACGATCTCCCGGTCTCCTTCGAGGGGACGCACGTCGGCGACGATGCGGGGCAGCCGTTCGAGGGCGTGGCCCCGAGCCAGGGCGGCGAAGGACTTCACGGCGAAGGGCTTGGTCACGAAATCGTGGGCGCCGAGCGCGAACAACTCCTCGGGCGTCACATCGGCGAACCCGGACATGACGATGACCCGGGGTCTGAGCGGCGCGTGGGCTTTCACCGCACGGAGGAGGTCGAGCCCGGACCGGCCCGGCATGTTCACATCCGTGATCACGAGGCAGACGCCCGCCGTTCGGGCGAGGATGCCGAGGGCCTCGGCGACGGCGCTCGCCGTATGGACGGCGAGCCCCTCGTCCCTCAGCAGGGCCGAGATGAAGGCGAGAGTCTCCGGCTCGTCGTCGACGACGAGGATCTCGGGACGGTCACTCACGAAGCAAGCCCCCCACGGTCCGTGCGCCTCTTTTATGTCTTTCGGTCGTCACGGTTTACGGCTTGCACCATTTCAACCTATAGGAGCCTCGGAGCCAAGAGGAAGTCGATTCGTGGCACCCCCTCGCCTCCGGCCCCGCCCCGCATCGGCTCCCGGCTCCTCCGGGCAAACCGCGAATTCACAAGGACTTGGGCGGACGTCCGAGGATCGCGGCGAGAACGGGATCGGCGACATCGGTGACTCGGGGCTCCGTCGCGGCGAGGGCTGGATCGGCCCAGGTGTGGATGAAGAGGTGGGCGAGCGGACGGCCGGGCGCGCGCGCCGCCGCCACGAGTCCCGCCGCGGCCTTCGCCGTGTACGTCGCGTCGAGACCCACGGCCTCGAGCTCGCGAAAGAGATCCGCTGCGGCGTCTCCGGTCCGGCTGGCGCGGCCGTAGCCCGGCCCCGCGTGGGCGTGATCGATCTCCACGGGAAGAGGCGTCACGAGACGCCCGGTGAGCGCGAAGGCGAGTCGGGCGGTGCGGCGGATGAGGCGGCCTACACGGAGCCTCGCTGTGACTGGCCGCGGCACGACCCGCGTCGCGACGATCCGGCACGTGAGCCCGCAGAGCGGCAGCCCGACAGCGAGCCCGGCGAGCGACGTGCAGCTTCCCGCCGCGACGTGGATGACGTCCGGCGGCGGCAGCTCGCCCCGGTCGATCTGCTCGCGGATCTCATGGGCGAGGTCCACGAACCCGAGGGCGCCGGCGGCCGAGGCTCCGCCGGGAGGCACGACAGAGACGAGTCCTCCCTCCGACCGCCGCGCGCGCGCGATTGTCCTCCGATAGAGGAGATACCCGGTGACGAGAGACCGCGCCCCGCGCAGGTCGGCGCCGGCGCCGAGGGCGCGCCGGAGCGTCTCCTCCACCTCGCCTCCCGCCGGCTGGGGGTAGAGGACGGCCGATACCGGAAGTCCCACGCGCGCGCCGTGGATCGCCGTGGCCAGGACGAGGTGGCTTCCGTACGCCCCCGACGTGATGACGCGCCGCGCACCGGCCGACAGCGCCGCGCCGAGGAGGAACTCGAGGGGACGCACCTTGCTCCCCCCGTACGCGCGCGCGGCGACGTCCTCGCGCTTCATGTGGACCGACGCCGCCCCGATGTGGCCGGCGAGGCGCGGCAGGGAGATGACAGGCGTCGGGAAATCGCCAAGGGACACCCAGGGCACGCGGCGAGCGGCAGGATACCGCCGGAAGAGGGCGCGTTCCCCGCCTGCCGTCATGGAACCGGAACCCCCCGAGGCAGCGCCGGACGAACCTCCCCCGGAGCCGGCAGAGCGGCAGAGGAGTCGTTATCGGACCGGCGGGAGCATCCGGGGAAGGAGCGGACGCGGCGGGCCATGGTCCATTGTCCGCCGCCGGGCGCCGCGGCCAAGCCTCGCTCCGCCCGGCTCCCCGCTCGCGGGTTCGCCCCGGAAAGAGATTGTCCCGCGCGGACCACCCGCGCGGGACAATCCACGCCGGGACTCGCGCCGGTGCTCCCGACGTGCACACTCCTCCGGGTGACCGCCGCCGTCCCGCGGGGGACGGACGCCGACCGCCCGGCTGTACTGCGGCTGTGGAGCGGAGCCCGTTCGAGGCTCCGGACGTCCGGCGCCGCGGTCCGGGGTGGTGTCCGGAGATCCGGCCGCGGGTCGACCCGTCAGAGATCAGTATGGCGGATTCGGGAGATCGCGATCAAAGAGATTCGGGATTCCCGGGAGCCTCGAGAGAAGCACGCCCGCGGCATTCGCCGCGGCGAAGGAGATGCCGCGGAGGTTCCGGTCCCGCGGGAGCCCCGGGGCAGGCCTCGGGAAGGGCGAAGCGATGGCGGCGGGCGCGCCGCCGAGGCGTCCGAAGAGGACGTCCTTCCGGTCGCGCCGCCAGTCCGCCTCCACGGCCACCGATGCGGGGAGGCCGGCGAGGCGCGAGGGAGCGCCTTCATCCCGGCGCGGCAGGACGATGAGGACGCCGGCTTCCTCCGCGCGCCGGAACGCAGGCAGGAGTTCCGCCGCGCCGGCGGCGCCGGCGAGGCCGAGGCTCAGGTTCACGACGTGCGGGCGGAGGCCGAGCGCGTGATCGAGGGCTGCGAGGATTCGTGGGATCCCGGCGGAGGGTTCTTCGTCGAACACGCGCACGACATGCAGCTCCGCGTCCGGCGCGTGATCGAGGATCGCCGCCGCCACCGCGGTGCCGTGCCCGATGCGGTCGGGGGCTCCGTCAGCGACGCGCGGCGCACCGCTGCCGGCGGTCACCGTGACGGCGGACGCGATCCGACCGATGTGGGGATGGGCCGCGTGGATGCCCGAGTCGATGACGACGCAGCGGAACGGGGGGCCGTCCATCCGCTCCACGGGAGAGTCTCAGGGGGACGGAATGCGATAGTAGCACATGACGCGCGAGTCGCAGATCGCGGGTTCGCCGCGAAGCTCGCGGGCGAAGCGCCGGACGGAGCGGGGCGCGTCGCCACGCCGCTCCCTGCCGAGGACGGCGCGGGCCATCCTCACCGAAAGGAACTTCCGCATGGGATTGGCCTCGCGGCCCACGACCTTCAGCGACGCGACGCCGAGCGCCCGGAGCTCCGGCACGGCGCAGAGACCGCAGGCGCCGAGCGGCAGCCCCTTCGCGGAGGGCTCTCCGCCGCAGCCGTTCTGGTGGGAGATCCAGTCAAGGTAGGCGGCGCGGTTCTCGGCGAGCCGGTCCCGCGCGCCTCCGGGAAGGGGGCCGGAGGGTCCCACGATCTCCGCCTCCATCCCCGCGAGGTCCGAGCAGAAGGCCCCCACGGAATGGTGGTGCGTCGTGTGGCAGAAGCCCTCCTCGAAGGCACACCCGTCGTTGAGGAGGAAGACCTCGAGCTCGAGTCCGCCCGCGGCGGCGGCGAGGCCGCCGATCTCGGCCAGCGTGACGCTCCGGGGCAGGATGACGCGCCGCACACCCGCCTCGCGCCAGAACCGGATCGACTCCCCGTTGAGCGTCGCCGCCACCGACGAGACGTGGACGGCGAGGTCCGGGATCTCCTCCCTCAGAGAGAAGACCATGGCTGGATCGGCGACGATGACGGCGTCGCCGCCCATGTCGCGGATCTCCCGGGCGAGGTCGAGGACCATCGTCTCCTGGGAGGCCGCGTAGCTCGGCGCGTTCAGCGTGACGAACAGCGGAAGGCCGCGGCCGTGGGCCGCGTCGAGAAGGGAGCGGAAGGTCTCGCGGGACACGGCGCCCGTGCCCTTCGGCGCGCGGCGGCTCAGCCAGACGGCCCCCGTCATGCGCTCGAGCCATTCGGGCGGGACGAAGCCGGTGTAGAGCTCCTCCGCGCCGGACGCCGCGAGCGTCTCGAGTTCCTCGATTCGTGCGATGGGAGCGAGGAGTTTCATGACCAGAGGGGCACGCCGGGCTGGCACACGAGGCGTCCGCCGCGCCGGTCGAGATCCGCGACGAGGGCTGCGAGGGCCTCGGCACGGTGAGCGAAGAAGTGGGAGTTGCCCTTGTGGTAGAAGGTCCGGTCCGGAGCGCCGAACGGCGAGCGCGTGTAGCGCTGGATCGTGAGGTGGTCCCGGCACTCTCGGCGGCAGGGGATGCCGGGTTCGAACCGGTCCTCCGGGCCATGTCCGAGCGCCGCGCTCATGCAGACGCGGGCAGTGCTGATCATGCCGAAGGGAGCGTAGACCGAGACCTCGAGATCCGTCTCGGCGAGGTCGAAGCCCTGGGGAACGAGGTCGAGTTCGACGCGGCGGACCCCGAACCTCGCGAGGAGCCTCCGCATGGCCCGGCTTCCGGTCCCGGTCGTGCGGAGCGCGGCGTCGGCCTCGACCGTGAGGCTGCCCGACGCGGCAAGGCCGTCGGTGAAGCGCGGGTCGCGGAGGGACTTGGCGAGGAGCCGGCCCATGACCGGCACGAGGTCCGGCATCTCGCGGCGGAGGAGCGCCGCCGTTCCCCAGTCGTTGAACACGACTTCGGCGCCGGACGCCTGCGCGGCCAGGATCTCGAGGAGCGGCCCCAGGCGCTCAAGGCCGCGGTCCGGCACGAACGGCGTGAGGAGCGTGAGCGGAAGGCCCGCGCGGGCGGCCCCCTCGAGCGCGGTGTGGAGATCCGCCCGCGACGGGATGAGATGCTCGCAGAACTCGGTGCCGAAGTAGACCCGCGCCACCGCGTCCTGCCGCGGCCCGAGGATCCGTGCGAGATCTGCGCGGACCGGATCGAGATCCGGGAACGCCGCAGCGGCGGCCAGGTCGGAGAGCGAGACCCCGGGGGCGATCCAGCGGGGTCCGGGCACGTGGGCCGCGATCTCGATCATCCGTCCTCGTCCAGGATGTGCATGCGGCCGGCCATGTCGTTTGGCAGGAGAACGTCCCGCCGCCACTCGAGCGTGTCCGCGTCGTACACGGCGAGGTCGTGTCCGGCCCCGCCGATGAAGATCCGGCGTCCGTCGCCGGACACGCCCGCGAGCCAGCGCCGGGGGCGGAGGCGAAGCTCACGTTCGGCGAGCTTCCGCTTCCCCTCCACATCATACGAGACGAGCTTCGCCTCGAGAGCGTAGAGCCGCCTTTTGTCCGGCGACAGGACGTAACCCCAGCCGGGCAGGGGGATGCCGTGCTCGTCGAGATTCCGGATCCGCCGCCCCTGGATGTCCACGTCGGCGATGCCGAAGAGGGTCCGGCGCTTCTCGACCGGATCCTGCATCGTATAGAACATGCGGTAGGCGCCGGCGTCGCGGAAGTCGAGCAGGTCGTCCTCGCTTCGGAGCCGGAGGGCCCCGTATCCGGGGTGGATCGGCCGCGACAGCTCGATCCGTCCGGTCTCCTCGAATGTTGCCGGGTCCACGATGACCAGGTCCTTCCCGAAGACGTGGATCGCCTTCCCGTCGGGCGACGCGCGGGCGGATCCGCGGTCCAGGGCGGCCGGGAGACGTTCCATCTCCCGGACCACGGACCTCGAGGCGAGGTCATAGAGGAGCCACCGGCGCTTCTCGATGATGTAGCGATCCTTCTCACGCTTGACGACGTTGACCTCGAGGAGGAGGCGCCCGCCCGGCAACTCGATGACGCGCCGGATCCGCCGGAGCCGCTCCTTCGTCGTGAAATCGTGGTCCTCCGTCACGGTCCGGGAGGCGATGTCGACGATCTCGAGACCCTCCTGCCGCCGTGTGGTCACGATGAAGCGCCGCCGGTCGTGGGCAAGTTCCATTCCATAGCTGTGGCCGTGCCTGAGGCGGATCGTCGCCACGACGGACTCGGTCGCCGTGTCGAAGGCCTGGATCAGGTCCGGGTAGGCGGTGTACCAGAAGAGACGGCGCACGGGAGCGGACGCCGTCGCCGGACGCGTGGCGGGAGCCGTCTCCTGGCCCCCGGCTGGCCGGGGAACGGCGCAGGCAAGGAGCAGCGCGAGGGCCGCGTTGGCACCGGAGCGGAGGCTCATGGGAAGACCAGATCGATCTTCTGCCAGTCCGCCGCGGCCGCCCCGCAGGACTCCGACCACTCCGGCCAATTCGTCAGGGAATCGGGCACCTGACCCGGCCAGTAGCAGGAGTGGTAGCAGTCGTAGAGGTCGCGCTCGATCGGCTGGCACAGGCCGTGGACGCCGCCCGTCGCATCGACCTCCCAGCCCGGCGAGAAGATGCTCGTGCAGCCGAGGGGGACATCGGCCGACCGGGCGCGTGCGGAGAGCCCGGCGGCGCGGGCGGCGATGCGCCGCGCTTTGCGATTCACGGGGTGAAGATGGTCCATGTGAGCCTCAGAGGAGATCCTCGATGTCGAGACGGTCCAGGCCCTTCCGGGCGCCGGGCTCGATCGTGACGTAGAGACGCAGAGCTTCCTCGACCACGCCTCGGACAATGGCACAGCGCTCGACCGCGACGCCCGCCGGATCCCCGGCAAGGACGGACGCGGCATGCGGGCAGCCGCCGGCGCACCAGGGCCGTGCGACGCAGTCCCGGCAGGCCGCGGGGAGTCCCGCCCTCGGGAAGCCGTCGGCCGCCGCATCGGGGCGCGCACGGTGGCAGGGCCGGAAGCCTCCGGCGCCGTCCGAGGCGCGGGACGTGAGGCCGGCACCGCAGGGGGCGACGCGACTCTCGCCGCGGTGGATCTGGCGGAAGAGGACCGCCAGGAGACCGGAGCGGAGGGGGCCGCCGACGACGAAGCGCGCGGCCTCGGCGGCGAAGATGGCGCGGAAGCCCTCGAGGGCTCCGGGTCCAGGGACTCCGGTGAGCGCGTGGCCGACGAGGGCGAAGCCCTCCGCGACGATCCGATCGAAGGTCGACGGGGCCGGCACATCGCCCTCCCCGAGAACGAGCCGCGCGCGCACCCGTCCCGGCGCCGCGGAGAGGAGTCGCGCAAGCGGCGGGAAGCGGTCGCGAAGGCCACGAGCCGCCTCCGGCTCCGTCGCCAGCACCGTCACGGCCCCGAACCGTTCCGCGAGGGGTGCGGTCACGGCGTCCGCGAGATCGCCGGGGAGGCCGATCCCGTGGAGCCGGCACGCAGTCCCGCGAGCCACCGAGAGGCCGTGGGCAACGTCGGCGATGCGACCGAGGCGCGCCGCCATGTCCTGGCCGCCGTCGAGGTGGACGTCGACCCACACCATGCGGCGGCCGCCGGCGTCGCGCCAGAGGCCCCGGAGCGCGCCCGCAGGGTCGGCGCCGGCCGCCTCCTTCGCTGCTCCCGGTGCCGGCCGGGACGGAGCCTCGCTGAGCGTGTACGCGCAGGCTCCGGCCAGGTCCCGTGCCGACGGAATCACGAGTCGGGCCGCCGGCAGCACGCCCCGGAGATCGGGGGGCGCCGCCGGGAAGCCGGGGTCCACGAGGAGACCCGCGGCCTCGAGGGTCTCGCCGACGTGCGGGTCCACGGCGAGGCCCCGGTCCGCCGCGCTGAGGGCCTGTTCCGCCGCGGGCTCGATCCGGAGCAGCGCGCCGCTCTCGAGGGCGAGGACGTACCGCGAGCCGCCGGCATCGAAGCTCACGCGGGGCGCGGGGACGAGGGGCACGGCTACTCCGTCTCGAGGAGATCCCAGCGCGTGTACACGGGCACCGTGACGAGGAGGTGCGCCCGGGCTCGCAGCGGCTCCGTGCGGCCGTCGACGGGAACCTCGGCGGTGACGAACACATCGCCCACGTTGTTGGCCTGATGTCGCCGCGCGGGATTGGGTCCGTCGGAGGCGGGAGTGAAGAGCCCCGTTGCCGGATCGATGGACCCCACGAAATGCACGTCGTCGTCATCCTCGCGCACGGGGAACTCGGCGAGACCCCACCGCGCCGGCACCGCATCGATCTCGAAGTCGTCCGCGGTCATCGGCCGGTCGTCGGGGCCGCGGTGCATGGCTCTGGCCTCGAACGTCTCCGACTGGCGGGGCGCACGGACGCCGCCCACGCGCGCGAGGCCCTTCTCGGGGACGATGCGGATCGCGTCGATGCGGTCGAAGACGACGGCCCGACCCGGGGCGAGGGCGCCGAGGAGCGCCACGTCCCGGATACCGCTCCGGGCCTCCGCGGCCACGTCCACCCGGGCCACGGCGGTGCGGGAGTCCTTCACCTCGATGGCCCGCACGGTCACGCCGTCGCCGAAGCTCAGCGCCGTCGGCTCGATGGAAGCCGGGAATCCGTCGCCCCGGAGCGTGACGGCAAGACCGGTGGAGCCCGTCCGGAGAGCTCTCGGCTCCACGGCGAGGAGGTGGAGTCCGACCCCGGCCCGGTGAAGCTCGACATCGGCGCCGAACTCGTGGTAGTCGCCGGCGAACCACCGTCCCTCGAACCTCGACCAGTCCTCGGAGAGCAGCACGACCTCCTTCACCGCCGCGGGCTCCCGCGGAGGGCCCTCGATGCGCTCTGAGCGACCTCGCCAGGAGTAGCCCGCGTAGAGGAGCCCCTTCCCCTTACGGCGTACGGTCGTTCCGTCCGTGAAGGAGATGGAGGTCGTCGTCTCGAAGACATCGCCCTCGCCTCCCGTGACCACCATCGAGCCGTGGAACCGGCCGCGACCGGGCTGGCGGCCCGTGACCAGCCACTCTCCGGCGAGGGGCACGGGGCGCCGGTTCACGCGCCAGGCCTCCCACGCCGGCGTGAAGAGCGGGTAGAGGCGGCCGAGCTCGCCCATGACGCGGTCGGCCCGGTCGGGACGGTTCTCCGCCTCGGCGCGGCGGCGCGCCTGCTCCTCCTCGGATGGTTCCTCCGCCGGTGCGCCATCGCCCTCGCCGCTCTCCTCGTCGAACCCCCGGAAGCGGCGGGCCTCGCCGAAGGCCTGGAAGGTCACGAGGGGGAAGAAGGCCACATGGGTCGCCTTGAGGAGCTTCCACTCCTCCCCGTCGCGTCTCTCCGCGAGGATCCGACCGAGGCTGTGGCACTTCGCGCAGGTCTCGACGAGGTCCTTGTCGGCCCCGGCCTCGGTCCAGTGGACGCGACGCTCGGCCTCGTAGAAAGCCTCCTTCGCCTCCGCCCGCGCCAGGCCGTGCTGGTTCGAGAGATAGCGCACGATGTCCCGTGCCTCGTCCGGCGCCAGCGTCGCTCCGTGGAGCCGGATCATGCGCTTCACCGTCTGCTGCCACCCCTCCGGGCTCTTCCGCATGAAGGAGATCCGGGAGAGCTGTCGCTTCGCATCCGGCTCGTGGCAGACACCGCAGCGCGCGACCACGAGGGGACTCTCGACCGGAATCCCGCGCCGGGGCTTCTCCTTCCCGGAACGGGAGGTCGCAGCGCTCTCCGGCGCCGACTCCGCCGACTCCCCCTGCGCCCATGCGGGGCGCACCGACAGAAGCAGGAAGGCGACGGCGAGGGGCAGGCGCGGGGCGAGGCGGGTCGCGGGGACGATCGGCGGCGTCATCCGACTTCCTTCGATGCAGCTCACGGAGGCGGACGTTAACAGATGCGTCAGCCCTTTCGCCGCCGCGTGGTTGCCGACGCCTGCGATCAACTCCCGCCGCATGCTCTCCCCGGGGCTCAGCCCCGACGATTCACGAATGCCGAGCCGTCAGAGCGGCCTTCTCCGGCCGGGACTTCGTCACGGGTCGAAGACGAGACGAAACCCGTTGTTGCAGTAGACGCAGTCCGGGCTCGAACCGGCGCGGTAGGCAGCGCGGTACTGCTGATTCGCCCCGCACATGGCCGCCCCACCCTTCACCTGGCGTGCTCCGTTGATCGGATCCCTCTCGAGCTCGTACTGGTTCGCGCACCACTCCCACCGGGAACCCGTCATGTCGCGAATCCCGAACGGCGAGCAATCGACCGCAAACCGCTCCACCGGCACTTCCAGGGGCCGGACGCACGAGCGCAGCCCGCAGAAGTAGCTCCACTCGAAGGCATGGCCCCAGGGGAACGGGCGCCCGTCGGCTCCGCGGGCCGCGACTTCCCACTCCCATTCGGTCGGGAGGCGATAGCGCCGTCCGTCGCGATGTGACAGCCAGACCGCGTAGGCATTGGCGTCGTGCCAGGACACGTCGCCCACTGCGATTCGGGCGGCCTCCGACGCTTCAAGGCCCTCTACGGATGGCCAGACCCAGGATCCATCCGGGCGCTCCGACCAGAGGAACTGCCTCGACTCCGAGCGAGGCACGAGCAACGCGGCCTCCTTCGCCGCCCGCCGCCGGGCGATCTCCGCGCGGATGCCCGGATCGTTCAGGAAGCGAGCGTACTCGCCATTCGTGACCTCATGGCGCATCATGCAGAATCCGCCGAGCCAGAGCCTTCGAGCCGTCTCTGCGTTCTCCGCGAAGTCGCCTCCGATCACGGCCCACGTCGGCGGGACGTACACCCACTCGTCCCCGCCGATCTGCTCGTCGCTGAGCAACCGGATCGGAAGGCCATCCGGCGCGGCCCGGTCGCTGCTTCGCTCGACGACGACAGGGTAACGCGTGTCGCGAAGCCCCGGGGACTTCAGGATCAGGATCCACGATCCCGCAGCCATGGACACGCGACGCAGAGGCGTGGTGCCGAGAAACATGGCGGCCCCGCGATCCTCGGCGAGGCGCCCGCCCCAGGCGGGAACGACCGGATACGCTGTGACTTCGGCCCCGGCAGGGTCGGTCTCGATCGTGATGGACCCCCTCGGGTCGAGAACGCCGGCGGCCGGTGTCCCTGCCAGCCGGGCCCTCAGACGGATCAGGCTCGCCTGGTTACCTTCGGTCTCCGCGTTCACATAGAGCTCTGACAGGAACCGGAGCTGCGCCTCGTGGATCTCCGGCAGATCCGCCTTCGCGCGGGCGGCTGCGAAGGCGTTCTCGGCATCGGCGGCAAGCTCCTGAATCCGGAGCACGGCGCGCTCCGATCCGGCGAGGACGTCGATGTACTCGCGCTTCTTCGGACTGTCGAACGGAGCACCCCAGTCCATGTCCCTGTGGCACAGCCGGATCTTCTCCTGAAACTCAGCGGGCACGGCCCGCGCCGCCGCGTACTCGCGTGCCTTCCGGTTCGCTTCCGCCAGCAGCTCGCGCGCCTGGTGCCGCGTCTGCAGGATGCCCCGCACGTAGACGATCAGAGCAACGAGGATCACGACCGTGAGGGCTCCCGCGAGAGTGACAGCGAGCGCCTTCTCCCGGCGGCACCAGCGCGCGAACTTCGCCAGCCGGCCGAGGGGTCGGGCGACGGTCGGGCGACCGTCGATCACGGCGCCAAGGTCGTCGGCCAGGACGGCCGCGAGGCGGTAACGACGGTCCCTGTCCGGCTCGAGCGCCGTCTCGATCACCGCCGCCAGATCTCGAGACACGGATGGGTCGAAGCGTCTCGGGTCCGGCGGCCGCGTCGTCCGGACGGCGTCGCAGAGGGCCTCCATGGTGGGCGCCGAGAAGGGCTTCGCGCCCGTCACGACCTCGTACAGGAGGACGCCGAGCGCCCAGACATCGGTGCGAACGTCGGCGCGCATCGCCTCGCCCCCGAGTTGCTCCGGCGACATGTACGCAGGCGTTCCGAAGATGCCGCCCGAGACCGTGATCGCAGGCTCGCTCGGATCCACCTCGCAGGCGAGGCCGAAGTCGAGGATCACCGGATCGCCACACGGCGTGATGACGATGTTCCGGGGCTTGAGATCGCGATGGATGATCCCTGCCTCGTGGGCTCGATGGACCGCGCGGGCGACGCGCTCGACGACGCGCAGCTTCGTCACGAGCGGGACCGGCGCGGACACGGGAGAGGCCCCGTCCCTTCCCGACACTTGCGCGTCTGGCCCCCGGGCCCCCGTCCCGGACCATCGACTCACGTGGCAATCGAGGGTCTCTCCGTCGACGAAACGCATCGCGATGAAGGGAATGCCGTCGGCCATACCGGTCTCGTAGACCGTGCAGATGCTCGGATCGTCGAGATGAGACGCGATGCGTGCCTCACGCCCGAATCGGGCCAGAGCTCGGTCCTGTAACGACCCGAGGCGCGTGAGCACCTTGAGCGCGACGCGTCGGCCGAGGCGCGTGTCCTCAGCGAGGAAGACAACGCCCTGGCCGCCGCGCCCGATCTCCCGGACGATGCGGTAGCTTCCGAACATCCGGCCCGGGTCCAGGATGCCAGCCGCCGTCGAACGACGCGCCCCCGTTCGCTCCGCGACAGAGGATGCCTGCATCGCCTCCCACGCTTCGGCGATTTCGACTTCGAATCCCGGATATCGCGCGAGGTAGTCCGTCCGACCCGGCGTCCGGCCCGCATCGACGTCTGCGAGGTACTCGCGAAGGAACCGATTGACCACATTGGCTGGCGACATGGGCTCGAGAGTGCGCGGGGCCGGGTCTGGCACCCATGATACAGGACGCCCGAGGAGCGCGCGAGACCGCCCATCCGCGATCCGGCGGCTGTATCGCGGGGCCGTCGCCCCGTGTCACATCGTCCTGACGTTCAGTGACTTGCGCTTGCGCCCTGTGATCCAGGCGACGTCCCTTCCGACATGAATGCGATGCCGGAGCCCGTGACCGGAGAGCAGCGCCGGGAAGGGAACGGTTCCGCTGGGACCCTCACGACTCCCGCTTCCCAGGGGCGCACGAGGAGCGCCGGGTGCACCGTTCATAGCCCGGACGATTCACGAACGCCGAGCGACGGCCCCGGCTCGTCTTCGTGAATCATCCGGGTTAGAAGGTC
>CAYQRN010000061.1:0-20751 GCA_964419995.1 uncultured Planctomycetia bacterium
AGGCCCTCTCGGCGGAGCTTACACCCTCAGCAACGGTCTCGAGGTCGTGATCGGCTACTGAGGCGTTTCGCGTCGTCGTCGTGTCAGGCGTGCAGGACGGGAGGTGGCAGGACCGGGCATGTCGGCGCACGGACGTGTGCACGGGGGGCGAAGCCGAGGGCGGCGAGGTGGGCGCACTCGAGGGGGAGGCGGTGGGGATCGGGCATGTGGAGATGGGCGGTGAAGTGGATGTCGGTGAGGGAGTCCCGGCGGAGGCGGTGGAAGAGGAGGGGACCGACGCGGCGGCGGAGGGCGATCTTGAGGGAGCGGGAGCCGGCGAGGGGCAGGCCCGTGTAGAAGACGATCTCGCCGCGGGCGGATCCGGCGCCGAAGAGGTGGCGGTCGAGGAGGAAGCGGAGGAGATCACGGCCGCGGCTCACGGCATCGCCGCGGGCCATGCCGTAGAGCGTCCAGGCGATCTCGGGGTAGCGATCGGTGGGAAGGCGGGCGAGGATGGACGCGCCGCGGGAGGTCAGGGCCTCCACGACGGCGTCTCCGCTGGTTGCGGCGGAGGGGCCGAGGAGCACGAAGGGGACGGGTGGCACCGCGGGCGGGTCCTCGGGCGGCGGCGGAAGATCGAGGAGCCCGGGGAAGTCGTTGCCGGACAGATCGATCGTGGGAGGATCGAGCGCGGCGCAGAACTCCTCGGGCGTGAGGTTGACGCTTCGCCAGTGCATGCGCCGGAAGAAGTTCCGGTGCAGGGCTGCCGGCGGTAGCCGGCCGGCAAGGCGGCCGAGGACGTCGCCGCCCGTGGAGGGGGCGCCGAGGCGCGCCGCCGTGAGGCCCTCTCCATGGAAGTTGGAGCCTCCGGCCGGGAGGAGATCGAGGTCCGCCGTGGCAGATCGGAGGGCCGCGTGGAACCAGGCCGGAGCAGCGACGCGGGATTCCGGCGGAGGCACCTCGCAGGCGGCGACCCCGAGGCAGGCGAGCCGGCGGAGCGTGCGGCGGAGCGTCGCCTCGTCGCCGAAGGTGTCGTAGTGCGGGTGCGCGAGGACCGCGACGCCGCCGGCGGTCGTGATGGCCGCGAGGCACGACTCGAGGGGCGGGGCCTCCGCGGGGACGAAGGCCCGGCCGCGCCGACCGAGGAGTCCGGCGAAGACCTCGTCGGTGGTGGGGCACACGCCGCGTCGCACGAGCTCCCGGGCGATGGTCGTCCGGGACGGGATGCCGGGCGCCGCCGTGGCTGCGAGGGCTGCAGGGTCGAAGCGGATGCCGAGCTCGCGGAGTCGGTGGAGGGTCCGATCGATCCGGCGAAGGCGCGAGGCGCGTAGGGACTCGAGGAAGGCGAGGAGCGCCTCGCTCTGATGATCGATGAAGAGGCCGAGAACGTCGCCGCCGTCGCTGTTGAGTTCGACTCCGGGGATGGCGTGGACGCCGAGGCGTGCGGCGGCGGCCGCGAAGGCCGGGTAGCCCCGCACCTCGGCGTGATCCGTGAGGGCCGCCGCGCAGAGTCCCGCGGCCGCCGAGGCCGTCGCGAGGTCCTCCGGTGACAGGGCACCGTCCGACCAGTGGGAGTGGATGTGGAGGTCCGCGCGCTGTCCGGTGGTGAAAGCGGGGACCGGAAGGCTCATGGCGCGCCCGCGGTCAGACCGAGATGGCCACGGCTTCCTGCAGCGCGGCGCCACAGGCGATGAAATGCTCGACCCTCTCGTTGAGGTCCCGGTAGAGGTCGAAGCAGGAGCGGCGGCAGATGGGGTCGTCCGTGCGGTTCCCATGCAGGAACTCCCGGAGGCGGCGCGCCTTCGTGACGGGCGTGTCGCCGTGCCCGTAGATCGGCATGCCCCCTTCCCGGATCTGGATGACGCAGCCGTAGACGCCACGGGAATCGGCGGCGCGGTCATCGATCGCCTGGAAGCAGTGGCGGCGGCGCCAGTCCGCGAAGCCGTGGCCCGAGCCGGCGAGGGACGCCAGCCGATGGTGGAACATCGCGTGGCGCGGCGGGACCTCCTCCTCGCAGATGGAACGGAAGGGGGCGCGCGCCCCCGCGGGGAAGAGGGTCTCCGCGGGTTCGGTGGAGGCGGGAAGGAACTTGAAATCGTCGGCGCCGCTCCCGCGGAGCCAGCGGAGGAGGCGACGGAGTTCCGCGCCCCCGGCCGCGAGGAGCGCCTCGACACGATGGCGCGTGAGCACAGTGTTGAGCGTGACGTGGATGGCCGCGCCGGCGTCACGGGCGGTGCAGAGCGCCTCGATGACCGCGAGGACGTTTCCGAGGCGGCCGCGGGTGCCGGTGATGGCGTCGAACTCGGCGGGGTCGAGGGCGTCGAGCGAGATGTAGAACCGCCGCATGCCGGCGCGGGCGAGATCGAGGAACCGCGCGGGTGGGCCGGACGCATTGGTCGAGGTCGAGCTCGTGAGGCCGAGGGCCGTGGCGTGGCGGACGAAGTCGAGAATCCGCGGGTGGAGGCTCGCCTCACCGCCCGTCCACTGGATGTGGCGGGTGCCGCCGGCGGCGAGCTCCGTGACGTGATCGAGGACGTCCTGATCCCGCCACGGCCGCATGGGATGGCGGATGCTGAGGCAGTATCCGCAGGACATGCTGCAGCAATTCGTGAGGAAGATGACGGCGCGGGAGACTCCCCGCGTGTCGAGCGGCCCGTCGATGAGCCGCCTGGCCAGGGCGCGGGCGCGGTCGTCGTCGAGGAGATAACCGGCTGCCGGGAGCGGATGCGCGCCGGCGGAGGGTGCGGCGCGGCGCCGGACGACCTCCACCGTCGTTCCGGAGCCCGGGAGCGCGAAGCCGTCCCGCGCGGCGTCCGCCGCGCCGGAAGCGTGCCGCGGCGTCGCGCTCATGCCGGGCTCCGATGCGATGATGCGGAAGCCGGTCCGGGTCCGCGCGGCGTGGACGTTGCAGCCGGGCGGGTCGCTGTCCTCCCGGCGGAGGAACGTGACCTCGACGTCGTTGAGGCGTGCCGCCGCCACGGCGCGCGCGCGCGCCGGACCCTCCGAGACGCGCGTCACGAAGTCGGCGTCGGGATGGACGCGGGCTGCCGCAAGAGCCGCGGCCGCCAGCGGGTCCGGATCGTCGACGAAGACCCGGTCGCCTCCCCTCACCTCCCGGACGAGAGCCGCGATGAAGACGGGGTCCGCCTCGGAGCGGTGGGCGTCGGCCGGAACGGGGAGGTCGAGCCCGAGGACCAGCCTGAAGGCCTCGGGTGTCGCGAGGAGGGAGGAGCATCCGTCGGAGCCGTTTCTCCGGGCGAGCCACACGGGAATCCGGAAGCGCGGATCCTCGGGGAGACGGAGGAGCGCTTCCTCGTGGCTTGCGAAGAAGCCCTTCATGATGCCTCCTTCCCGGCGCGTCCGGCGGGACTCCTGACCCGGAGCCCGCTGCAGGGAGCCCGCGCATCGACTATCGGAGATCCGGGGGGCGGGAACTGAAGGTGGGAATCAGGAGTTCATGAAGCGGGTGGCCTCCGGGGGGAGGAGAGCCGGGGCGGCGTGGCGCCGAGAGGGCGCCCGTCCGGTCAGGCGAGCGCCTCGAGGGCGGTCTCGAAGGTTCGCCTTGCGGCATCGGAGAAGAGGACGAATCGCACCTCGGCGAGCCCGTGTCCTCCCTCGAGGAGCCGGTCGCGGACGGTGCGGAGGGCGATGGGCGCGGCGCGCTCGATCGGGAAGCCGTAGGCGCCCGTGGAGAGGGACGGGAACGCCACCGTCCGGAACCCGCGCGCGGCGGCGATGTCGAGGCAGGCGCGATAGGCGGCGGCGAGGCAGGCGTCGGGATCGGGATGCTCGTCGAAGATGGGGCCGACGGTGTGGATGACGTGCCGTGCCGCGAGGCGACCGCCCGGCGTGATCACGGCCTCGCCGGGTGGCAGCGGCGCCCCGCCGCGCTCCGCGCGGATCCGGCGGCAGGCCTCGAGGATCTCCGGTCCGCCGCGGGCGTGGATCGCGCCGTCGACGCCTCCGCCTCCGAGCAGCGACGGGTTCGCGGCATTCACGATGGCGTCGGCATCGTCGAGCGTGAGGTCGCCGGTTCGGAGAACGACGCGGCAGCCGCCGAAGGTCGGTGCCATGATGGGATCCTCCGTCGCCGGCCGGGCACGCGCACACGGGAGCTCCCCCGGGCCGCTCGGGGCAGTGTAACCGGAGCGCGGTCTTCTCGGATTCAGCATCGCGCCGCATGCCTCGACGAGCGTGCCGCGATCCGCCTTGGAAGGGAGGCTTCGCATGGACCGTCCCCGTCGCCGTTCCTCCGCCCTGTGCCTCGCCACACTCGTCACCATCGCATCGTCGGCGGTCGCCCAGGAATCCCCCGACCTCCTCGCGGACGTCCGGGCGGCCCTCGGGACCGGAAGCTGGGGTGCCATGAAGGGCGCCCTGCGCATCGAAGGGGACTTCTCGTCCTCGAGCGCCTCCGGACCGATCGAGATCCTCATCGACGCAAGCGGCCGCTTCGTGCGACGTATCGACGGCGCCGTCCGACTTCTCGAGGGCTTCGACGGTGCGACGGCCTGGGCCCGGGACTGGATGTCGACGCCGCGAGTCCTCGAGCTCGGCGACCGGGAGGCGGCGCTCTTCGCCACGCTGATGCTCACGCCCCACTGGACGGTCGAGGGCGGTCCGTTCGCGGTAGAGCCCCTCCCCCCGGCCGAGAGCCGCCCGGCGGGAGCCCTGCGCGTACGGCTCCGGGAAGGACTCATGGAGGGCACCGTCGCGGTGCATCCGGATTCGGCACTGCCGCTCTCGGTCTCTTCGGGGACCGGGGAGGGGGCCGAGACCACGACCTTCGCGGACTGGCGGGAGGCGGCGGGAATCCGGCTGCCTCACGAGGTGACCGTCACCAGGAAGTCCGGAACGGATCGCCTCGTCGTGCGCCGCGTGACGGGGCCACTGCCTCCTGATGGGGAGGCTCTGCGGCCCCGCCTGGAACCGCCCGGGGACACGACGTTCTCTCCTGGCGCCCCGGTCGAGATACCGGCCCGTCGCGTCCGTGCCGGGACCTCCTCGTAAAGGCGCGCCTGGACGGCGGGGAGCCCGGGTGGTTCATCGTGGATACGGGGGCCGGGGCCACCGTCGTCTCGAAGGATGCGGCCGCGCGTCTTCAGGGCGAGCCCGTGGGGAGCGTGTCCGCAGTGGGCACGGGTGGCTCGGTCCCATCGAGGATCCTCCGCGCGCGCTCCCTCGAGGTCGGGCCCATGACGATCCGGTCGCCCGTGCTCGTCGAGATCGACCTCGGCTTCCTGAAGCCGCACTTCGAGGTCGCGGTGGCCGGGATCCTCGGCTTCGATGTCTGGGCCCGCGCCGTCGAGGAGATCGACGTGAAGGAGCCCGGCATCAAACTTCGGGATCCCGCGAAGGCATCCGCCGCCGGTCCTGCGTCCGTCCCCCTCGTGCTGAGCGCGCGGCTCCCCTGCGTCAAGGCGCGGTTCCAGGGAGGCCACGAGGCGCTATTCATGATCGATACGGGCGCCGGGCAGACGACGGCGACGTTCCATGCCGGGGCGGCGAAGACCTTCGGCATTCCCGGCGACCGGCCCTGGAAGCGTCGCTTCGCCGGCGGCGTCGGCGGTCTCACGAGCCACGGCGACGTCGAGATCGCGTGGTTCGAGATCGGAGGGCACCGGTTCGAGTCGCCGCGCGTGGGCTTCGCCCTCAAGCCACGCGGGCGGCGCGAGGAGGAGCATACGTCCGGGAGCATCGGGGCCCGCTTCCTCGAGCCCTTCGTCCTCGTTCTCGACTACCGGAACCGCCGCCTTGCGCTGAAGCCCCGGGAGTGACGAGCGGGCGATGGAGGCCGCCGGCGCCGGTGACAGGAGCCGACTCAGACGGCCTTGGCGAGGATGCCCTCGATGAGGGGCCAGTCGCGGCCGAGGACGGCGCCGGCGTCGGCCTTGAGCCACCCGTCGATGACCGTGGCGTAGACGGAGCGGAAGTCCACCTCCATCTTGAGGTCGCCCTTCGCGAGATCCGTGAGGCTCGGGTGCTTCCCGTAGAGGCCCCCCTTCACCGGAGCCCCCGCGAGGAACATGGGGCCGGCGACGCCGTGATCCGTGCCGGCGCTGCCGTTCTCGGCGACGCGACGGCCGAACTCCGAGAAGACGCAGACGAGGACGTTCCTGTCGAGATTCTGCGCGCGGAGGTCGGCGAGGAACGCCGAGAGCCCCGTCGAGAACTCGTTCATGAGCTGCTCGTGACGCTGCCGCTGCTGGACGTGCGTATCGAAGCCGCCCATAGAGACGTAGTAGACCCGCGTCGGGAGGCCCCCGGCGATGAGCGAGGCGACGGTCCGGAGGGAAGCCCCGAGATTGCGCCCGGTGGGATACTCGGCCTTCGACTTGTAGGAGGCGGCGGCCTTGCGGATGCGCTCCGAAGAGGTGCGCGCGTCCGTGGCCACCTGCCGCAGGAAGTCGAGGTGGCTCTGATCCGATTCGGCCTTCGCCATCATCTTCTCGAACGGATCCTCCTGGTCGGGACGGCCCACCCAGCGGTACCCGGCGGGGTCCTCGAAGGCGACGGGCTTGTGCGTCGGCCCCTGCATGGCGCGGGGGACGGACTTGCCGATGGCCACGAGCGTCTCGGGGTCGCCGGCGGGCCCGAAGCTCCGGTCCGCGAGACGGCCGATCCAGCCGTGCTGGACGACGCGCCCCTCGGCGTCGGCCGAGTGCCAGATGTCCATGGACTCGAAGTGGGAGCGATTGGGGTTGGGGTAGCTCACGCCCTGGATGACGGCGAGGGTCCCGTCCTTCCAGAGGTTCGAGAGGCCCGTGAGCTTCGGGTGGAGGCCGACGTGGTCGCCGAGCCGGAGGACGTCCGCCTCCTTGATCGCAAGGGCGGGGCGCGCGGCGTAGTAGGCGCTGTCGGCGAACGGCACGACCGTGTTGAGGCCGTCGTTGCCGCCGCTCAGCTGGAGCATGACGAGGATGCGGTCGGGGCGTCCGTCGAGGGCACGCGGATCGAGACCCCGGGCCAGAGCCTGCGATGTCCTGTCGAGGAACACCGGCACGCCGGCGGCGAGGCCGAAGAGGAGGCTCTTCTTCAGGAAGGCGCGACGATCGCAGCAGGAAGGTACCATGGTCGTCTCCTCGGTCGTCCGGTGGCTCACGAGAGCTGATACTCGGGCGAGGACATCATGAGGTGGAGCATGCCGCGGACGCGGCGGTCGGCGTCGGGGCGGCGCGCGTCGAAGGGACTCTCGGCGCCGCGGGCGTCCGTGTTGAGGTAGCGGAGGAGCTCCGTGCGGGCTTCTCCCGTGAGCCGAACGACGAGGATCCGTTCCTCGAAGTGGCGGAGGACTTCCTCGGCGGTGCGCAGATTGCGCTGGCGAATGTCCGCGACGGGCGTGAAGACCGTCCGCATGCGGAGGCTGCCGAGATTGCGCAGCATCTCGCGCCCGAACCCGTCGCCCTGGAGCGCCCGGAGCGGGCGGGTCGACGCCTCTCTTTTTCCGGGCGCGGCATCGTCTGCGGCGTCCGCCGGCACGTCCCGGCCGCGGCCCATGAGCTCGCGACCGTCGGCGATGGCGCCCGTGACCAGGCCGGCGAAGTTGTAGCGCGTGTAGAGGGTCGATGTGCTGATCCAGCTCCGGCCGCCATCCCAGCCCTTGACGGTCGGAGGATCCATGAGGCTCTGTCCCATCTGCGTGGCGGCGAAATGGCCGAGCCGTCCCATGGCGTCGGAACGGATGCCGAGCATCCGCGCCGTGCTGACGACCAGCTCCACGGGGCTCTTGACGTGGGTGCCGCGGGCCTCGGCGGCGTAGAACGCGGGGGACGTGAACATCGCCTTGAGAAGAGGCTTCATCTCGTAGCCCGAATCCCGGAGGATCCTCGCACAGGCCCGGATGGTGTCGTCCGAAGGATTCTCGTGCACGAAGAAGCGGAAGAGCTTCCCGGCGATGTACTCGGCGGCGGCGGGCTGATCGAAGATGATGTTGACGATGTCCTCGCCGTTGAAGCGGCCTCGGCGGCCGAGGAAGGTCTTCTCGCCCTCGTCGTGCTGCCGGCGCTGGAACTCGAACCGGTTGTCGCGGAAGGTCCAGCCCGTGAAGGCGCGGGCGGCCGCCTTGATGTCCTCCTCGGTGTAGTTTCCGATGCCGAGGGTAAAGAGCTCCATGAGCTCGCGGGCGTAGTTCTCGTTCGGTTTCCCCCGGCGGTTCCGGTTGTTGTCGAGATACTCGAGCATCGCCGGGTCCTTCGAGATCTCGTGGACGAGCGTCCTGAAGTTCCCCGTCGCGTGCTTCCGGAGGAGCTCGTTCTGGAGGAGCATGTGGTAGGAGTTCTTCACGTCGCGCATGGAGGACGTGAAGTGCCCGTGGAGGAAGAGGACCATCTTCTCCTCGAGCGGGCGGTCTGTGTCGATCATGCGGCGGAGCCACCAGGAGCGGATGGCCTCGAACTGCTGGCGGTCCGCCCGCTGGGCGGCCTGGACGGCCTTGCGGCGCTCGTCTTCGGTCTTCCCGATCAGGGTGCCGCGCTCGGGGCGGTTCGTCGTGACGGAGGCCGTGAAGCGCGGAGGCTCGGGGAGGGACTCGTAGTCGACAATGAAGTCGACGGCGTTGCGAAGGCCGAGGGCGGCGATCTGGCGCACCTCCTCGGCCGTGCCGCCGAAGCCCGCCCTGAGCAGGAGATGCCTGGCCGCTTCGAGGTCGAACTGGACCGCAGGGATTCCGGTCGCTGGCGCGGTCTGACCGGCGGCGAAGGGCGGGAGGATGGAGGCGGCCGCGACGAGGATGGCGGGGAAGGTAGCTCGTGCCATGTCAGGACTCCGCGTACCCGGGGGATCGGCCCCTTGAACCCAGGCGCCGGGCGGAGGTTCCGCGCGCGGCGCCGAGACGCGTCGGGGCCTCCCATCCTACACGGAAGTCCGGCCCTTGCCCCACGTTCCGTTCTCCGCCGCGTCGCCAGTTCGAACTCCGCTCCGGTTCGATGGTTGCACGCGCGGGGGCGGCGGCGCCGCTGGTCGGACCCCTCTCCGGTTCGATGGCGGCGTCAGCCCGGATGATTCAGTGTGCCGCGAAGGCGCTCGAATGACTCTACACGTCTTTCATCGAACCGCCGGTTGAAGAGGAACGAAGCGGACCTCGAGTCGTTGGTTGAGAGCCTCGGCGATGCGCCGAAGCATGGTCAGGGAGTGCCCTTCGTAGTCCGCGGCTTCGAGCCTGGCGATGTTGGGTTGTGCCGTCCCGATGAGATCGGCAAGCTGCTGCTGGGTGAGGCCGGCCGTCGTGCGCGCGTCGTAGATCAGGCGCGCGACGTGAGCGTTCAGCTTCTCCTCCTCGAGCATCTCCTCGAACTCCCCCATTGTCAGGGTAGTTGGCGTCCGTGCTGAGAGCCGCGGGCCCCTGCCTGCCCGACGAGGCGGACGTGCGCGGGGACGAGGGCCCCGAGTTCCTGGGGAAGGAGACTTGGAGTCCGTCCTCGGCGACGCCGGGACGGAGCGCGAACAGCTCGCGTCGGGGGCGCCGCCGTGGCTCCGCCGGCGGGTGCTCGCGCGGGACGGACATCGGTGCCGCGTGTGCCGGGGGCCTGGCGGCTTATGGTCCACCACGTGAGGTGGCGCTCCGCGGGCGGAGCAACGTCGGCGGAGAACTGCGCGACGTTGTGCGGTCGGTGCCACGCGCTGGTCCACGAGGGGCTTCTCGTCAACTCGCGAGAGGCGCCCCACCGGCTCCGGTTCCTCAGGGCCGGCGGGACGCTGCTCGGGGAGCGAGGGGAGGCGCTGCGGCCGATCGTCCGGAGAATCGGGGTGGAGTCGGGTGTGCCGGGAGGGGAGGCGAAGGCGAGCCGCGTCACCTTCAAGGACTTGGGCGCGGTGATGGACGCCGGCCGAGTCGAGCCGGCCGAAGGGCCAGCGGAGGTGGGTCTCGAGGGCATCGTGGGACAGGAGGAGGCGAAGCGCCTGTTCGCACGTGCTGCAGCCGCCGCCGGGCGGGAGGGGTGGACCGTGCCCCACTGCCTCATCGACGGTCCGGCCGGGACGGGGAAGTCGGCGGTGGCTCTGGTTACGCTCTTCCTCTCGGCGGCGCGCGGGTCGATCATCTTCATCGACGAGATCGACGCCCTGCCGGAGGCCGCTCGGCTGTTGCACGTGCGGACGGGGAGAGAGATGGAGAGGGATGCCGCGACGGCGTGAGGCCACACGAAGAGACTCAGTGACACGGCCACGGCGGCGCCGGCGCGAAGTCACGGTTTCAGAGACCACACGAACACCGGCCCGCCGCGGCGCTCCGTTCCGGGCACCCTAAACGAGCAGCTCACGGCGCGAGGGCAGACGCGGAACGCGCCCTGTCCGGATTCCGGACGTTGCCCCCCTCTTGAGTCCCGGAACATAGGTAAGAGGACGGAGTCAGGCTTGCAGAAGGAGTCTCCGATGAACGCCCATTCCGTTTCGACTCGAGAGGCTGGACGGAGGCCGCGAATCCGGATCGTCCTTGCGCTCATGGCCATCATGCCGGGCGGGTTCGCGGCAGGCCTCGCGGCCACGAGGCTCGCCGGCGCTCTGCTTCCGTCCATAGGCCAGTGCATGGCAAGCAGCGCCTGCGACCCGACAACCGGGACCTGTGCCTGCACGGCATCCTGCGATCCCGACATCGGCACCTGCGAACAACGTGACTCGTCACCGCCCCAATACAGGTACTGTGCCTGCGCCGAGTCGGTGGGTGGCCCTCCGGCGAACGTGTGCGCGGCCTACCTCGAATCCTCGGACGGTGGTCACACTTGGTCGCATCGATGCACGCCCCCCAGCGGCTGCCCTGAGTACGCGCCCAAGTGCGTCCGAATCGCCGGCGGCGCGTGTCGTTGCAGCCCGTAAGAGTCACCGTTCGGGGGCATCGGGGCGGTCAGGGTGCGCCATGGCCACAGATCGATTCTGCACCGTCCGCCGGGTGAGGTTTCGATGAGCAGCGGGTATGCCAAGTCCGCCGGTGTTCTGTGGCTGGTGTTCGGCCTGGCGAAGGTCGCAGGACCTGCCCCCATTCAACTGTCACCGGGTATCTCACTGTCTGCGGGGGGTGCTCGGTGCGTCGGCATCCTCGAATGCGCCGTCGGCGTTCTGCTTCTGTGGAGGAAGTCGTTTCGCGTCGTGACGATCGCATCGTTTCCGGCGCCCATCGTGGCCATCGGACTCGCCATAGTGTTTCCGGAGTTGGAGTGCGGATGCCTGGGAGGTTGGATCCGCCCGAACCAGTCCGTACGATTGCTGATCCTTGGTATTCTCCTTATCGTCCAGGGACTTGCCATCAGCGCCGTTGCCGTTACGGGGGCCAGGAGGTGCGATGCCGTTCCGATGCCGTAGCATGGAATGCGGGACGGAGACATGGAGCCGGCCAGTGCGTTCGCGGATCCGCGCTCTCTGCATCACAGCGTTTCTTGCAGGTGCAGCCGCAGGTCTTCTCGACCTGCGGAGCCGGAGGACAATCGCCGGAGGAGAGCGGGCGAACCTGGCGCCGGCACGCATCGAAGCTCCGGCCACCACGATGCGGCGCCTCATCACGGCGCTGCGGCGGGAGCGTCTTCCCCTCGGGCCCGACCCTTCCCAGCGCAATCCGGCGATGCGACTGCGGTTGTGCGACGCTCTGGGACAAGCGCTTGCGAACGTCCGTGTCCTTGGCTCGGTCGACTGGGGACTCTCGGATGGGGCGGGTTCCATCGTCCTTCCGCCAACCGAGACCGACCTCGTCATCATGGGGCCAGACTGCGTTCCCGTGAGAGTTCGGGCGGGGCCGGCGGTTGCCTCGGTCACGGCTTCCCGGACGCCGGGCCACGAGTTCACGGGGATCCTCCTCGATCAGGCCGGGAGGCCCGTCCCGGGTGCGGACGTTCTGCTCTCTTTCGGTGGATCCCGAACGTCGCCGGGGGGCCCCTGGGCGGACGGGTGGTCCCTGGAGTCCGTCGGGCCGGGTCTCCTGCCGCGCACGTACGTCGCCGCTGCAACCACGGATGCCGGAGGTCGCTTCGCCTTCTCGAGACTCCTCGGGGGACGCCACGACTTGTCGATCGCGCCCGAGTGTGGCGTCGCGCTGGATCCCTTCCTGGGCGTCGATGTCGACGTTCCTCATGGCGTGCCCTTCACCCTTCGCGGGAGGAGGATCTGCGTGGCCGAGGCGGTAGTCCGATGCCGCTGCCCGCACAAGGGAAAGCACGATGCCAGGGACGTGAGGGTCGAATCGGGAACGCCTCGGGGCATGCGCCTCCCGAGCTTCCACGCCGAGGCGTGGGTCGAGCTCCTGCGGCACCGTTGGCGAGGGGATGCGTCAGGACGCCTGCACCACGTCGCCATGTACGTCGCCGAGACAGCAGAGGATGGACCCTGTCGGGTGCCGCTCACCTGGGCCCTGAGCTCGGGCACAGGCGACGTGTGTCAAGCGGAAGTCGACGTGCGTCCGTTGGATCAACCCGCGAAGACAGCCACGGAGATCGAACTCTTCGCCACGTGTGCAGGACATGGCGCCGTAGCCGCGCAGAGCCGTCACGACTTGATACTGCGCAGCGCCTCCGGCGTCGTCTACACATCCGAGCGAACGGGCGCCGATGTCGCCTTTAGCGTTCCGGCCGGTTCCTACAGAGTGGGAGCGGCTCGAGCGGGGTTTCTCGATCCGCGGGTGTTCGAGGGGGTCGGCGACGTGGTCGTCCGGGCCGACGAGACGATGCGCTTCCGACTACCGCAGGTCCTGGACGAGACTCCACGGCTTTCCGTCCGGGTCGTCGACGCCTCCGGAGTTCCGACGGACCGCTACATCCTGACGCTGGACTCGAGCCACGGCAACTTGACGGTGTCTGGCATGCGACGAGGAACAGGTGTGACCAGTCTTCCCGCACCGAGTGGAGATTACAGGATCACTCTGCGTACCGTTGGCGGACAGGTGATCAGGGAAACCTCGCTGCGCGTCGATGCCGATCGCGACGTCGTCATGTCGTGCGGACCCTGAACGGGAGGGAAGAGCATGCGCAGATCGATGCCCTGGCGCGACCACCGAGGCACGGTTGGGCTGCTTCTGCTCGGTCTTGCTATCGTCGCGGTGGCGGTCGTTGCCCATGGGAATGGCGGTTCGCCCGATCCCGGTGGCACCGCCGGCGACACCCCGGACCGAGCGTGGCGCAGCGATCTCCGCGACAGGCCCGGAGCGGACGCGTCTCGTCATCCCGTGCGCGCAGCGCGATCCTCGCCACCGGTCGGTGAGTCCGCGACGGAGCGTGGCGACTCCCCGCCCGAGGCACCCGGGAACGCGACGTGTGCGGTCGTCTATGGCACAGTCCGCAGCGAGCGTCCCGGATGGTCGGGCGCCGCGTGGATCCGCCTCGAGAACGAGGACTCCGACATCGTGGCACGCACGGACGCCAGGGGAGGCCACTTCGCGATGGCCGGCGTACGACCGGGGCGCTACGTCCTTCACGCGGAAGCCATGCTCCACAAAGCTGCCTCAAGGGACGTGGATGCGACGGAGGGCGCGGGTCCCTTCAGCGTCGACCTCACGCTCCGCCCTGCGGACATCCTGTACCTTCGCTTCGCGACCGACGATGGGCGGCGGGCCAGCGAGTGGCTGCGCGAACTCCCGGGGAATGCGTCCGGCTGGGTCCGGCTTTCAGCAGGTATCGGCGACACGTCCGTAGGCGCGGAGATGGACGACAGCGAGTTCGCGAATCCGCGGCGTCGCACCGGAGCCACCGCATGGGATCGCCTGTCGGCGGAACACTACCAGGTGGGAGTCGACGACGAGTGGGACGCTCTGCTCGAAATCCGTGCCGCACGACCCGTTCGCGTCGTGGCCGTGCTGCGGAATACCGTCGTGGCAGCCGCCATGGCGAACGAGGGCGACGCAAGCCTGACGCTCGTGTGCCCGCGGGCGCTCCTCAACGACACTCTGGGCGCCGTGACCGCGCGCGTCGTCGACGGAGAGACGGCGAAGCCCGCAGTCGCGGCGAGCGTGGCGGCGTTCACGATGGACGGGTTGGCCGTTTCCGGCCGGTGCGACCCATCGGGCGTCGTGACTCTGCGGGCGCTCCCGGCAGGATCATACCTGATCGGAATGGGCGCACCGGGGAAGGCGCCTGTTCACATTCCCGCTTCCGTGCGCCGTGGCTGCACCGTGGACATGGGCGACGTGGCGTTGTACTCGAGGCGTTGCCTGCGCGGGAGAGTGACCGGTGTGTCCGACGGTCGCGGCGTCGACGTCGAGGCCGTGGAACCCGGGGTTCTGGAATGGGGTCTGCCCGCTCCCGCGACGCGCAAGGCACGAACCGACGCGCAGGGGGCGTTCGAACTCGACGACGTGGGGATCGCGCCGCTCGTGCTTCGCATCGTCGACGGAACATGGACGTGCTTTCCCGTGGACGTTCAGCCGGACGATGCAGGGTCGGCGGAGATCGTCCTGCGGGCCGAGCGGGCCTCGCGGCTTCGCGTGTGCTCGGAGGAGGACAAGGCTCTCGAGGTCGTGATACGGCATGCGGGCCGCGTCGTGATGGTGAGGCGCTTCTGGGGCAGCGAAACGCTGCGGCTTCCGCGCGGCCGCTTCGTGGCGGACTGGGAGCAGGGGGACCTGCGGGGATCCGAAATCGTCAGCCTCGAAGGCCTGTGCGCGACTCTGAAGTTGGGCCGTTGAAGTCTGCCGACCGGACCGAGAGTACGCCGGCAGCAAGGTCCTCGCCACGTACCTGTGGCCTATGGAGGGGGCGCTTGCCGGAAGGCGCACGGCCGACGCAAGCTCGGGACATCATGCCGGCGGATTGTAAGGAGACGCTGGTCGTCGTTGCCGTGATGACTTGAGAACCTCGGAGTGTTTCGACGGAGGCTCTTGAGCCGGAGGGTCCCGAGGCGGCGAACAACTGCTCGAGGGCGAGCGAAGCGGCCGTTCGTCGAGGCAGGGCGTGACAGAGAGCAGAGCGGCCCGAAGCCGGCGGGTCGTCCGCCGCCAGTAGATCCGAACCATGTCGGGTCCGATTCCGAGGCGAGCAGCGAGGATCCGATGCACGTCGCTCCTCGTGGCGCCGTCGAGGCGTAGACGAGCAATCGACCTGCAGGGCTCGCCGAGCGTCACGATGGCCTCTTCGATTTCGACATGGAGCTCCGAGGCGGGCGACGTGCCATCGGGTGCCGCGACGGATCCGGACGAGACGAGGCGCGCCGCCCCAGGCTTTGAGAGAAGAGATGTCCGCCTCGCCCGGGATCGGGCATCGGAGGCGGAGATGCGCCAGACGAATCCCCGGATCCACGTCGTGAGGAGAACTTCCGCTGCCGGTTCGGAACGGCGCCGCCCGCGCGCGAGCATGGCCAGGAGCACGCGAGAGATCACCTCGTCACGCTCGGACGATGAGGAAACGATGTGACGAGCAACGACCGTGACGGCTCGCAGAAGCACGCGAGCGGCGTGATCGTCATCGCGCCCGAGGAGTTGCGTCCAGTCGTGAACGGTGAGTGCCGCGTCAGGATCGAGTACGGCTTCGTGGCAGTGCAGGGCGTGGCGGACGTCTGCTGCGGAGGCGCGGCCATGGGGGAGAGGGCGAGACTTCGATGCCATGGCGCAGCCTCCAGGCTCCCCATCGCGGACGGGTGAGGACACGCACGGCAGGGACGGGGTCCTGAGTCGCGAGGGCCCGCTCCGGACGCCCGCAGGGCACGATGATCTCGTGGCGCGAGGCGGTCAAGCCGGATTCGAGCGTTCCACCGACGCACGTTGGACGGATCGTGAGCACCGTCTGTCGTCCGATGGCGTCCGGCGAGGGGGAGGCACTTCGGGCGGACGCCTGTGGCGATTCCGCGCGAGTCTTCGGTCGGAGACAACGGTTGCCGCTGGACTAGGCCGGGAGCGTGGCAGATACTCGTCGCGGTCCGGCGGGAAGTCGCCTCGTGTCGCGGCCCGCGGCCCGCGGCCCGCGGCGCAGGTGCGGTGAAGCCCGGCCGGACCGAGGAGCCCTGCCATGCGTCTCTCCGGGATTCTGGTCCTGCAGCTCGCCGCCTGGCTGATGCCCGGCATCGCAGCCCTCTCGGCGCAGCAGCCGAACTCGGCTGCCGCGCTTCTTACGTTCGACGGCACGAACGGGCCGCCCTGGCCCGTGAACCATGTCGTGAACGCGGCGGTGCAACCGGCCATCACCGTCACGCTGGCCGGGGCGCCGGGCCAGGGGTACCTCCTCGCCGAGACCCCGGCCGGACTCGCGTCTCCCGGGACACCCCTCGCCGGAGCCGGCCTTCTCGATCTCGATCTCTACCTCGGCGCCTTCGTCCTCATGGACGGCATCACGTTCTCGACGGGGACGATCTTCGACTGGGCCGCCAACACGGCGGCGACCGGAGTGTCCACCTGGACGATCCCCATCGGGAGCGCCGCGTCGGGGTTCTCCGGAGGGTTCCAGGCCGTCGTCGTGAGCCCGGCGAGTCCGGCCGGTCTTGCGCTCACGGCCGCCACGGATCTCACGATTGCCTACAGCGTGGTGCCGAACGGCGTGTTCGTTTCCGTAACGACCGGCGCACAGGGGAATCCGGGGACGCCCGCGGCGCCGCTATCGACCATCGAGGCCGGCCTCGCCATGGCCATCGCATCGCCGCCGCCCCGCCCGAGCCTCTTCATCGCAGCCGGCACCTACAACCTCGCGGCGACGTTGAACGTCGCCGACGGCATCTCTCTGATCGGCGGTTTCGATCCGGTCTCGTGGATCCAGAGCCCGGGCTCCGTCACGCAGATCGTCGTGGCGGACGCCACGGCCGTTCTGGCGGCGAACATCGCATCGACCACGGTTCTCGATCATCTGACCATCGCCGGCGCCGATGGAGATGCCCCGGGGCAGTCCGCCGTGGGTGTCCGCGCGGTCGCGAGTCCGGGCCTCGAGATCCGCCACACGATCCTCATCGCCGGCAACGGCGCCGCGGGTCAGGCGGGCGCGACGCCGCAGGGAACGGCGAATGCGGGCGCGAACGGCGCCTTGGGCACGCCGGGCTGCGAGAACGGCGGGGTCTTCTGCTCGACATGCGGACAGCCGCAGGGCGGCCCGGGCGGCCCGGCTCCGTGGCCCGCTGCGTCAGGCGGTTTCGGAGGCGGGGCGAGGTTGGGCAGTCTCCCCGGGAATCCGGGCCAGCCGGGCGGCGGCGGCGCGCCGGGGGGACCCGGGACGCCGGGCGGCGCCGGGAACTGGAGCACGCCGCCGACGTACTGGGGTGCCAACGGGATGTCTGGCGCCGCGGGAACGAACGGTGCATCGGCGTCACCGGGTACCTACGTCGCCACGGGGTATGTCCCCGCGGCGGGCAACGATGGAACGGTCGGAACGCCGGGCAGCGGAGGTGGAGGCGGAGGCGGAGGGGGTGGAGGCACCGTCGACTGCGATTCCTACGGCGGTGGAGGCGGGGGTGGCGGCGCCGGCGGTGCGCCGGGATCGCCGGGAACCGGGGGTGGTGGCGGGGGCGGTTCATTCGCTCTCTACCTCCACGGATCGAATGTGCTTCTCGAATCCTGCGAGCTTCGCGTCGGGAATGGCGGTGCGGGCGGCGCTGGCGGTTCCGGCCAGGCGGGCGGGCAGGGTGGCTCGGGCGGCCAGGGGCCCATGCCCGGCACGGGGAATTTCTACGGCTCGTCCGCAGGGCAGGATGACGGATCCAACGGTGGCCGCGGCGGGAACGGAGGAAACGGCGGCGGCGGCGGCGCGGGTTCCGGCGGGGCAGGGGGACCGAGCTGGTGCCTCGTCAACGCCTGGAGCAGCGTCCCCGTCCTCGTCGGGGCGATCATCTACGTGACGGGGACAGGTGGCGCTGGCGGAGCCGGTGGCGTGAGCGGCGCGGGCCAGCCGGCCCCGGCCGGACCTCCAGGTCCAGCCGGCACGGCGGGCCCCTGATCGCCGGCTCCGGCAGGCCGCCATCCCGCCCGGACGATCTCCGAGGAGGGCTGAGGAGGGCTGAGGAGGGCTGAGGAGGGCTGACCGTCAGCCGCCCCGCCCTCGAGGGTCCTGTGCGTTACGCCGGAACCTGCCCGCCGTCCCATCCTTGACGCCGCGGTCGCGAGACCGCAGGCTGGAGCCGGCGATCGGAACGGCGCGACGCACCCCCGGCCGCCCGCGAGGAGGAAACACGATGCAGCGACAAGCAGGCCTGCTCTTCGCCGCGCTGCTGACCGGGATCATCGTCGCCCCGGCGGCCCGGGCTCAGGGCAGCGACGGCGGGCTCTTCGCGCCGCCGGTACGGCTGAAGGCGGGCGACAAGTGGATGGGCGAGGGAAGGCTCTTCCCGTCGCCGGTCTTCCGGGACATGAACGGCGATGGTCTTCTCGACGTCGTCATCGGCGACCTGCCCGGGCGGCTGACCGTGGCGCTCCGACTCCCGGGCGACGGCACGCCATGCTTCGGGCCGGAAACGCGCCTGCAGGGTGCGGACGGCAAGGAGCTCAGGTTCCACAACTGGTGATGCATCGGCATGAGTCCACAGTTCGTGGACCTGAATGCCGACGGCCGGGACGACATCGTGTGCGGAACCTACGACGGATCGCCCTACGTGGCCCTCGCCGGCCCCGGCGGATTCGCCACGCCGACGGGAATCCTGGACATGGTCGGGGCGAGGATCGTCCAGAATGCCTTCTGGAACTACGACAAGGAGGAGTGGGACAAGACGACCCGCTGCAACCCCGACGGCGATGCTACGTCGGATGCGCACAGCACCTCCGCGTTTGCGGTGGACTGGGACGGGGACAAGGACCTCGATCTCCTGCTCGGCGACTATCGCGGTGGTCGCCTCGTCCTTCGGGTGAACGAGGGAAGCGCTACCGACGCGCGCTTCGTCGCGACGAACCTCCCCGTTCTGGCGGATGGCCGCCCTCTCCTTGTCGAGGGGGGACTCTCCACCGTGCGTATCTGCGATTGGAACGCGGACGGCCTTCCGGATCTCCTCCTCGGCAGCCTCGGCGACTGCTTCGGCCCCGATCCCGGCGGCGGCGTGGAGATCTGGCTGAACGCCGGGAAGTCCGGGGCGCCGGCGTTCCAGAGACCGCTCACGCTCATCCCGCGAAGCCGGAAGGGGCACGCGGATGTCGTACGCCCGGACGCCGGCCTCTACATGGATGCCGGCGACATCGATGGGGACGGGGATCTCGACCTCATCGTCGGCGCCTACTCGCAGTTCCAGCCGGCCGCACGGAAGCTCGATGCAAGGGAGGAGGCCGAGGCCGCGCGCCTCCGCAGGGAAATCGACGCCGTCGAGGCGAAGTTCGCTGCGATCAACGAGGAGATCTCGAAGGCGCTCGAAGGGCTGCCGAAGGATCAGGCGAAGTCCCGGCGCGAGGAGCTCTGGACCGGCAGGCAGCCGGACTTCTCGAAGCTCCGGGAAGAACTCGACGGCCTCTCGGAGGCGCTGCACCGGCTCGTCCCTCCGGCGAAGCGCCTTCCCTTCGTCTGGCTCTGCGAGAATCGCACGAAATGACGGCTCCCGGGGCGCGGACGCGCGCCCCGGCTGTCTCCCACCCGGCTCCGAGGTGACCACGGGGAACCTCGACAGGGGCATCCTCACCCACGAAACCGTGGCGCGTCTCCGACTCCGATGGCGCGATCCTCGGCCACGTCGCGATTCTCCACGCGGCGGCGAGCGTCCCCGATCGACCGACGTAAAATCGGAAACGGCAACGGTCAATCTCAGGAGATGTCGTCCCCGGCCACCGGCCCAGCGTCGTGCGGCGACCTTCAGCGGTTGAATGCGAAGACGGCTCGTGGCCGCGGCCGAAATCCCACATTCTTGACCGCTTGAGACGGACAATCTAAGATCCGCCGCGACGCGAGCGGGCCGCGGGTGGCCCCTCCGGAATCCGGTGTCGAGGAGATGACAGTGAGAACGTGCATTGCCCTCGTTGTCCTGGTGGTGATCGCGGCGCCGGCCTCGGCGCAGTGGACGGAGAACTTCGACAGCTACGGCCCGGCCCCCATGTCGCTGCACGGCGTGGGCGGGTGGAACTCGACGTGCTGGGGATCGGGATGGGCCGGCACCCTCTCGGGCGATCAGGCTCGCAGCGCGCCGTATTCGATGCGTACGGGTTTCCAGATTCTCCAGCACACATGGCCTGCGGGGAGCTTCGTCACCGGCCAGTGGAGCCTGAGGATGTGGGTGTTGTTCGGTACGACGAACAACAGCGCGTGGTTCACCGTATTCAACGGGGTCGACGGTTCCTCCTGCGCCGGTTGGGACAATGAGTGCATCCACATCGACTTCAACCAGTGGGGACAGGTCGAAATCGACAGCCCCATCCTCGGCGGGTCCGGGTATGCGTGGATTCCGAACACCTATACATGGTACGAGTTGCGCATGGACATCGATCTCAACGCCAACACTCAGACGACGTGGTTCAACGGCGTTCAGCTCGGTACCGGCGCCTTCAGTCATTACGGGGGGCCGGCGGAAATCCGCGGTATCGAGATGTACAATGGAGGATTCTGGATCTACTGCGACGATCTCTCCCTGCAGCCTCCGCCCCCGGTCTGGAATCTGAACGTCCATCAGCCCTCGGGGAGTGCGAGCCTCTACTTCACCAACAGCGCCGGCGTCCCCGGAACGCAGTACCTGAACGCCGTGTCCCTGGTGGTCGGCGCGATGCCGACGGGCTGGTTCTACGGAATCAACATTCCCCCCTTCGACCTCGCCCAGGAGTACTTCTTCGGCCCGCCCTTCTCCGGCACGCTCGATGGGCTTGGCGGCGCGCAGACGATCGTCCCGGGTCCGATCCCGCCCAACATACCGGTCGAGATCGTTGCGCTGAATCTCCAGGGCGGCGTCCCCATCGACGTGACCGCGCCGTTCGGCTACGTCACGGTA
>CAYQRN010000062.1:0-20701 GCA_964419995.1 uncultured Planctomycetia bacterium
GCTCTTCCGATCTCATCCGCGTAGGAGCGAACGAGCTCGCGGAAGAGGATCCGGCCGCCGGTGCGCGCGCCCGCGAGCGCGCCGAGCGTGACGCCCCGCACGAGAGAGCGGGCCCTGGCGAGCGCGAAACCCGCGACCCCGCCGGACACGGCGAGGATCGACCGGCCCTCGGCGTCTGCCGCCGCCCGGAGCTCCCGGAGGAGCCGTTCGAGATCCTCCACTCCCACGGCGCCCCGGACGTCCACGCCCGCGAGATTCGCGCGGACATCCGCCGCGGCCTGCCGGAGCGCGGCGACGGACAGGGGGGGCAGGTTGATCGTCTCGGCCACGGTGCCCGAGGCGCGGGAGACGGCATGAAGCGCCTCGTCGAGGCTCGCGATCCCGGCGCCCGCCGGGAGCACCTTCTCCTTCTCGAGCTCACGGAGAAGCTCCCGCGTGATGTGCCCCGCGCCGGCGACGACGTCCGAAAGCGCGAGAAGGAGCCACACGGGCGACACGTGCAGCGTGACGAGGGCGAGATTGTCGACGACGCTTCCGACGGCCATGCGCGCCCCGGTGCCCGAGGGCAGAGCCGCCCCCGCGGCGGGCGCCCCGCCCACGGCCTCGGCGAGGAAGCGGATCTGCCGCTCCACGGCGCCGCGGTAGAAGCGGCTTCGCCGGACGAACCGCGGCAGGAGACCGGAGAGCAGGGTGAGGAGGCCCGCGAGCCCCGCCGCCGCCGCCCTGAGCGCCCGCTCCGGAAGCGAGAGGATCCAGGCGAGGTCGAGGAGGATCGTGCGCGGCCTCCGCGGAACGTCCACCATCAGTCCACCGTCGCGGCGATCCGGACCTCGCCGCCCCGCGACGAAGCGTAGCGGACCTCGAAGGGCGGACGCCCCGTCACGATCCATTCCACGGTCACGGTTCCGTAGCCCGGCACGCCCGCCGGCACCGCGAGCCGGCCGGGGCGCCACCGCTCGCCGTCCACCGTCTCGAGGCCGCGGGGGCCCCGGACGAAGCCCCCCGCCACGACCGTGGCGCCGGCGCCGCCGATCGAGAAGATGTCGGGGGCGCCGATCCCGTGCTTCGCGGCATGGGCGGCGATCGTGGGGATGAGCCGGCGGTTCTCCACCGTCGCCCGCACCCGCCACGCGCCGGGCCGGACCTCCCCGACCTCGGGACGGCGGAGCGCGAGATCCGGCATCATGTCCGCGTGCCGCAACGTGAAGGCCATGTTCCGGTGGCACATCTCCTCGATCATGAACGGAGGCGGCACGCGGGACGTGGCCCTGCGGAAGCCTCCGAGCTCCACGTCGCCGTAGGTCGGGTGCTTCGCGGGCTTCCAGTCCACGAAGGTCTCTCCCACGAGGACGAGGTCATCGAAGCGGAGCTGCCTCTCGCGGGCCTTCTCGTAGTCCTCCCCCTCGCGCGCACGGCCGAAGTACTGGTCGCCGGACCAGAGTTCGTTCGTGAACGAGAAGACGCCGAGAGTCTCGAAGCCGAAGTTCACGAATCCGCCATGGACGCTGTAGAGATCCTTCCAGACGATCATGTACCGGTAGAACGGGAGGATCTCCTCCCCCTCCCGCCCGAGCTGATCGTAGACGGCGAGATCCGCCGCCGGGTACTCGGGCACGTCCTTCGCACCGGGACCCCGCAGGATCATCCCGCCGTTGTTGTGGTAGGACTGGATCGCGGCGATGTTGGGATGGGCGAGGATGAACTCGGCGATGCAGCGCGTCTCCGGCAGCGACAGGGGATAGTCGCCGGCGCCGTACTGGACGTGCTCGGGCTGCCAGTCGGCGGGCCAGTTACGGTTCATGTCGTAGCCGCCGGGACCGTCCTCGTCGATGCGGCCGTCCCCATCCTCGTCCGTGCCCTCGAGGCCGAGGACGATGAAGTCCCCCTTCTCCCCCGGGCGGACGCGTTCGAGGATCCGCGGATCCCGGCCCGAGACCCTGTGCGTCCCGTCCACGTCGACGCGACGGCGCATGAGCAGAAGTTCCCCGTCCCCGTCGATGTCGTCGGGGCCGTCCTCGTCGAAGAGTCCATCGTGGTCGTTGTCGACGGGTTTGAGGCCGCTCCGGGACGAGCTGGCCGTGTTGGGAGCGTTGAACCAGTGAGCGCGTCCGTCGGGGTTCACCATGGGAAGGACGTAGAAGACGCGGCGATCGACGAGGTCCTTCACCTTCGGGAGGCGCTCCCGGTTCACCATGAGGAACCAGATCGTGTAGAGGCAGACCTCCGTCCCCTGGACCTCGTTGCCGTGGACGTTGGCGTCGATCCACATGGCGGGCTTGCCCGCCTCCGGCCCCGTGGCGGGATTGCACACGGTCACGAGCCACATGTCCCGCCCTTCGACGCTCTTCCCGAGCGACGTCTTCGTGAGGTACTGCGGCCACGCCGCGACGAGTCGGTCGAGGATCTCCGTCACCTCGGGGTAGTCGTAGAAGCGGTTCCAGGGAATGGACACTGGAGATGCCGGCTGTCCGAAGGCCTCCGGCGCCCCCAGGAGCGAAAGCACGACGGCCGCCGTCCTCAGCGTCACCGATGTCCTCATGGCAGCGTCACCCTTTCCCGCAGGGTCCCGTTCTTCGGGGTCCAGACCGAGATCTCGACCGTCCCGCCGCTTTCCCCCGCGATGAGCCACCGCAGCGTCTCCGAGCCGCCACCTCCGAGGAGCGTGGCCACCCGCACGCGCCGCGTTCCCTGGAGGATCCGCGCCGGCTCCACCGCGATCTCGGCCCGCATTTCGCGCACGCGCCCGGTCTTCCGTCCCATGGCGAGGGCCACGGGCAACTCGCCGTCGTTCCGGAGGCAGACCTCGATCCCGAAGATTCCGGGGCCGCGCGCCACGGCGGTGGCCGACGCGATGCGCGGCGCGGGCAGGGCGGAGAGGAGCCATCCCGCGAAAGTCGCCTCCGCCGCCGCGATGGCCTGAATCTGCGACGGCGGCGGGTTCTCCCTGGCCCCGGGGCGGAAGCCTCCGATCTCGACGTCGCCGAGCACCGGATGGGAGAAGGCTCTCCAGGGCACGAAGAGATCGAGCCCATTCCGATCCGAGAGGGCAAGCCACCGGAGATCGGACTTCACCTCGGGCTCGTCCTCGCCGCGGTCCTTCCCCGAGGGCCGGCTCGCGCTCCGCGACTCGCCCCCCGGCGCCGTTCCGCTGTCCTCCGGGGGCGCGAAGATGTCCGTGATGAAGGCCGGGATCCCGAGCTGCTGCCCGGCGAAGAGCTGGAGGCTTCCGCCGGCGGCGGCGGCGCCCCGTCCCCTGCGGCCCGTGATCTCGCGGTAGCGGCGCGCCGCCCGCGCGTAGACATGGAGGTCGCCGGGGTGCGGCGTGCGGGATCCGCGCCCCGCGGGCTCCGCCTCCTTCCCGCCCTTCCCGCCGATCTCGATCTCGGCCGTCAGGTTGTCCGCCGCCCCGTAGACGAGCACGGCGGCCACGTCGCTTCGTGCGAACAGCAGGTCCACGAGCGCCCGCGTCTCCGGTTCCGAGACCGCCCAGGGACCTGCGCCCCGATCATGTTCGGCGAAGGCATGGGGGAAGTTCCGGTCGATGGCCACGCCGCCAGGACCGTCCTCGTTCCAGGCGCCGTCCCCGTCGTCGTCGTTGCCCTCGACGAGGACGCGAAAGCGCCCGGCCTCGCCGCGCGCTCGATTCGCGGGCCTCAAGACACGCGGATCATCCTCGTGGAGGACATGGGTCCCCGCAGGATCGGGGACCCGCATGAACGTGATGAGGCCATCGCCGTCGAGGTCATCGGGCGGGTCCTCATCGAGAAGACCATCGCCGTCGTCGTCCACGGGCCTCGCGTTTCCCGCGGCGGCGCGGCGGGGCGGGCCGGCGGCGGCCGCCGCCCCGTCGGGGTCGAGCCGCGGCACGATGAGGACTCCAGCTCCGCGGAGCCGCTCCGCCAGGGCGGGGTCGGCAAGGAGTCCCTCCGCCACGCGGATCGCGATCTCCGTCCCGGCGGTGCGGTCGCCGTGAAGCCCGGCGACGATGAGGAGCGTCGGCCCCTCGCCCGCATCCCTCCCCATCTCGATGAGGGGGATGTCGCGCCCGCCGCGCGAGGCGCCGAGGGACGTCACGCGGACGCGGCCCGCGTGGGCTCCGGCGAGGCGGCCCAGCGCGGCCGCGAGCTCGCCGGCGCCAGGCGGCTGGCCGAGGGCATCCGAAGCCGCGGCCAGAAGAACCAACGCGATCACGTGCCGGGAACGTCCCATGAGTCTCCTCGTCGTATCGGGGTCCGGAGTATAGCGAGCCGGAACCGCCGTCCGCTTGTCAGGGTCCGTTGAAGCGCCCGTCGCGCCAGGCCGGGCAGAGCCCCGAGGAACGGAACCCGCAGTCCGAACAGACGCCTTCCGAATCCGGCGGCGGCGGCGGCCACCGCGACGCCCGCTCGGCGAAGGCGAGGAGGCCGGATTCGAAGGACTCCATGGCCCGCGAGGGGCAACGCGCGACGGGCCGCGCCTCTCCGGATTCGAGGAAGCAGATCCAGCCCTCCGCCCGGTCCGACCCCGTGAACCGCCGGAGCGCCAGCGTGTAGAGGCGGAGCTGGAGATCGTAGCCCCGGTCCGCGATGACCCGGTCCGGGTCGCGCCGCCCCTCGAGCCCCCGATCGGACTTCCAGTCCACGACGACCCAGGCATCAGCGGCGGGATCGTGGAAGGCGAGGTCGAGGGTCCCCCCGAACCGCGCCCCGCCGTGCATCATCGTGAAGGGGTATTCGGCCCGCACCGATCCCGGAGTGGCGCGTTCGATGCGGCCCCAGATCTCCGACGCCGAGAGCCGCGGCGCCAGCGCGGCGGCCTCCCGGCAGAGATCCTCCACATGGCGCGGCTCCACGAGTCCGGCCTCCAGCGCGGCCACGCGGGCCATCGCCACGGGATCGGCGCCGTGGATCATGCCCTCGACGACACGATGCATGACGCGGCCGCGCCCGAGAGCGAACCTCATGCGGCGCGCGCCGGGATCGCCGTTCAGCGTCGACTCCTGGATGCCGACGACGCGGTCGAGATGGTACTTGATCGCGCAGGCTGCGAGACGCTTGAGCGCGCTGCCGGTGATGGGGATCGCGGTCCGCGGCGGGCCCTCGGCCTCCGCCGGGACGTCGCCGTCCCCCGCGCCCTCCGCTCCGCCCCCGCCGCCCGCGGCGTCCGCTGCCGCCGCCGCTTCACCGGCAAGAGCCTCCGCCACGGTCATCCGCCGTGCGACGGGTTCAGCGGCTCCGAGGACCGGCGCGCTGCGGACCTCGATGGCAGCCGTCACGCCCTCGACTTCGCGCGGGCCCGGCGCCTCCAGGTCCCCGAGGAGGCCGGCGATCCAGGCCTGCCAGGAGAGCCGCGCCGCCGCGCCGGCCCCCGCGACGATGAGAAGATCCCGCGCCCGTGTCACGGCCACGTAGAGAAGTCTCTTCTCCTCGGCCAGGTCCCGGCGCGCCGCCGCCCACCGGACCATGGCTCGCGAAGTCGTCTCCGCGACGTCCTTCCCGTCATCGTCGCGGAGCGACACGGCGAGGATCGCGAGATCCTCCGAGACGTCCTCCATGACGATGGCGCTCCGCTCGCCGGCAGGCAGGCTGGCATGCGCCTCCGCGAGGATCACCACGGGATACTCGAGCCCCTTGGCCCCGTGCACGGTCTGCAGAACCACCGCATCCTGCGCCACGCCCGCCGTGTCCGCTTCGCCGTCGTCCTCGCGTTCGTTTTCCACGTGGGCCCGGAGCCGCCGCGCCACGTCCGCGAGGGTAAGGAATCGCTCCCGCTCGAGATTCCGGATGCGGTCGATGAGCTTCCGGAGGTTGGCCCGGTCGAAGTCGGGGCGCGGGCCCGCGGCGAGGACGGCGGCGTACCCCGTCTCCCGGATCGCGATGCCGAGCAGCTCCGCCACGGGGATCCGGCCGCGAAGCTCGAGAAGGCGCCCGAGGATCCGCCCCGCGGAGCCCGCAACGGACTCCGGCTCCTCCGCCGCGGCGCGGTCGAGCTTCTCGCGAAGCGAGCGCCCCTCGCGGAGCGACAGCAGGACGAGATCCGCGTCCGGCAGCGCGAAGAACGGCGACCGCAGGAGGCCGGCCAGCAGGAGATCGTGGTCGGGCTCCGAGAGCCACTCCGCGAGATTTCCGATGTCGATGACCTCAGGCCGGTCGTAGAAACCGCGGCCGCCCGCCGAGCGGAAGGGGATGGCGGCCTCGCGCAGGGCCGCCTCGTAGCGCGACAGGTGGGTCCGCCTCCGGAACAGGACGGCGATGTCGCCCGCGCGGAGCGGACGGAGCTGCTTCGTGACAAGGTCCTCGACCGGTGGCGCATCGTCGAGGAGCGCGCGGATCCGCCGGGCCACCGCCGCCGCCGCGGCCCGCGCCCGCGCAGCCGCGCCCTCGTCCGAACCGACACGGAGGATCTCGATCGTCCCGGACTCCGGCGCGCTGCGGCAGGCGGTCATCGGCTCGTGTCGCGCCTCCCACGGCTCCACCGCCGGCACGAAGAGGAACTCGGAAAGACGGTTCACGAACTCCACGAGGCCGCGGCGCGACCGGAAGTTCCCCCGGAGATGCGCATTCTTCGAGGGTGGAGCCGAGGCCAGGATCGCCTCCGCGGCCCCCTGGAACACCTCCACTTCGGCGCCTCGGAAACGGTAGATCGCCTGCTTGCCGTCCCCCGCCACGAGGAGCCCGGTCCGCGAGAGCGCTTTCGAATCCCCGAGGATCGCCGCGAAGATTCCCCACTGGTCCCGGTCCGTATCCTGGAACTCGTCGACGAGGAGATGGGAGATGCCGGCGGCGATCCGCTCCCGCGCCGCGGCGTTCCGGAGGAGAGCGCGGGCCCGCAGAACGAGATCGTCGAAGTCGAGAACGCCCTCCTCCGCCCGCGCCTCGCCGTGGACCCGGAGGGCGCGGGCCGCGATGCGTGCGACGGCGACCTCGAGACGGGCATGCTCGCGATCCGCCTCCTCGGTGACGGAGCCGAAGTCCGGCAGCGGGACATCGAAGCCCCCGAGGGCGTCGGCAACCTCCCGCAGCGACTCCTTCGCCGCCGCCGGCCAGCGCTTCGTGGGCTTCGTATCGATCTTTCCGAAGTCCGCGACGCGGTCGAGGAGCGTCTCGAGGAGGAGCCCGCCCTCCGGATCCGGCGCGGCAAGAAGAGCCTCGAGCCCATCGGACATGATCGCCCTCGACTCGTCCGCCGTCACGGACCTGCCCTCCGCGAGGACAATGCCGGCGAGGGTCTCGACCCAGCCCCGGGCACGGCGCCGGAAGGACGGGAGTGCCGCGAGGGCCGAAAGCCGTCGCTTCCGGGCCGCCCGGGCCGCGGATTCGACGAGCGCCCGCGCGGACCGATAGCGGAGGAGATGCCCCTCCGCGTCGAGACCCTCCACCTCGGCGAGCCACCGCTCCGTCCGGCCGCGACGCGCGAGCAGTGCGCGGAATCCGTCGATGATGCGCGACCTCGAGCCGGCATCCAGGAGATCGAGAAGCCCGGGACCCTCGGGGTCGTCCAGGTCCTCCGCGATGCCGTCGAGGACATCGCCGACGGTCCTCCCGAGGAGGTCCCGCGCCTCGTCCTCGGCGATGATCCCGAAAAACGGGTCCACGCCCGCCTCCACGGCATTCTCGCGGAGGAGCCGCGAACAGAACGCGTGGATCGTGCCGATGCGCGCCGCCGGCAGCGCATCGAGGAGGCCGTCCCAGGCGGCGGCGCCGGCGCCGCCGGCGGCGGCCCTGGCCTTCACCTCGCGGCGCACGCGCTCGACCATCTCCGCCGCGGCCTTCGTCGTGAACGTGACGGCGACGACGCGGGAGACGTCGCATCGCGCATCCGCCAGGGCATCGACGTAGCGCGCCACGAGAACCCGGGTCTTGCCCGAGCCCGCGCCGGCCAAAGACACGGTGTTGCGGCCGAGGTCGAGGGCGTCGCGCTGCTCGGCGGTGAGGTCGATTCTACGCATCGTCCTCCCCGGGATCGCCCGCTTCATCGAGCAGATCGACAACGCAGGGGAACGCCCCGCCCCGGGCAGCGATCCCGCCGACGCGCTCGGCGTCCTCCGCGGCCCGGCAGATCCTCCGGTAGTCGCAGGAGGCGCAGGGGCGGTCGCCCTCGGCGACGCCCGTCCCATGGAAGAGCCCGCGGCGCCCGGCGGCGATCACCGCACCGGCCCGGGCGCGGCTGGCGTCGAGGACCGCCGCCAGCGCGTCCCGGGGGATTCCGCTCCCGCGGCGCACGCCGAGGCGCTTCGCCACTTCGGCCTCGATGAGGCAGGGCTTGACCTGCACGTCGCCCCGGACCTTCACGCCGTAGAAGGCGGCGCCGAGGGGCGCCGCCGCGGTCTTCTCGACACGCGGGAGGATGTCCGCCATGGCTAGGACGTAGAGCGGCAACTGGAACGCGCGTCCCGCCCGGAGCGCGCGCACGCTCTGCGACAGGTCGCCGGACTTGTAGTCGAACACGACGAATCCCGCGCCGTCGATCTCGCGGTCGACGCGGTCGACCGCGCCCTGGAGGCGCAGGGTCGCCGTCGTCCCGTCGCCAAGCGGCACCACGAGCTCCACTGGGCCGGCCAGCAGGTCCCGGCCGCCGCCCTCGGGCCCGAAGGCCGCCTCGAAGAGGTGGGGCCGCAGGGAAAGGGCGAGCTTCGCCTCCGTCCTGGCGACACGGGGAGCGAGAGCGCCGAGGCTCCGCGCCAGGGCCTCCACGTAGCGATCGTCCCTCCAGAGCGACGCCACCTCATCGGCCACGAGCCGCCGGAAGCGCTCGGCGACCTGCGCCTCCCACGCCGGATCGCCGGCGGCCGCCGGCCGCCCGATTCCGCCGTCCTCGGTGTGGAGCCTCAGGAGCACGCGATGCACGATGCGGCCCCGCAGGTCCGCCGGCACGTCCGCGTCCGCCGCCTCCCGAGCTTCGAGCCTGAGGATACGGCGGAAGAGGAACCTCATGGGGCACGAGGCGTAGTCGTCGAGCTGGGACGCCGAGACGATACGTGAGGCGGGATCGAGGATCTCGGCCACGGCCGCGGTGGCGGCCCCGGACAGGAGGCCATCGAAGGGCCCGAGGCGCCCGGGATCCCGGCGCGATGCTTCGGCGAGGACCCGCCGGAGGAGTCCGCGCCCGGCGACGCCCGCCGCCGCGAGGTCCCGCCGAGCCTCCGCCACGACGTCCGGATCGGCGCTGGCGCCGAGTCGCCCGCCGAGGATGTCGGCGGGCGGCAGCGGCGGCGACTCGGCCGCCGCCGGCTCGGCGACGCCGTGATCCTCGAGGAAACGCGACGCGACGCCGGAGAGGAGAAGCGTCGTCGCGTCGCCCGACACGCTCCTGAGCGGCCGGGAGAGGACGAGTTCCCGCGCCGCCATGCGCCGGGCGTGATCGAGGAGCCACGCGGCCTCGTGGCGACGGCGGGCCGCCGTCTGCGCTCCGATCTCGCCGGCGTCCTCCGGCGACAGGAAGGGACAGGGCTCGGCGGCGGCGGGGAACTCACCCTCCACGAGCCCGCCGAGGAAGAGATGGTCGACGCCCACGTGACGGATGTCGAGCAGCCCCGTGACGGCGACCCCGTCCCGCACGGCGGGAGCCGTGGGCACGATCGTGAGGGCGAGGGCTTCGAGGACCTCCCGCGCGAAGGCATCGAAGGTCGTCGCCGCCGGCGCGGCCTCCGCGGGCGCGGCGCCCCCGGCCGCCACGAGGAGGGCCGCGAGGCGCAGCTCCTCGAGGATTCGGAGCACCGAGGAGACGGCGGACGTGGCGGCGCGGAAGGCCCGCCGGAGGCGATCGTCGGGCCGGGACCCGAGGAGGGCGGCGCTCTCGAAGACGCCGAACTCGCCGAGGAGATCGAGCACTCTGTCGGCGTGGACGCTGAAGGTGGCGGTGGTGTCGGGATCGGGAAAGCGCTGGAGCACGGCGAGGACGCGGTCCCGGACCGCCTCCACGCGGTCGGCCCGGCGCCGATCGCGCCGCACGGCCTCCGCCGCCTCCGGATCGGCGGCGGAACCTGCGGCCGCCTTCCGGAGGGACCGGGCGTGGCGTTCGAGGCCGAGGTCCCAGTCGCGCCGGCCGCCCCGCCGCCTCCCGCCGAGGACGCCGGCTTCGATGGCGATCCGCTCGACCTCCGCCGCCTGATCGGCGGCGATCCCCGCCTGGCGGTCTCTCCGGCCTGCAACGCCGCCAGGATCGGCAGAGATGAAGGGCGAGCGGAGGCAGGTCACGACATCGTCGCGTGCGAAGCGGCCGAGGACGACACGGAGGAGATCCCGCGTGGCCGCGCCGACGCCGGTGCTGATGAGGGGTACGCCGCCCGCCGCGTGCCACGGGATTCCGAGGCGGGGGAAGACCTCCGCCACGAGGGGCGCATAGCGCTCGACGACGGGGAAGGCCACGGCGACGCGCGCGGCCGGATCGTCCCGGAGGATCGATCCGATGCGCTCCCCGATGAGAAGCACCTCGGACTCGCGGTCCTCGGCCAGGATCGTGCGGATCGCGGAGCCGGCCAGCGCTCTCCGTTCGGCGGCGACGCACACGCCGGGGAGGTCCGGAAGGCGGGCCACGTCCCGCGCGAAGATCCGCCAGGGTCGCCGCGCGGCATCCTGCGCCGAAGGCAGGTCGAGGCACAGGCTCACCGACTCGAAGACCTCCGCGAGGCGCCGGAGGAGGTCGATCTGGACGGGGTTCAGGTCGGCGAGACCCTCGACGACGAGGCGGCGCACGCCGGGGACCGCGCGATCGACCCGGATGGCGCCGGAGGCGATCTCGCGGGCCGCCTCGATGAAGAGCCCGTCCGCATCGTAGAGGCCGAGGGCCTCGAGGACGCCCTGGTAGCGGCGGAAGAGCTCGAGGAACGGGGCTCCGAAGGCCGTCCGCGCAAGACTCGGGAATCGCTCGAGCGCCGCTTCGGGCCGGTAGATCCCGTACTGCTTGAGGAGGGTCTGGAGGCGCGCCGCCGCGTCCACGAGGACGGGCGGGAAGCCGTCGATCCGCGCCGCCAGGGCCCGGATGAGAGTCCGCCGGGCGACCTCGCCGATGCACCCGCGCGGCGTCGTGCGCACGTCGTGCAGGCGCTCCACGAGGTCCTCGAGGGTGAGGACGCGGGGGCCGAAGGCGCCGCCGGCGGGCCAGACGAGCCGCTCCTCGAGGTCCTTCCGGCGGTGCGCGGTGCGAACGACGTGGAGGGTCCCCTCCCCGGTCGGGGCCCCGTCCTCCCCCGCGACGCCGTACACGATCTCGAGTCCCAACCTTCTCCTCTCCCGCCCGCGCCGACCGTCACTTCTTCCACCAGAGATCGCGGGCGATGCCCTCGGCCCTGGCGAGGATCTCCTTCTCCTCCTCGGCCTTCGGCGGCGCCCACGCACGGGCGAGGGCGAGGTTCCGGGACGCCTGCTCGAGCGTCTCCATGCCGAGGATCGCCGTGTCCACGTCCCGCGAGAGGGCGTAGCGGATGCACCCCTCGATGTCCTTGTTCCGGCCGGCGGCGAAGACCTTCATGGCGATCCTCGCCATGCCCCGGCGGCCGGCCTCCGCAGCCACGGCCGGCAGGAAGTCGTGGTTCTGCGCGTCGGCGGGTCCGACGGGGAAGAGGACCGAGGCGAAGGACTGCCGCGCCATGGCCTCGATGAGGACATCGCCCCGCCGGTGCCCGGTGATGCCGGCGAAGCGCACGTCGCCCCGCTTCACGGCGGCCTCCAGAGCCTCGAAGGCGCCTCCCTTCCTGAAAACCGCATCGAGATCCGCCGCCGTGTTGAGGGCGTGGAGCTGGACGAGGTCGAGCCGGTCCGTCCGGAGCCGCCGGAAAGACCGCGCCAGCTCCTTCTCCGCCGCCTCCCGCGAGCGCTCGAGGATCTTGGTGGCGAGAAAGACCTTCTCGCGCCATCCGCCGGAGAGAGCCTGGCCGAGGTGCTCTTCGCTGTTCCCGTAGGACGAGGCCGTGTCGATGTAGTTGACGCCGCCCTCGATGAGGGCGCGGGTGATCCGTCCGGCCAGTTCCTGATCCACGCGGCCGATCTCGAACGCGCCGAAGCCGATGATCGTCGCCCGGAAGCCCGTCGTGCCGAAGGGACGCGTCACGAGCGTCCCCCGCGACGCCGGCGCCGACTCCTGCCCCTCCGCGCCGGCGCTCCCGACCGCGGCGGCGGCCGATGCCCCCACGAGGCCCGCGAGAACGGTCCGGCGCGTCACTCCCTTGCGTTTCCGATCCCCGCCCATCGGGTGTTCCTCCGGTAGTGGACCGATTATAGACCGTCCGCCGCGGGAAGTCTCCGCATCGCCGGAGGTTCCGCGGTCGCCACGTCCCGGATCCGACCGGTTCCTCCGCTTTCGTCCGGCCCGGAAAGCAGATTCCGCCGGGGTTCGCGTGCGCCGGGCCGTTAGGATTGTCCTTCGTGCATCGCCGGACCCCGGCCGCCCGTCGGCGGCGCCCCGCGCCCGCCTCGCCCGCGACCGGGACTCACACATCGACGTCACGCGGTTCCCGTCCTTCGAGCCTCCGCGCCGGAGGCTCCGGGCCCGCCGGGAAGAGGATCTGGAAGAGATGATGCGACGCAGACTCGGAACGCCGGTTCTCGCGCTGCTCGTGGCGGCCTGCCTCGGCGGCGCCGCCCTCGGGCAGCCCAACGTGATCCCGGGCATCGACGTGAGCCTCGGGATCCTCGGCACGTTCAACGACCTCGGCCGCACCGGCACGTACCCGAACGGCGTGAGCGGCTTCGCCATGTCCACGACGTCGTGCAATCTCGGCACCGTCAACGTGAACTGGTTCCAGGCCATGAACGCGGACCACCCCTTCATCGGGTTCCTCGTGGCCCGTGAGCTGAACGGCCGCCTCGAACAGATCTCGGACCGGTCCTACGTGAAGCACGCCTTCTATGCCCTCAGCAACAGCCAGTGCACGCCGTGCCAGAACCCGAGCAACGGCACGTTCCTCGGCGTCGGTTGCTCCGACACCTACAGCACCGGCAACAACGGCGACAACTACTGGATCGGACCGCCGGACGAGGTCGACCCCTGGACCGGCACCTGGAACCCGGTCGGTTCCCACTTCGACCGGGGCGAGCCTCCCGTGTCCGGATCGGCCAGCACCGACGGCGCCCGGAGCCTCACGAGCACCATGGCCAACGCCCTCCTGCCCGTGGGCCACCGAGTCCGGGTCAATGACGCCGATCTCAACGTCCCGAACGCGACGTTCTACTACCAGGGCTTCTACGTGATCCGCGGCGAGGCGGAGGCCAACCGCGGCAACAACCTCTGCTCGCGCCGCTTCACGGTGAGCTGGTCGGGCAGCCAGTGGACGACCTCCGTGCCGAGCAGCAACAACGCCTCGGTCTACGGCTCGATCCTCGAGCGGTGGACAGGCGCGACGGTGACCTCGAATACGAACGGCGCCGGCGACGGCCGCGTCCATGTGGCCGTGCGCGTCACGGGCCCCGTGAACGGCCTCTACCACTACGAATACGCCGTCCACAACCGCGACAGCGCCCGCGCGGTCCAGGCGTTCCGCATCCCCATCTGCGCCGGAGCCTCCTTCGAGAACCCAGGCTTCCGCGACGTCGACGCCGTGGCCGGCAACGCCTGGACGGCGACCCGCACGGGGGAGGAGATCGTCTTCGCCACGGACACGTGGCTCGCGAATCCCGCGGCCAACGCGCTCCGCTGGAACATGTTCTACAACTTCTGGTTCGACTCCGACGCCGCGCCGGACACGGCGAGCGCGACCCTCGACGCCTTCGCGCCGGGAGCCGGCGCCCCCTCGTTCACGGTGACGACGACGGCGCCTCGGAACCTGTCGAACCTCTACCTCGGCCCGGGCTGTGGCAGCCCGCCACCGTCCCTCTTCGCCACGGGTTCGCCGGCCAGGGCGCTCCTTGGCAACTCCACGTTCGGCCTCCGGTGCACGGGCCTTCCCGCCGGGGCATCGATCCTCCTGCTCTCGGGGGTCCTCGACGGAATCTGGACCCTCGGCCCGGGTTGCGACCTCTACATGACGGGCGCGCCCCTTGTGGACATCCTCCTCATCCCCGCGACGGCGGATCCTCTCGGGGTCTACAACCTCGCCGTGCCCGTCCCCTCGAATCCGGTGCTCGAGGGACTCCACGCGAACCTCCAGGTCGTGACGCCGGAGGCCGGGGGACCGCTCTTCGGGGGCTACGCCCTCAGCAACGGACTCCGCGTCCGCTTCGGCAGCCTGGTCCCGAGCTGCCCGTAGCGTTGCGGTCGCTGCCGGGAGGGGCGCCGCGCCTCTCCCCGCGGCGCCCCGGCTCCGCGACACCGTGGCGCCGGCGGGCCCTTCTCGTGTACACTCCCGGGCATCGGCCGACCGGTATTTCCCGGCGACCCCGGAGACGAGAATGACCCGCTCCCTGTTCGCGTCCTGCCTTGTCGCGTCGATCCTCGCCGCCCCCGCCATCTCCCAGCCCGGCGCCATCGCCGGCCTCGACATCAGCCTCTACAGCATCGGGACGATCGCGAACCAGGCCCGGGCCGGAGCCTATCCGAACGGCGTCAACGGGTTCTGCTTCACGACGACGTCCTGCAACCCCGGAACGGTGACCATTCCGTTCCAGGGCGCCATGAATCCGAATCACCCTTTCATCGCCTTCCTCATGGCGAAGGAGTCGGGGGGGCGGCTGCGCCAGATCTCCGACTGGTCCTACGTGAAGCACGCCTTCGCCTCCACGAACAGCTCGAGCTCGGGCTGCGCTCCGTGCACGAACCCCGGGACCAGTTCGCTCCTCGGCATCGGCTGCACCGACACGTACAGCTCGGGCACGAACGGCAATCACTACTACCTCGGACCACCCTCCGAGATCGACCCCTTCACAGGGAACTGGAACCCCGTCTGCTCCCACTTCGACCGCGGCGAGCCGCCGGTCTCTCCGCCCTCCGCCCAGTGCGATGGCGTGCGAAGCCTCGACTCGGCGCAGACGAACGCGCTCAACGCCACCGTGGGCCACCGGATCCGCGTCGCCGATCAGGAACTCATCGACCCCGGCGCGACCTTCTGGTACCAGGGCTGCTACGTGGCTCGCAACGAGCCGGAGATGAACCGGAACAACAACCTCGGCTCCATGCGCTTCACGCCCGCGTGGGACGGATCGGTGTTCACGGCCGCTCCCGCCGGCGAGTTCATGCCGGGCTCGATCCTGCAGCGGTGGTCCGGCGCTCTCGTGACCTCCGGCACCAACGGCATCGACGACGGCCGTCTCTACGTCGCCGCGCGGGTCACGGGGCCCGTCGCCGGCATGTACCACTACGAGTACGCCTTCCACAACCGCGACAACGCCCGCGGCGTCCGTTCCTTCCGCATCCCCGTGTGCGCCGGCGCCACGGTGGCCAACGCGGGCTTCGGCGACATCGACGCCAACGGCGCAAACGACTGGTCCTTCACGGTCGACGGCGGCGAGATCGTCTTCTGGACCTCGACCTTCGCGGCGGATCCCGGCGCCAACGCGCTCCGCTGGAACTCCATCTACAACGTGTGGTTCGACTGCAACGCCGCGCCCGAGTGGGGACTCTCCCTCGCCTTGCAGGCCTTCGCGCCGGGGGCCGGCCAGCCCTCCTTCACGGTGAACTCCTGGGCCCCCGTCGGCCTCTGGAACGTCGTGCTCGGTCCCGGATGCGGAAACCCCACGCCGATCCTCCGCGCCATCGGCTCGCCTCCTCGGGCCACCCTCGGAAACGCGACCTTCGGTCTTGAGGTCATCGGCTTCCCGTCCTTCGCCCCGGTCCTCCTCGCCTCGGGAACCGTGGACGGCGTCACACCGCTCGGCCCCTCCTGCAACCTCTACATGGGCGGGACCCCCGGCCTCGACATCTTCCTCCTGTCCGGACAGGCCGACATCGTCGGCACCTTCACGGTGCCGATCCCCATCCCCGCCGATCCCCTCCTCGAGAACCTCCACGCCAACGTCCAGGCGGCCGGCGCCTCGCCGGGCGGCCCGCTCCTCGGCGCCTACGTCCTCACGAACGGCCTCCGGGTCCGCATCGGCAACACGCCCCCACCCTGCCCGTGACCCGGGTCCCGGGGGCCGCCGCCCGGCCCCCGCGTCCCGCCGCGCGCGTCAACGCGCGCCCGCGGGGGGCATCCCGAGCCGCGCCGCCACCTCCTCGAGGTTGCGCCGGGCGCGGTCGTTCCCGGGCTCGAGACGCAGGACCTCCCGGAGCTCCGCATGGGCCCCCGCGAAGTCGCCGCGACGGTTCAGGATGCCCGCGAGGAAGTGTCGCGCCGCGGCCAGGTCCGGCTCTGCCTCCAGCACGGATCGGAGACAGGCCTCGGCGGCGGCATCTCGGCCATCGAGGATGTGGCGAAGCGCTAGGGGATAGCCGGAGAGGCGCTGCGCCCGGGTGACGCGGGGATCCTCGAAAAGGCCGAGAGCGTCGGCTGAGCGGAGCCACGCGGCGCTCCGCTCCGCGAGACCGTGCTGCGCGGCCGATCCCTCGCGGAGGCGCAGCGACTCCTCGAGGAGGGCGCGGCCGCGCCACGACGTCACGGACACTGCGAGGCTGTGGGTCGTGAAGCCGACCCAAAGGGCGATCCCGGCCAGCGCCGCGCCTCCTCGCGCCGTGAGCCGGCCGGCCCGGCGAAGTGAATGCCCCTGGAAGGCGATGTCCCGGCGCCGGAGCAGTCGGACAAGCGACACGCACGCCAGCGCCGAGAGGACGGCGAGCCCGAGGGCAAGAAGGAACGGCACGGCGCCGTAGAGCCCCCGGAATGCCACGAGAGCGAGGATGAAGGCGATGCCAGCGGCGATCTCCTCCTTGAGCGACAGGTCGAAGTGCCGCCGCGGCCGCGCTCCCCGCCCGGGAAGGAGGAGCGGCGCGGGACCGAACCCGAACCGGAGTGCGTCCTTCGGACAGACGCTCACGCAGTCGAGGCACTTCATGCACCCCGGGTCCGTGACCATGCCGAACCTGCGGACCTCCTCGTGGACGCGGACGTTGCTCGTGCAGACCGCCGTGCAGTGGCCGCACTGCTCGCAGTCCTCGTTCACGCGGATGCGCCCCGGTGCGGCGCGATCGGTGATGCCGAAAAGTGCTCCATATGGACACCCGTAGGTGCAGAAGCCCTTTGCCCCGAGGAGCCACACGATGAGGAAGCCATCGACGAGGAGGGTGAGGGCCGCGATGACGGGCCCGGGAAACGTGGCCCAGAGATCCGTGGTGGCAAGGTGGAGCGTGAGCGCAGGCCCGGGCTCCGGGGCGAGCCACCGCGCGATCCACGGCCAGGCGAAGATGTCGAAGGCCGCGTAGGCCGGAACCAGCATGAGGAGCCGCGACCTCACGGGCTTCGGCCGGATGCCGATCCTCCTGAGGAGCCAGGCGCAGAGGTCCTGGTACGCGACGACATGACAGGCCCAGCCGCAGAAGAACCGCCCGAAGATCACTGTCGCGAGGAGGGCGAGGATCAGGAGGATGAGGCCGGCGTTCACGAATCCGAGCTTCGGCGTGAACTGCGCCTCGGAGGGCTCGAGGGGCGCGAGGGTCCGGCCCGCAAGGCGCCAGTGCGCAATGTGGGCCACGATGGCCACGTGCACGAGGATAAGGACCAGGGCCCGGACGCGCCCGCGCCGGGATGGCCTCACGGCGCCGCAGGACTCCGCCTTCCGGATGTCGATGGGGGACGGCATCTCCCTCACTTACGCGTCGTGCGCGGGGGGGACAAGCGCCGGCGGCCCGCGTTATTCTCCGGACCCATGAAAGGGCGATTCCCGACCGAAGTGATCGTTCTGGCGGCCGTGACGCTCCTCGCCGCGATCCTCCGCGGCATCGGCCTCTCGGCCGAGAGCTTCTGGACCGACGAGGGCTGGAGCCTCTGGGTGGCGGACCGGTCCCCGGCCGCCATCGTCGACCTCATCCGCCGGGCCGACGTCCACCCGCCCTTCTACTACCTCCTCCTCCGAGGCTTCACGGCGCTCTTCGGCACGGGGGAGGCCGGCGCCCGCGCTCTATCCGCGATCTTCAGCACGGCGGCGGTTCCCGCGACATGGATCCTCGCCTGCCGCTTCCTCCACCGTGGACCCGCCCTCCTCGCGGCCCTCCTCATGGCGGTCCACCCCTTCCAGATCGAGCATGCGCGCGAGGCTCGCCCCTACGCGTTCACCGGGTTCCTCGGCCTTGCCGCGACGGCAGCCTTCCTGCGCCTCCTCGACGGCCGTCGCGACATCGCGACCCGCATCGTCTACGTCGCCACCATCGCGCTCGGTGTCGCCACCATCCACCTGGCCATCCTCGTGCCGGCAGCCCACGTCCTTGCCTTCGCTCTGCACCGGTTCCGTGGCGGCGCCACGCCCCTCCGCCTCCCCGGGCTCCTCTGGGGAGTGTCGGCCGCCCTCGTCCTCCCTCTCGCGCCGATCTTCCTCGACCAGGTCCGCCGTGTCGCCGAGGACTTCTGGATCGCCTCCCCGGACGTGGAGTCCGTCGTCAACGCCCTCTTCGATCTCGCCGGAGGGCGCCGCGTGTGGGGCTGGTTCCCCATCAATGCCCTCGCCCGCTTCGGCCTCGCGCTGCTCTACGTCTCCGCTCTCGCCCTCGGCATCCGCGCCCTGCTCCGCCGCCGGCACGGCGCGGGGCTCCTCCTCGCGGTCGTCCTCGCACCGCCCCTCGTCGAGCTTCTCCTCTCCCTCCGCCGTCCCGTCTTCGCGCCCCGCACGCTCCTCTGGCTTTCGGGGCCGCTCACGATCTTCCTCGCCGCCGGAGTCGAGGCCCTCCACCGCGCCGCCCGTCCCCTCGGGTTCGTCCTCGCGCTGCTCCTCCTCGGCGTCAGCGGGCGCGAGGTCCTCTCCCACCACCGCGATCTCCGCAAGGAGGACTGGCGCGGCGTCGCGACAGCACTCGCACGCACGGCCGCCGCGGACGATCTCATCCTCTTCGTCGCCGCCGAGGGCCGGGTGCCCTTCGAGCGCTACTATGATGCTCTCGGCGGCCGCGCCCGTCGCCGGGCCATCCCCGTGGATCCCGACGACTTCGGCCTCACCCGGCACGTCCCCTTCCGCGTCCGCGAATCCGACGTCCCCCACATCGCGGCCCTCGTCGCCCCCCACTCCCGCGTCTTCCTCGTCCGCTCCCACGCCACGGCTTCCGACCCCGACGAACATACGCTCCGCACCCTCCTCCAATCACACCGCGAGCACGCCCGCACCTCCTTCCGTCACATCGATGTCCTCGAGTTCACCTCCCGCCTCCCGCGCTGATCCTCCCTTCCCTCCGCGCTACTCATCAACGGGACCACCACGGCAGGCACGATGTAGCCCGAGCAGCCCCACCACAGATTCTTCACCATGGCCTGCGCGCGGTTCGTCGAACGCTTCCGCTGCGGGCATGGACTGCGCCGCGGGCGACGCAGGGACCCCGGAGGGGTCAACTGCGGGAGGGGGGAAGGGAGCGCCAGGTGAGGCGACGGGACCAGGAAGTGTGGGGGGCGCCGTCGACCTCGCAGTGCATGCGGACGAAGAAGTTGACCCGGGGACCCGACTGGCGCGGCGCGAGGTTGAGCTCCCGCCCGGAGGAGAGGGTCACGCGGCGCTCGTCGAGGTTGCCGAAGTAGTAGTCGCGGAGGTCGTCCGCCACGTCGCCGGCGGAGGCGTCGACGGGGATCCAGCCGAGGCCGGGCGCGAAGAACTCCGCCCAGCAGTGATAGCCGGCGTCACGGTCGGCGCCGTCGTCGGCGGCAGGAAGGCTCACGCCCATGAGGAAGCGCGAGGGGATGCCGCGCGCGCGGGTGAGCGAGAGGAAGAGCGCGTGGAAGTCGGTGCAGTTCCCCGTCCCCTCCTTCATGCAGTACTCCGTCGACCCGACGCCCGACGGGCGAAACCGGGTGGCGTCCTTCTTCCAGTACTCGACGCGATCGATGATCGACGCGTAGATCCGGCGCGACTGGGCCACGGGACCCTCGGCGCCCGCGGTGACCTCCCGGGCGAGGCGCTCGACGGCCTCGTTGATCACGACGTGGCCTTCGGGTCGCAGGAACCTGGCGAAGATCGCCCGGTGGGCGTCGCTGAGGGCGGATGCGGCGTCCGCGGGGATCCGGGTCCGGATCTCGCGCCGCGACACGGTGAATCGCTGCACGAGACGAAACGACTCCACCGCCGGATCGCGGATCTCCACGTGGAGGAACCGGTTTCCCGTCTCGTCGTCGTGATGGAAGGAGTACGGAAACGGGCACTCGACGGTGATGTCGAGGATCCGCTGGGTCGGGTCGTCCTGGGGCGTCTCGAACCAGCAGCGCACGTGGCGGGCCCCCTTCGGGATCGTGACGTCGAAGGTGTCCGTGGCGGAGAACGTCAGTACGCGCGGCCCAGGCTCCGGCGGCAGGGCGGACTGGCCGGACAGGAAGCCGCCGGAGACCAGGGCTGACAGGAGGGTCGCAACGGCGGGGAGACATCGAGCAGATCTTATGCGAGTCATAAGCATGGGCGATCATAGGCGGCGTGCCGGAGGCCTGCAAGGTGCGGCCGGTTCCGGTTCCCGCGGGCGGTTCCGGCCCGGCGGAGCTCAGGAGGCGGAGGGCGGGGCGGGGGGACCGGGGGCGCGACCGGACTCGGACTCCGGGCGGGCCGGAATCACGAAGGAGAGGAGCGTCGTGGCGACGAGGACCGACGCGATGACGAGCAGGGAGACGAGGCTCGACACCTTGACCCACGACTCGCCGAGCATCTTGAGCCCCACGAAGAACAGGATCACCGAGAGACCGAAGCGGAGGAAGCGGAGCCGCGCCATGAGGTGGGAGAGGACGAAGTAGAGCGAGCGC
>CAYQRN010000063.1:0-20362 GCA_964419995.1 uncultured Planctomycetia bacterium
CAGCGCGAAGCCGGTCTGGCGGGCGGCCATGACGTCCGAGTGGTCGCCGAAGATCGAGAGGGCCTGGGCGGCCACGGAGCGGGCGGCCACATGGAAGACCGAAGGCGTGAGCTCGCCCGCGATCTTGTACATGTTGGGGAGCATGAGGAGGAGCCCCTGGGACGCCGTGAACGTCGTCGTCAGGGCTCCGGTCTGGAGCGCGCCGTGGACGGCGCCGGCGGCGCCGCCCTCGCTCTGCATCTCCTGCACGCGGGGCGTGGTGCCCCAGATGTTCCGACGGCCCTGGGCGGCCCAGGCGTCGGCCCACTCGCCCATGGCGGAGGAGGGCGTGATCGGGTAGATCGCGATGATCTCGTTCGTGCGGTATGCGACCGAGGCCGCGGCCTCGTTCCCATCCGTCGTGATGATACTGCGTTTCAGAACCCACCTCCTTCGCGCGGGGAGTCCGGCCGTCCCGACGGGCCGGTTCCGGCGGAGGGGGAACGGGGCCTGTCCGGGAGCGATGCTGGAATGTCCAGCGTATCACGCCGGCGCGGACGATCGAATGACGGAGGAGTGCCGGCGTGGCGCGGAAGCGGAGGGCGCCGCGGCGGACGATCGCCGCCGCGGCTGGGGCGGGCTCAGGGGATGACGGCGAGCGCCGTCTGATTCACGAAGGGCGACGTGGGATCCGCGGTCGAGCCGGCGCCCACCTGGCCGACGGGCGTCGGCTGCGCTACGAACCCGCTGTTCCAGAGGTTGAGGAGCTGGGCGGCCATGGGGTCGGGCGTCGTCTGCACGATGGAATCGCCGCCGTTCGAGAGGAACTCGACGTACTCGTGCGTCACGGTCTGGTAGAAGACCGTTGTCTTCACCTTGATGGGCCGCGCCGTCCCGGCCGGGATCGGAATCGTGTAGTTCGTCGTGTCCCAGTTCTGGCCGTCGGGATAGACGCCGCCCGCGGGCCAGGGATGCGTGACGGGGTCGAAGGAGCCGATGCTCCCCGTGCCGGTGCTCTGGATCATGCCCTTGGCGAGGATTCGGTTGTCCTTCCAGATCATGTTGTTGAGGGCGAGATGGAGGGTCGGCTGGTTGAAGATGCTGGCCTCCGGGTAGTTCATCCCGAAGATCATCTCGTAGACCTTGGCATCCGGATCGCGGACGATCCGGTAGTGGGTGTCCCAGTCGCCGGAGACGTAGAAGGGGGCGCCGTTCGCGTCCTCGGCCGTAACCTTGATCCACATGACGCGGGACTCGGCGCCGGTCGGGAGCTTGTGCCCCGTGAGGTTCGTGATCGTCACGCTGGCGCCGATGACGCCGGGAGATGTCTCGGTCGCTGAGAGGTCGAGGATCGCTGCGGCGCGGAGCTGGGTCTGGGCCTTCGTGATCGTCTGGTCGAAGAGCGTGTTCCGCGAGGCGGAGCCGGAGTAGGAGAGCCCGGCGTAGTTCGTCGAGGGCGCCGTCCAGGCCTGGTCGAGGTTCGGCGAGAGGACCTTGAGCACGGTGGGCGTGTAGACGTTGCCCCCGGCGAAGTGATGCGACCGGATGTTGCGGCGCACCTTCGAGTAGGTGCCGTAGGTGGGGTCGGAGCCCGGGGTCATGGCGAGGACGCCCATGGCCGTGTCGCCCATGTGGCAGTCCTTGCAGGGCTTGTAGTCGGGGCTTGCCGTGTTTCCGAAGTTGCTCTGGGCCCACTCGGCGTAGGTGCGCTCGGCGCCGTGGCCGGAGAGGGGGTTCGTGGCGTTGTGGCAGTTTCCGCAGAGTTCGCTCGAGGCGACGAGCCCACCCTGACCCGTCCCATGGAAGGGGGAGACTGCCGTGCCCGTGCCCAGCATGGCATTCGCCGGGACAGGTGTCGTCGGAGTCTCGGCGGCGGGCGGGATGAGAGCGCCGTAAGCCGTCGTTCCGTTCGGATGGGAGGTGCTGAGTGTGCCCGGATGGCGGCCGAACTTGGTCGTCGTCGTGGTGAAGACGAGCTGCGTGTTGTCGGGCTGTCCGGGAATCACGTGGCTCGACGGAGCGATGGAGGGAAGCGACGACACGGCGCGGTGGCAGAGATCGCAGACGATGCCTTCCTCGTCGGCTGCGTGGGACGGCCCGAACATGCCCTGGCGGTAGGGTGAAGACGGAGATCCGTCTCCGAGGTACCCCGAGCGTCCACCGTACCAGCCCGTCGGCGAGTGGCAGCGCGTGCAGAAGTCGGATGCCACGGCCGGCGTCGCGTGGGTAAGGCCGACGGAGTTGGCGTAGGCCACGTCCGCGAGGGTGATGGCGTACTGGCCGAGGAAGACGGGATTCCGCGAGGCCTGGGCCATGGAACTGCCCATGTACTGCCAGATGTCGTTCGTCGAGTGGCACTCGTGGCACTTGTGCGGGGGCTGGAAGCTCGAGTGGACCGGAAGTCCGTTCGAGAAAATCGCGGTCGGGCCCGGAGTGCCGCCGGGCGAGAGCGTGGGGAGGTCGCCGGGCAGCGTGCCGGCCGGCGGCAGGTGGTAGCCCGAGCCGAGGGCGCCGAGCGTCGGATCGAAGAAGAGATGGGCCGGAACGATGGACGTCGCTGCGGAGGTCACGGTGGACATGCCGGAGAGCGTGAATCCGGCGAGGCTGCCGGAGTCGCCCACCGCCGCCTGGATCGCGGCCGTCGCCGCGAGGGGCGCGAGCCAGGGGATCTGCCATGCGGCGGCAAAACCGCCGCTGCCGTCCGTCCAGTGGGACGGAACGGCGAGCCCGTTCACCGGGATCGCTGTGATCGGCCACACGTCGAGGAGGCCGTAGACCGTGGGAATCCCCGCGGCTGCCGGGTCGCCGCCGGCGAGGACCACCGGCTGGTTGGCGCCACCGAGGACGGCGACGTTCACGCTCCCGCCCTGTTGAACCGAATGGGCGCCGGGCGTGCCGTTGACGAGGAGCGTCGCGGAGGGCGAATTCGGCTGCTGGGCCGGCGCCGGTGACGCGAGCCGGGCGAGGAGGCCGATGGCGACGGCGAGAGCGGCTGGGTGTTTCATTTCGGAACTCTTCGAAACGGGCATCACTGAGACCCACGAGGCGGGTCCGATCCTCTCAGAAGCAACCCTCGTTCCGGATCCGGCCGAGTCCATGGTCCGATGCTGCTCTCCCGGCAGCGGGCCGCCATTCCGTCGGCGCGAAGCCTCGGCTTCCAAGGGTACTCCGGGATCGGGGTCGAGGGAGGATTCGATGGCCATTGTCCCGAAACGCGGTTCCGCGGGTCAATCCGCGGGCGCATTTTCCCGGACGGCAGGCACGTTTCCGGCGGTAACCGCGGACGGATTCGCGTCCGCCGGGGCGGGCACGGTCTTTGCGCTTCCGGCTTGCCGCGGGCCTGCCCGGTGGGCAGAGTCCCCCGGAGCCCGCGTGGAGAATGTCATGCCCATCGACCCGAACCTCCCCGTGAAGGACCTCGTCCGGCTCCACCCCGAGACCGTGAAGGTGTTCCAGAAGTACAAGATCGATCTCTGCTGCGGCGGAGTCCACCCGCTCGCCATGGTGGCGGAAGTCAAGAATCTCGATCTCGCGAAGGTCCTCCGGGAGATCGACGAGGTCCTCGCTCCGACACGATGATGGACATCACGAAGGACACACCGATTCCCGACCTGATCCGCGCCCATCCGGCCACGCGCGCGGTCTTCGATCGGCATGGACTCAAGGGCTGCGGAGGCAGGGAAGGGCCGCAGGAGACTCTCGAGTTCTTTTCGAGGGCCCACCGTGTTCCCCTCGACGGGCTCCTCGTCGAGCTCGAGTCGGTGAAGAACCTCCCCGTGGCGGCGGAAGACGAGTACCGCGAAGACCTCGGCGACGTGATCTACCGGCGCTTCTTCACGGGGGCTCTCCTCGTTCTCCTGATCGCGGGCCTCGGACTCGGCCTCATGGCGGTCTTCATCTACGCCGCCCGCCACTCCCTGAACCCCCTCGACCGCTTCGCTCTGGTGCAGGCCCACGGCGATCTCCAGATCTTCGGGTTCATCGGCCTCTTCGTGATGGGCTTCGCCTGCCAGGCCCTGCCCCGCTTCAAGTACCTGAGTCTCCACCGTCCACCGCTGGCCGCGGCCGCCTTCGTAATCGTCGTCGCCGGCCTCGTGCTGAGGACGGCGGGGGGCTTCCAGGGCGGTTTCGCGCTGGCCGCGGGGACCGCAGGCGGCATCCTGACGGCCGCCGGCGTGACGATCTTCGCATACGTGATGGCGAGGACGCTTCGGGCCTCCACGACGCCGGAGCCCTTCGATCGCTGGATCGTCGCGGGCCTCGCCGCCTTCCTGCTGGCCGCGTGGGTCTCGCCCTTCGTCGAGTTCCACATCCTCGGAGCGGCGGGGGCCGCGGCGCAGATCGAACGAATGGCCCTCTGGCTCGGCCCCACCCGGGACCTCCAGATCTTCGGATTCGTCCTCGTCATGGCGCTGGGCGTGAGCCAGCGCGTCCTCCCCGCCGCCTTCGGCTTCCGGGAGATCCCGGCGCGGCTCTCGACGTGGACTCTCGTGGCGATCCTCGCCGGGCTCCTCGTCCACATCGGAGCCGGCATGGCGTTCCGACTCGCCGGAGCGCCCGTCCTGACCGGCGTAGCCGCGGGCGGCCTCGGGCTCGTGGCCCTGGCCGCCCTGGCCCTCGCCTTCGGCTTCCGGGCCTTCACCGGGGGGCAGCGGGAGCGATCGCGACCGTTCGTGCGCTCCGCGTGGGTCTGGCTCGCCGTGGGGTGCGCCCTCGTGCTCGTCGAGCCCTTCTACACCCGGGCGCTGGGGTTTCGTTATGCCCACGGGTTTCAAGGCGCGCTCCGGCATGCCTTCGGCCTCGGCTTCGCATCGCTCCTCATCGTCGGCGTGAGCGCGAAAGTCGCCCCGATCCTGCGGGGCGTGCCGCTCGAGGGGCTGCCGCGTCTTCTCGTCCCTCTCGTCCTCCTCAACGCCGCGGTGGCTCTTCGCGTCGGAGGCGCCATCGCAGCCGAGGTCGGCGTGAACGCGGGTTTCACGCTCATGGCGGCCGGAGGCGTCGCGGCCTGGATCGGCTTCCTGGCCTTCGCCCTGCACCTTCTTCCCCTGATCCACCGGGGCGTCGCTCCCGTGGAGCCGTCCGCCGCCCCGACGGTCATCGACGGCAACCACACACCGGCCACCGTCGTCCGCTTCTACCCGGAGACCCTCGAGGTCTTCGAGTCCTTCGGCCTTGGCGCCCTCCGCAATCCCATCCTCCGCGGCACGATGGGCCGGCGCGTCACGCTCCGGACCGCCGCGGCCATGAAGGGCATCGACCTCCCGCGGCTTCTCGAAGCCCTGAACGCCCGCGCCGCGACGCCCCGGCGCATCGAGGTCTGAGGCGCCGGCCGGGGGGGGGCGGACGAGCTCCCCGGGGCGGAATGACGGAAGTCATGATCGCTTCGTCCTTGGCGCCACGGCGTCCGCCGGTCACAATGACACGCGTCATTTCGGCATAAGAGTACCGAAATGCTTGTTTGAGGACCCCGGACCGGTGCCGCGCCGGAGGCGGAGACGCGATCGTGCGGATCACGGGCTATGAGATGCGGGCTCCCGCAGCGCCGCTCGAACGGGCCGGACGCGAGGTGGCGGGGCCCGGCGCCGGCGAGGTCGTGGTCGCCGTGGCGGGCTGCGGCGTCTGCCACACGGACCTCGGCTTCCTCTTCGACGGCGTTCCGACGCGCCACGCCCTGCCCCTCGTCCTCGGCCACGAGATCGCGGGGAGGGTCGCTGCGGAGGGGGACGGAGTCTCGGGGCTCGCGGGCAGGAGCGTCATCGTGCCGGCCGTCATCCCCTGCGGCCGCTGCGCCCTCTGCGCCCGGGGGCGCGGCGATATCTGCCGGGCCCAGGTCTTCCCCGGGAACGACGTGCACGGAGGCTTCGCCTCCCACGTCGTCGTGCCGGCCCGCGGCCTCTGCGCTGTTCCGGGCACCCTGAAGGACTCCCGGGAACTCGCCCGCCTCTCGGTCGTGGCCGATGCGGTCTCGACAGCCTTCGCCGCCGTCCGGAAGAGCGGCCTCGGACCGGGGAGCTTCGCCGTCTTCGTGGGGATCGGAGGCGTGGGCGGCTTCGGCGCACAGATCGCCGCGGCGCTCGGCGCGCGGGTGCTGGCGCTCGACGTCGATGACGAACGCCTCGCGCGGATGAAGGAGCACGGCGCGGCGTTCACGTTGAACGTCCGCGGACTCTCCGCGAAGGACGTGAAGGCGGCCGTGCGGAATCTGGCGAAGGATGCCGGGCTTCCTCCGGCGGAGTGGACGATCTTCGAGACCTCGGGCACGGGACCGGGTCAGGAGACCGCCATGAACCTCCTCGTCCCGGGCGCCACGCTCATGGTCGTCGGATACCACCCGAAGGACGTCACCGTCCGCCTCTCGAACCTCATGGCGTTCGCCGCCCGCGCCGAGGGGGTCTGGGGCTGCCCGCCGGACCTGTTCCCCGGGGTGCTCGACCTCGTTCTCGGGGGACAGGTGGCCCTCGAGCCCTTCACCGAGTTCCACCCCATGAGCGCCATCAACACGGTCTTTCAGGACCTCCATGCCGGCCGCCTCCGGCGGCGGCCCATCCTGATCCCCGACTTCGAGGAGAACAGCGCGTCATGAGCTTCCAGTGGAAGAACCACGATCTGCCCGCCGGGCTCTCGTCGGGCCGCGTCCGCTATGAGACCCGCCCGGTGCTCGATCGCGCTGGCAAGTCCGTCGACGGCCTGCACAGCGCCTGGATCACGCTCGACAACCCCGATCAGCTCAACTCCTACACGACGGAGATGGTGAAGGACGTGATCCTCGCGTTCCGGCGGGCGTCCAACGACCGCGCCGCCGTGGCCGCCGTTTTCACGGGCACGGGGACGAGGTCCTTCTGCACCGGGGGCAACACGGCAGAGTACGCCGAGTACTACTCCGGCCGCCCCGGCGAGTACCTCCAGTACATGCGCCTCTTCAACGACATGGTCACGGCCATCCTCCACTGCGACCTCCCGGTGATCTGCCGTGTCAACGGCATGCGCATCGCTGGAGGGCAGGAAATCGGGATGGCCTGCGACATCTCCCTCGCGTCGGACCTCGCGCAGTTCGGCCAGGCGGGCCCGCGGCACGGCTCGGCGCCGGACGGCGGCGCGACGGACTTCCTCCCGCTCTTCACGGGCATCGAGAACGCCACCGTGAGCTGCGCGCTCTGCGAGCCCTGGAGCGCCCACAAGGCCCACCGGCTCGGTCTCGTGGCCGACATCGCCCCCTGTCTTCGGGTCGGCGGGTCCTTCGTCCCCAATCCCCTCGTCGTGACGGACCGGTATATCGACGCCGCGGGCCGGGTCGTCCACGGGGACTACCTCGAGGGGCCCGAGCGCGAGCGGGCGAAGGCGATCCTCGAGTCCGGCACCATCGATCTCGCCCCCCTCGACCGGCTCGTCGAGCGGACGATCACGTCCTTCCTCTACACGATGCCCGGATGCGTCTCGAAGACGGTCCAGTCCATGCGGAAGCACAAGCTCGCCCACTGGGACCGGAACCGCGAGACCAACCGGGCCTGGCTCGGCCTCAACATGATGACCGAGGCGCGAGCGGGATTCCGCGCGTTCCACGAGGGCACGGGCCGGAATCGCGAGGTGGACTTCATCGACCTCCGGCGGCGCCTCGCCGCCGGAGAGACCTGGGGGGACGACCTCATCGCGGCGGTCCACCCCAACGCTCCGGGGCGGAAGGGGCGCTGAATGACCGTCGGCCTCGACGTGACCATCCGTCCGATCCGGCAGGGCGACGCCGCCCGCGTGGCCGCCATCGAGCGTGCCCACACGCGGCGCCTCAACGCGCGGTGGTGGGAGGACGTCATCGCGCGACACGTGCGGCGCGGGCGCGGCGCGTCGCGCCGCGTGGGATTCGTCGCGGAGGAGGACGGACGCGTCGTGGGCTACATCCTCGGCCAGGTCCGCGCCTTCGAGTTCGGTTCCGAACCCTGCGGGTGGATCTACTCCGTGGGCGTCCATCCCGGGCGGCTGCGCCGCGGCATCGCCGCGCTCCTCTTCGAACGCGCCGTCGCTGCCTTTCGAGATCTCGGAGTCTCCGTCGTGAGAACCATGGTCCGGAACGACGACGAGCGCCTGCAGACGTTCTTCAGGAGCCGGGGGTTCGTCCGCGGCACGTACACCGAACTCGAACGTCCCGTCGAGGAGTGACGCCATGACCGACCGACCACCGCTTCTCAGGACCACGCCCGTCTCGGACGGGACGCTGCTTCGCATCACCATCGAGAACGGCAAGGGGAATATCCTCGATACGGCCGTGTGCGAGGCGCTCGCCGCCACCGTGGCAGGCCTCGAAGGGAGCCCGGAAGTGCGGTCCCTCCTCATCGAGGGAGCCGGGCGCCACTTCTCCTTCGGCGCCTCGGTGGAGGAACACCGGGCGGACCGGGTCGCCGGGATGCTCAGGATCTTCCACGACCTCTTCCGGCGGCTGGCTTCGTCCCGGCGCGTCCTGCTCGCGGCCGTGCGGGGCCAGTGCCTCGGCGGCGGCCTCGAGCTCGCCATGTTCTGCCACCGGGTCTTCGCCGCGCCGGACGCGAAACTCGGCAACCCGGAAATCCGGCTCGGCGTCTTCGCGCCTCTCGCGTCGGCAGTCCTGCCCCTCCGGACGGGCCAGGCCGCCGCAGACGACATCCTCCTCACCGGCCGTACCCTCGAGGCCTCCGAGGCCCTGGCGGCGGGCCTCATCGACGCCGTGGCCGAGGACCCCGCCGCGGCCGCTCTCGCCTGGCACGAGACCCATCTCAAGCCTCTCTCGGCCTCCTCGCTCCGGCACGCCGTGGCCGCGGGCCGCGACGACTTCCACGCGAGGGTCTTCGGGACGCTCGACCGTCTCGAGCGGTCCTACATCGGCGAACTCATGTCCACCCACGATGCCGTCGAGGGCATCGAGGCCTTTCTCGGGAAGCGAGCACCGCAATGGAAGAACGCCTGATCCGGGACCCGGCGGAGGCCCGGCGCTACGCGATCCTGGACCGCGCCGAGGCCCTCTACCGCGATCTCGAGTTCACCGAGGTGCGCCGGTGGAAGGCGGCGGCGCCGGACCGCAAGGCCATCGGCTTCCTGCCCATGGTCATCCCCCGCGAGATCGTCCACGCCGCCGGCATGCTCCCGGTCGGCATCCTCGGGGGCGGGGACATGGAGATCGTCAAGGGCGACGCCTGTTTCCAGTCCTACATCTGCCACATCCCGCGCAGCGTCATCGAGCTCGGCATGAATGGTGCCCTCGACTGCATGGACGGCATGGCGTTCCCGAGCATCTGCGATGTCATCCGCAACCTTTCCGGCATGTGGCAGATCCTGTTCCCGGGGAAGTACGTGAAGTACTTCGACATGCCGCAGAACTACGACGCGGCCCTCGGTGGCGAGTTCTACGAGCGCGAGCTCCGGGAGTTCATCCACGACATCGAGACGCTGGGCGGCCGGAAGGTCACGGACGAGGCTCTGCGTGCCTCCATCGCGCTCTACAACGAGAACCGACGGCTCGTCGAGCGGATCTACGGGATCCGGGTCGAGCGGCCGTGGCAGGCGCCGGCGAGCGAGCTCTATCTCCTCCTCCGGGCCGGGTACGTGCTTCCCGTCGAGGACCACACGGAGATGCTCCGGGAGTATCTGGAGGCCGTGGAGGCCGTGCCGCGGCAGCCCATGGACATGGCCCGGGTCGCCATCCGGGGCTGCTTCTGCGAACAGCCGCCCCTCGATCTCATCCGGACTCTCGAGCGCTCCGGATGCCACATCGTCGACGACGACTGGGTCCTGGCCGTCCGCTGGTATCGGGGCGACGTCGCGACGACGGGCGACCCCGTGAAGGCCCTCGTCGATGCGTTCCTGACGAAGAGCCCCACCGTGCCCTCCCAGTACGACGCGACGGGCGAGCGGGGTCGCAACGTCGTGGAGGCCGTGACGGGCGCCCGCGCCGAGGGCGTCCTCTTCGCAGCTCCGAGCTTCTGCGACCCGGCACTTCTCGATCAGCCCATGACCATGTCGGCCGTGAAGGCGGCGGGACTCCCCTGCACGTCCTTCCTCTTCGCCGAGAACACCGGCCAGTTCCAGACCATCCGGGAGCAGGCGGGGACCTTCGCCGACTCCATCAAGCTCTCCTGAAAGGACCCATGATGAGCAGGATCGCACTGAAGGACCGGAGCCAGGAGCGGCAGAAGGCGATGATCGCCGGCCTGTTCCGGGAGCTCGCGCGCACGGAAGAGACAGGCCGGAAGAACGCCTGGACGTTCGTACCCGGGAATCTCACCGAGCTCCTCCTCACCTTCGACCTCATCCCCGTGCTGCCGGAGATCAACGCGCTCCAGCAGGGCATGCGTCAGACGTCCGGGGACTTCGTCATGAAGGCCGAGAAGTTCGGCCACTCCGAGGACGTCTGCGCCTACGTGAAGTGCAGTATCGGGTCCCTCCTCTCCGGGAATCTCGGACCCACCGGGGACCGTCTCCCGAAGCCCGATCTCCTCCTCCTCTCCTACACGGGCTGCTTCACGTTCATGAAGTGGTTCGAGCTCCTCCGCGAGGAGACCGGATCCCGGACCGTGATGCTGCACGTGCCCTACCAGGGCGACGGAGTGGTGACCCGCGCCATGCGGGACTACGTCGTGAAGCAGCTCCGTGAGGTCGTCATCCCCGAGCTCGAGGCCGTCTCCGGGCGGCGCTACGACGAGGACCGCCTCCGCGAACACCTCGCCCGCTCAGCCCGGGCCGAGGACGACCTCGTCAGGGTCCTCGAATCCGCGAAGCACGTGCCGTCGCCCATCGACGCCTACTTCGGCGCCGTCTACTACGTGGCGCCCATCTTCTCGGCCTTCCGCGGCACGGAGGACTGCATCGCCTACTACCGGGAGCTCCGGGAGGAGGTCGAGGCCCGCATCGCCGCCGGCCTCGGCCCCGTGACGCCCGATGGCCCCATGGAGAAGGAGCGGTTCCGCCTCGTCGTCGAGGGACCGCCCAACTGGACGCACTTCCGGGAGTTCTGGAAGATGTTCTACGCCGAGGGGGCCACCGTCGTGGCCTCGACCTACTCGAAGGTGGGCGGCGTCTACGACGACGGCTTCCGCCACGATCCGGACCATCCTCTCGAGACGCTCGCCGACTACTGCCTTGGCTGCTACACGAACCGCAATCTCAAGGCCCGGATCGACATGATCTCGCGCTACGTCCGGGAGTACTCGGCCGACGGGTTCATGATCAACTCCATCAAGTCCTGCGATTCCTTCTCGGCGGGCCAGCTCCTCATCCTCCGGGAGGTCGAGCGGCAGACCGGCCGGCCGGGCGGCTTCTTCGAGAGCGACCTCGTGGATCCGCGCTACTTCTCGGCGGCCAACATCAGGAACCGCATCGAGTCCTACCTCCAGATGGTCGAGCAGCGCCGGCCGGCGGCGAGGGGAGTCCCGGCATGAGCCTCTCCCGCATCCCCTGCTACGTCGGCATCGACCTCGGCTCCACGACGACCAAGGCCGTGGTCCTCGACAGCGACGCGCGCGTCCTCGGCCGTGGCATCACCAACAGCCGCAGCAACTACGAGGTGGCGTGCGCCGTGGCCCGGGGCGAGGCCTTCACCAACGTCCGCTTCACCCTCTCGGCGCGCGCTCTTCCCGAGACCGGCCTCGCAGGCCCGAAGGCGGAGGCCTTCCTCGCCGATCTCGAGAGGGCCTTCCGCCTTGCCCAGCACCGGGCGCAGCTCCGCGCCCTCGACGAGGCCATGAGCCGCGAAGTCCCGAGCGTCCAGCGCTTCTTCCCGGGCACGGACCTCGAGCCGCTCCTCCACGAGATGGTGGCGCGGATGGACTCCGGCGCCGGGAACCTCTTCGCCCCCGGGGCGCCTCGACGCTCCGACTTCTTCCGGGACCTGGCGACGAGCCAGTACCAGGCCATCGCCTCGGCCCTGGCCGCAGAACGGAAGATCCCCTTCGAGGCGCTTCTCAGCGCCTTCGACAAGGCCATTCTCAAGGTCGAGAACCAGATCATCGAGCTCTCCTTCAAGGAGGGCGCCGGCTCCGCGATCGAGAGCGCGCTGAATTCGTCGGGCCTCCTCGGGACGCCCCTCGCCGGCGCCGTCCGGCAGCAGCTCGCCGCCGCGTTCCAGGTGGACCTCGAGGTCTCGAACTCCGTGGGCACGGGGTACGGCCGCGCGACCCTGCCCTTCCCGAAGGAGCAGATCCGGTCCGAGATCCTCTGCCACGGCCTCGGCGCCCATGCCATGTTCCCGGGCACGGCCACGGTGCTCGACATCGGCGGACAGGACACGAAGGCCATCCAGGTGGACCCGCGGGGAATCGTGACGAGCTTCCAGATGAACGACCGCTGCGCCGCGGGCTGCGGGCGCTATCTCGGATACATCGCCGACGAGATGAACCTCGGCCTGCACGAGCTCGGCCCTCTGGCCCAGAAGTCCTGCCGGCCGGTGAAGATCAACTCGACGTGCACGGTCTTCGCCGGGGCCGAGATCCGCGACCGGCTCACGCTCGGCCAGAAGCGCGAGGACATCCTCGCGGGGCTCCACCGAGCCGTGATCCTCCGGGCCACGTCCCTCCTGGCCCGCTCCGGGGGCGTCCGGGACGAGTTCACGTTCACGGGAGGCGTGGCGAAGAACGTCACGGCCGTGAAGGTCCTCCGCGATCTCGTCGAGCGGAACTACGGCAGCCTAACGATCAACATCTCGCCCGAGTCGATCTACATGGGCGCGCTCGGCGCCGCGCTCTTCGCGCGGCGCGGCAGCGGGGCGGAGGAGAAGGCGGCATGACTCTCACGGCAGGCATCGACGTCGGATCGAGCGCGATCAAGACCGTCATCCTCCGGCACGCTCCCTCGGGGCGAACCGTCCTCGCGAAGCGATCGGATCGGCTCCGGCACCGGGACGTCGTCGTGGTGGCGGAGGAGAGCTACCGGGAGGCCCTGGCCTCGGCGGGCGTTGCCCGGGAGGACATCGCCTACGTCGCGACGACGGGCGAGGGCGACCTCATCGAGTTCCGAACGGGCCATTTCTACGGCATGACGGCCCACGCCCGCGGAGGTCTCGAGCTCGTCCCAAGTGCCGGAGCCGTGGTGGACATCGGGGCGCTCCATGCCCGCGCCATCGTCATCGACCCGCGGGGGCGCGTCCTCCGGTACCGGATGACGAGCCAGTGCGCGTCGGGCTCGGGCCAGTTCCTCGAGAACATCGCCCGCTACCTCGGCGTCGCGCTCGAGGAGATCGGCTCCCTCTCCGTCGCGGCGCAGACGCCGGAGAAGTGTTCGAGCATCTGCGCCGTTCTCGCGGAGACGGACGTCATCAACATGGTCTCGCGGGGGATCCGGACGCCCGACATCCTGAAGGGGATCCACCTCTCGATGGCGGGGCGCTTCGTGAAGCTCCTCGAGGCCGCCGAGGCCCGGGGCACGGTGGCCGTCACCGGCGGCCTCGCCGCGGACACGGGCCTCGCCCGGGCGCTCGCCGAGGAGGCCGAGAAGTCGCGGGCGGGACTCACTTTCGTGTGCCACGAGGACGCCATCTTCGCCGGCGCCCTCGGCGCTGCGATCTGGGCCGAGTTCCGGCTCAACAAGCTCCGCTCCATGGGACTCTCGCCCACGGCCGCGACGCGATGAGCGATCTCGACTTCACGGGCCGGACGGTCCTCGTGACGGGGGGCGCGAGCGGCATCGGAGCCGCCACGGCGGCGGCCTTCGCCGCGCGGGGCGCCGTCACGTATGCCCTCGACGTCGCCGAACCCCCGGCGGGATCGGTGCGCTTCCTGAGGGCGGACGTTGCGTCCCCGCAGGACGTGGAGGCCGCCGTGGCGCGGATCGAGGCCGAGACGGGACGCCTCGACGTCCTCGTGACGGCGGCCGGGATCACGCGGGACCGGGTCCTCTGGAAGCTCGCCGACCTGGACTGGGACGATGTCATCCGCGTGAACCTCCGGGGCACGTTCACGCCGCTCCGCGCCGTGCTGCCCGGCATGCGGGCTCGGGGCGGCGGAGCCGTCATCCTCGTCTCGTCCATCAACGGCGAGCGCGGCAAGTTCGGCCAGGCCAACTACGCCGCCAGCAAGGCCGGCGTCATCGCGCTTGGAAAGAGCGCCGCCCGGGAGGCGGGAGCCCGTGGCATCCGCGTCAACATCGTGGCGCCGGGGCTTACGGATACGCCCATGACGAGGCGCATGCCGGCGGAGGCCTTCGAGGCCGGAGTCCGGGAGACCGTGCTCGGGCGGGCGGCCGACCCCGCCGACGTGGCGGGCCCCATCCTCTTCCTGGCGTCGGACCTCGCCCGGCATGTGACGGGCCAGATCCTCCGCGTGGACGGCGGACAGTACATGTGACGGAGCGGGGACGACCGATGAGCGCATCCAGAACCGACGACATCTTCACCGATCCCGGGGCCGAGGAGTTTCCGGAAACCACCGTGCGCAACCTCGCACCGTCCGACCTCGACGCGGTCGTGCGCATCGATGCGCGCCTCTCGGGCCGGACGCGACGGGAGTACTACGCGCGGAAGATCGCCGAGGCGACGCGCGAGTCGGGGCTCTGCATCTCCCTCGCGGCCGAAACGGCGGACGGCTTCGCGGGATTCGTCATCGGACGCCTGTACTACGGCGAGTTCGGCATGCCCGAGCCCGTGGCGATCATCGACTCCATCGGAGTCGACCCTGCCCAGGCGCGCCGTCACGTCGGGGCGGCTCTCCTCGCGCAGCTCGAGAGGAACCTGCAGGCCATCGGCATCTCCGCGATCCAGACCCAGGTGGAGTGGGACCAGTTCGCGCTCCTCGGGTTCTTCGCCGCCCGGGGATTCCGGCCGGCGCCGGTCCTCGCCCTTCAGAAGACCATCGCCCGCTGAACCGGCCGGGGGCCCTCAGAGGCTCACGTAGCGCATGAAGATCGCGCGGGCCGCGGCGGGGTCTCCCGTGCCTTGGACGAGCCCCCGCCCGTCGCCGAAGACCGAGATGACGTGGCCGTCGGCCTCCAGCGTGACGAGGTACTCGTTGACGGCCACGGTCCCGAGGCCCCGAAGCCGCGCGGCGAGGGCGGGGAGGTCCACGGCGGATTTCCGCGCAGGGAGGATCTGCACGGCGTTGCGACCGCAGAGGGTCACGGTGCCGGAGGCTCGGGAGGCGTGAAGGAACTCGAAGCTCCGGCGACCGCACGTCGGGCAATCTTCCCGGCGACCGGCCGACTCGAGGACCGAAACGGCCCGGAAGGGCCAGAGGTCGAACGTGAAGAGGCCGCGGCGCACGGCGGCGCGGTCTCCCGTGAGGAGCTTCAGGGCCTCGGCCGCCTCGAGAGCGGCCACGAGAGCCGCCGCCGGAGCGATGATCCCGGCCGTGTCGCAGGTCTCCGCGGCGCCGGGAGGGAGGGGCTCAGGGAAGAGACAGCGCAGGCAGGGGGTCTCGCCGGGCAGGATGACCGCGGACATCCCGCGGGCTCCCACGCAGGCGCCGTAGATCCACGGGACGCCGAGCTTCACGGCGAGGTCGTTCAGGAGATAGCGCGTTTCGAGGTTGTCCGTGCCGTCGAGAAGGAGATCCGTCCCCGCGGCGAGGTCTTCGGCGTTCTCCGGGCCGAAATCCTCCGCCCGGGCGGCGACCTCGACGTCGGGATTGATGGCGAGGAGAGCCCGCCGCGCGGCGCCGGCCTTGGGCTCGCGCCGGCGGGCGTCCTCGTCCGTGAAGAGGCACTGGCGGTTCAGATTGGTCGAGTCGACGACATCCCGATCCACGATGACGAGTCGGCCGACTCCGGCCCGGACGAGCATCTCCGCGATCCAGGTTCCGAGGGCTCCGCACCCGACGAGCAGGACCCTGGCGGCGGCGAGCCGGGCCTGACCGGCCTCGCCGATGCGGGGGAAGCGGATCTGCCGCGCATAGCGGTCCATGAGCGGATCTAACCGCCCCCGCCGGGACTTGCAACACGGAGAGGACGCGCTTACGATCCCGCGTCCCCGGGCTGGACGCTCCGGAAACGCCGGCCGGGCGCCGGCCACGGACGGCGCGGCGCGCCTTCCCGGGACACCCGCGTCTCTGCGGCCCCCCCCCCGCCCGCGGCGCGTCCGAGTGGCGACGGCGACGCCGGGCGGCGAAGGGACCGCGGCGCAAACGGAGGACAGACGGTGGCCGACTCCAGCGACGGGGCATTCAAGAACTTCCGCGTGATCTGGTTCCCGTTCTCCGTGAACGCCATGGCCATCGGGACCCTCGCGTGGCTCCTTTTCTGGGCCTTCTCGTACGGGCTCGCGGTCGTCTTCGGGGGCGGCGCGACCCACGACGGCGTCATCAGGAGCTTCACGGCCAACTTCATGAGTCTCGTCCTCACCGGCCGTGCTCCCGTCGGCAACGCCTGGATCTTCGCCCTGCAGCTCGTCTTCGCGTTCGTGCTCTGGGCAATCCCCGGCGTCGCCATCTGCCGCATCCTCGCCCTCCGGATCGGACGCGACGAGTACTGCCCCGTGAAGACGGCCCTCGGCTACGCGTGGAAGAACCGCGCCACCGCGCTTCTCTACCCGGCCGCCGTCGCCGCGCCCGTCGTGTTCCTCGTCTTGTGCAACGCGCTGGCCGGCGCCGTCGGGCACATCCCGTGGATCGGGTGGCTGCTTGCGATCCCCCTCTATCCCCTCGCGCTCATCGCCTCGACGTTCATCTTCGTCATCCTCATCGCGGGGGTTCTCGGAATCGGCATGGTGGCTGCCGCCATCGCCGTCGAGCGGAAGGGCACGTTCGACTGCATCGGGAAGGCGTTCAACTACATCTTCGCGCGCCCCATCCCGTTCCTCATCTACTTCGGCGTGACCGCCTTCCTGCTCTCCCTAATCCACCACTATCTGCTCGAGGCCGAGCTGCTCCAGACCTGGGCCGCCCGGACGATGACGGCGATCCCCCTCGGCGGACCCTTCAGGTCCATCGTGTCCGGCGATCCGACCCTGACCGGCGCGAAGGGCATCTTCGCCTGGATCTTCGGCTTCATGAACTCCGCGGTCGGGTTCCTCGTCATGGGGCTCATCCTGTCCCACGCCATGGCGGCGAGCACCTCCATGTTCATGATCTTCCGGAAGGACGTGGACGGGATCGAACCGGGCGACGTCTACCGCGACGAGAACCCCGACCCGGCTCCTCCCGCCACGCCTCCTGCGCCCGCGGGCGGAGCGTCGGCGACGGCCGGCGGTTCACCGATCCCCGTCATCCAGACGCCGGTTCCTCCGCCGGCGCCACCGTCCGCCTGAGCGCAGGTCGCGAGGCTGGGCCTTCCTGAGTCCGCGGGGGGGGACCGCGGCGGGCGGTTCCGCACAACCGCCGACGCATCGTAAATCGATGCTCGGATGCTGCTTCCAGCACGTGTCGCGATTCCAGACGCTCAAGTCGCGGCAAGAATCCGACGATCGTTGAGAGGATGGCGCGGGCGATCGAGTCGCGTCCCCGACCCGCGCATCGCTCCGGCTGCAGTGCCGAGAGCTGGTTTCAGGCTGACCTCAAGGAGTCGTGCATGATCCGTCGTCCGATGATCGTCATGGCGGTTGCGATCCTCTCTCTGCTTTCCGCGGCCCGCGCCCAGGTCGTCGTCAACGAAGTGCATGGGTATGGGCCCGGAGCGACGCCTGGGCTCGCGGGAGACTACGTCGAGCTCCGAAACCTGTCCGCCACGCCAATCAACCTCGCGGGCTGGACGCTGGCGCTGTGGTCCGGCGATACGGGCACGGTGACGACCAAGATCATCCCGGCGGGTCCCGCGAACACCTGGATCCTCGGCAACGACTTCTACGTCCTCGAGGAGGGCGGAACCCTCGGCGACGCGCTGACGGACAACCAGATCTCGACGTGCGCCCAGGGCATGCGGATGGGAACCTCGCCGTGGTCCTCCTCCTCGAGCATGGGGGCCTACGTCCTTGACGGCACCGGAACCTGCACCGACTACGTCTACCTCCGCCGCGGGACTTCGTCGCCGCCGGCCTCGCCGCCCTATCTGCCCTCGGGCGCAACGTGGACTCTCGGCAACATCGCCACAACGGGCACGGGCTACGGGCACATCTGCCGGATCTCCAATACGGACACGGACAGCTACACCGACTGGGCTCAGAACGCCACGGCGAATCAGGGCACGCCCGGCGCCGTCAACACGACGGGAACGGCGACCCAGACGTCGCTCGGCCCGGTCGTGGCCCTCTACAACGTCGACCTGACACTGTTCGGCAACGTCAACGCGCCGAGCGGGTCGCTCGTCTTCAATTCCAGCTCCGGCGCGAACATCCTGTCGAACTGCTTCCCGCTCCAGCGTCAGATCATGGCCTGGGACACGCTTGCCATGCAGGTGAGCGGTGTCGCCGGCATGCCGTTCTACCTCTACTTCTCGCCGAACGGGAACGTCGGACACGCCGTCGGATACCTCAACCAGACCATCGACATCGGCGCCTCAACGGGCGGGTGGTGCGATGTGTACCGCATCACGACGTCGGCCGTCACCCCGGGCTGCGGCGCCGGGTACGTCGCCTACGGAACCCTCGACGGGTCGGGCCTCTACAACGGGGCCTGGGCGCTCCCGGGCCTGACGTCGACCAGGCACTGGTTCCAGGCCGCCGTCGTCGATCCGGCCCACCCGGACGGGTTCCATCTCACCGGGACGACGGGGCTCGAGGTCTTCGGCATGACGACGACCCCGACGGGCGGCCTGCAGTACGGTCCCGGCGTCGGAGGCGCCATCCCGGACAGCGATCAGTCGCCCGGCCCCGGCACGATCCTCGCGTCCACGATCAAGACCCCGGCAGGGATCACGATCCAGGACGTCAACATCGGCGTCGACCTCAATCACACCTGGCTTGGCGACGTCTCGATCGCCATCGCCTTCAACGGCACGACCGTGATCCTCGTGAACCCGGGCACTCCCGACTCGAGCAACGACCTCAGCGGACTCTACACCTTCTCGGATGAAGGCGGTTCGACGTTCGACTCCGCCGCGGGCGGCGCGACGACGCCGATGCCGGTGGGGATCTACATCGGTGACGCGGCCCTGTCGCCCTTCGACGGCATGGACAGCGGCGGCACCTGGACGCTCAGCATCTACGACAACTACCAGGGCGATACCGGCGTCGTGAACTCCTGGTATGTCATCCTGAACGACACCCCGTGAACCCGGAGATCGCGCGCGGCGCCGCCGGTGTCAGAGTCCGAGAAGGGGTCTGACCTCCGGAGCGCGCGCCGCCAGCGCGTCGAGGAGCGTCCGGGCATCCTCGTGCTGCAGGATGGCGAAGGCCATCACCATGAGGATGCAGAGGGAGCGGTGCGCGGCGAAGGTCTCGTCGCCGAAGGCCGCCGCCGCCTCCCCGGCTCTTGCCGGCGGCAGCAGATTGTTGTCGTCGAGGAGATCCTGGAATGTCCGCGCTCCATCGCCGAGCTTGTCTGCGGCGTAGGCGTAGACCGCATTGGCGAAGCCGACGGCGCGACGGACCCGGGGCAGGCCGGGGATCGGCGTGTCCTCGAGGAGGAGATCCCGAGTCGCCTGCTCCTCGTGGAAGCGGAGCAGGATCTTCGCGAAGGCCTCCGTGTTGGCCGGCGGGAGGAGCGGGGCGATGGCGAGACGCGGCGCCCCGACCTGGATCCGGCGCTTGAGCCCGGAGAGGCGGCCCTTGTCGGACCGGTAGCAGTCCGCGAGCAGGGTCGGGTTGCGCAGGATCGGAGGGAGCGGGCCGCGAAGATCGATGGGGAAGGGTTCGCTCATGTGTGCCGTCCGGGTTCGTGCCGGCGGGGAGGGTAACGGAGCCGGCGCTGCGACGGAACGACCCCCTCAGGCGTACCCGTGGAGAAGAAACCAGCGGATGGCCCGGCGGGCGGAGAACTGGAGGTTCGTAGCCCTGAATCCGAGATCCCTCTTCGCCTTCTCCCCGGAGCAGGCGAGATCGAGCGGCGCGAGGCGCGGGCGCCGGAGGAGACGGTCGATCCAGGAACGTCTCGCGCGGCCCAGGCCGCTCTCCAACTCGAGCACACGCAGGAACTGCTCGAGGTCGAGATTCGCCTCCATGAGGATGTAGCGCTCGCCGCTCCGCCCGCGCTCGGCGGCGAGCAGGATGCCCTGCGCCAGGTCTCCGGCACCCACGTGGGCGATGCGGCCGCGGACGAAGTCCGGAAGCCGCCCCCGGAGGAAATCCACGATGCGCCGGCCTGTCACCGACGGCCTTGCGTCACCTGACCCCACGGGGGCCGCGGCATTCGCGATGACGACGTGGAGGCCCCGCCGCGCCGCCTCGATGGCCGCTTCTTCGGCGCGAATCTTGGATGCGACGTAGCGCGTCGGGCGTGAATCGAGAGAGACCGTGAGCGTCTCGTCCGCGGAGCGCCCGTCGTCCCGCCGGCCGATGGTGCCGATGGTGCTGACGTGGACGAAGCACCGCACGGCGGCGCGCTCCGCCGCGCGGAGGAGGCTCTCGGTG
>CAYQRN010000064.1:0-20334 GCA_964419995.1 uncultured Planctomycetia bacterium
CCTCGAGGAGGCCTGGGGCGACCTCGGACCGAGCCACGATCCCATGAGATCGCTTCAGGCCGGGGCGACGTCCGAGGCCGTGCTCGGCCTCTTCATAAAGGACGAGAGCCATGACCGGATGCGGCGCTTCTGGGTGCGCATCGGCAACAGGCGGTATCCCTTCATGAAGCTCTCCGTCGAGGAGGCCTTCGTGAAGGACGTGTTCTTCTTCTCCGTCGATGCCCATGACGCCCTCGACGTCGGAGCGGCGAGCCCGGACTACCAGGAGTGGCTCGACGTGAAACGGCACAACGCGGACCTGAAGATCCGCATCGAGGAGCGGTGGGCGGAGGCCGGCGTGCCGACCTTCCAGAAGGCGCTCGACGCGGTCGAGCAGGCCCTCGACGCGCGGGGGGCGGGAACGGCGCTCCGCGGCCGGCGGATCCTCGTCGTGGACGACGACCGGCGCATCGCCCGCGGCGTCCAGGCCCTGCTGGCTCACGCCGGCTCGGCCGTCGACATCGCTTACTGCGGCGCCGACGCCCTCGACATGCTGAAGCGGCAGCGTCCCGACCTCATCCTGCTCGACTACGAGCTCGGCGACATGACGGGCCTCGAGTTCGCCGCGAAGTACCGGAAGCGCCGGGAGGGCGCGGCGACGCCCATCATCCTGGCCACGGCCGCGCGTCTCGATATCGCCACGCTCCCGGGGCTCGATCTCGTGAACACCTTCCTCGCCAAGCCCTTCGACATGGACGCTCTCGTGTCCTTCGTCGAGAGGGCGCTGCCCCCGCTCTGAGGCCGCCGCCCGGCTCGAATCGCGCGCATTCCGACTGCCGCGGCTCGTCTTCGTGAATCATCCGGGTTAAGCTCGCCCCGCGCGCCCCTTTCGCGCGCCCGTCCGCGGCCCGGGAGTCCTCCGTGTCCCTCGAAAACGTCGTCAAGGGCTTCGTCCGCATCTTCGGATCGCGCAACGAGCGTGTCGTCCGCCGCCTTCGTCCCCTCGTGGACGCCATGAACCGGGCGGGAGAGGACCTGAAGTCGCTGACCGACGCGGAGCTCCGCGGGCGGACGGATGTGTTCCGGGAGCGCCTGGCGCGGGGCGAGACACTGGACGACATCCTCGTCGAGGCCTTTGCCGTCGTCCGCGAGATGAGCTCGAGGACGCCGGCCCCGGGCGCCGAGAAGGGGCTTCGCCACTTCGATGTCCAGCTCATGGGCGGCATCGTGCTCCACCGGGGCTGCATCTCCGAGATGATGACCGGCGAGGGCAAGACCCTCGTCGCCACGCTCCCGGCGTATCTCAACGCCCTGGCGGGGAAGGGCGTCCATATCGTCACCGTCAATGACTACCTGGCGCAGCGGGACCGCGACTGGATGGGCCCCATCTACGAGCGCCTCGGGCTCACGACGGGCGTCATCCGCGCGGACATGGGCAACGCCGAGAGGATGGATGCCTACCGTGCCGACATCACCTACGGCACGAACAACGAGTTCGGCTTCGATTACCTCCGCGACAACATGAAGATGTCGCTCGAGGATCTCGTCCAGCGCCCGCTCCACTACGCCATCGTCGACGAGGTCGACAGCATCCTCATCGACGAGGCCCGCACCCCGCTCATCATCTCCGGCATGTCGGAGGGGGCCACCGACAAGTACTACCGCGCGGACGCCGTGGCGCGGCGCCTCACCAAGGGCGTGGATTTCGAGATCAAGGAGAAGGAGAACCAGGCGATCCTCACGGAGGAGGGCATCGTCAAGGCTCAGAAACTCGTGGGCGTCGAGTCCTTCTATGGCGACGCGCGGTACATGGACTGGCCGCATCTCCTCGAGCAGTCCCTCCGCGCCCACCACCTCTTCAAGGCGGACGTCGACTACATCGTCGACACGGCGGAGGACGGCGGCAAGGAGATCATCATCATCGATGAGTTCACCGGCCGCCTCATGCGGGGCCGGCGGTGGAGCGACGGGCTCCACCAGGCCGTGGAGGCCAAGGAGCGGATCCGCATCCGGGCCGAGAGTCAGACCCTCGCCACGATCACGCTCCAGAACTACTTCCGGCTCTACCGGAAGCTCGCGGGCATGACGGGCACGGCCATCACGGAGGCCGGCGAGTTCCTGAAGATCTACAAGCTCGACGTCGTGTCGATCCCGACGCACCGGACGTGCGTGCGGAAGGATCTCGACGACGTCATCTTCGCGACGGAGAAGGAGAAGTACAACGCGATCGCCGACGAGATCGTCGCCAACTGGAAGGAAGCGCGGCCCATGCTCGTCGGCACGACGTCGGTGGAGAAGTCGGAGAAGCTCGCCGAGATGCTGCAGCGGCGGGGCGTGCCCCACGAGGTCCTCAACGCCAAGCAGCACCGGCGCGAGGCCGAGATCATCGCCAACGCGGGATTCCAGGGACACGTGACCATCGCCACGAACATGGCCGGCCGCGGCACGGACATCGTGCTCGGGCCGGGCGTCGTGGGGCTCGGCGGTCTCTACGTCATCGGCACGGAGCGGCATGAGGCCCGGCGCATCGACAACCAGCTCCGGGGCCGGTCGGGACGCCAGGGCGATCCGGGGATGACGCGCTTCTACCTCTGCCTCGAGGACGACCTCATGCGGAGGTTCGCTTCGGACACCGTGGGAGGCATCCTGCGGCGGCTCGGCCTGCGCGACGGGCAGGCCATCGAACACCGTTGGGTGACGCGGGCCATCGAACGGGCGCAGAAGAAGGTCGAGGCGCGCAACTTCGAGATCCGGAAGTCGCTGCTCGAGTACGACGAGGTCATGAACGAGCAGCGGACCATGGTCTACTCGAACCGGCAGGCCATCCTCCGGGGCGAGGGGCTCCGGGAGATGGTCGAGCGGATGATCCACGAGGTCGTCGATCAGAAACTCTCGGTCTTCTGCGACGGGGCGTTGCCGCCCGCGGAATGGGATCTCGACGAGCTCGGCGAGTGGGTGCGGCGGAAGGCGGGGGTCGCGATCTCCTTCGAGGGAGTCCCCAGGGTCCGGGAGGATCTCGAAGGCCGGATTCTCGACGAGCTCCGGAAGCTCTACGACGCGCGCGAGGCCGCGGTGACTCCGGACCTCATGCGCCGGATCGAAGGCTATCTCCTCCTCAGCGCCTTCGACGTCAAGTGGAAAGAGCACCTCTACAACATGGATGTGCTCAAGTCCGGCATCGGACTCCGGGCGCAGGGCGGGCAGGATCCGAAGATCGAGTACAAGCGCGAGGGCTACAGCCTCTTCTCGGAGATGATCCGCGCGATCCAGGAGGAGGTCACGGACCTCGTCTTCAAGGTCCGGATCAACGTCGAGCCCGTCGAGACGCGCAACGTCTGGCAGGGCGCATCGGAAACGCACGAGCAGCTCGCCGCCTTCGATCAGAACCGTGCCTCCACGGACGCAGCCATCCGCCAGAGCCAGTCGAAGGAGCCGCCGAAGCCCTTCGTCCATGCGGGGCCGCGGGCCGGCCGCAACGACCCCTGCCCCTGCGGGAGCGGGCGGAAGTACAAGAAGTGCCACGGCATCGTGCCTGCGTGAACGGAGACCCGGGGCGCGGGGAGCCGCCGCGGGGGGACGCCGCGATGCCCAACTTCCTCGACACGCTCTACGGGGCGCTCCTTGCCGGCGCCGGTCCGGCCCTGCTTGCCTCGCGGCTCCTCCGGCGCCGGAAGCTCGGGTCGCTCCGCGGGAAGCTCGGTCTCCTGCCGTCCCATCCGGGGTCGCCGGGCGCGGTGTGGATCCACGGGGTCTCCGTGGGAGAGATCCGCATGGCCCGGGCTCTCGTCGACGTCCTGGCGCGGGAGCGGCCGGATCTCGAGATCGTCCTCTCGTCCACGACGCCCGCCGGCCATGCGGTCGCTCGCCGCGACCATCCGGACCGCCACGTCTTCTGGTTCCCCCTCGATTTCAGCTTCTCGGTGGCGCGGGTCCTCGCGTCCATCCGGCCCTCGCTCCTCGTCCTCATGGAACTCGAGGTCTGGCCGAACCTCATGGACGCCCTCGGACGGCGTGGCATCCCCGTGGCCGTGGTCAACGGGCGGATGTCCGACCGGTCCTTCCCCCGCTACCGGCTCCTCACCCGGATCCTGCCCACGTTCTTCGGGGGGATCTCGCTCTTCTGCGCCCGGGACGCGGCGGTGGCGCGGAGGCTCGCCGAGCTCGGCCTTCCTCCGGACCGCATCCGGGTCACGGGGAGCCTCAAGGCCGACACGGCCCTGCTGGCGGCCGAGCGAGGGGACGGAGCCCTACGGCGGTCGGATCTCGGCATGGCTCCGGACGACTTCGTCGTCGTGGCCGGGAGCACCCACGAGGGCGAGGAGCGGCTCCTTCTCGACGCCTATGAGCTCCTGCGGCAGGAGCTTCCGTCGCTCCGGCTCGTCATCGCGCCGCGTCACCTCGAGCGGATCCCCGGAATCCTCGCCCTGGCCGCGTCCCGCGGCGTCGTCCTCGGGCGCCGGAGCCTCGGGGCGCCGGCAGGCTCGGATCGGGTTATTCTTCTGGATACCATGGGAGAGCTCCACGCCATCTACGCCCTCGCGGATGCGGCGGTCCTCGGTGGGACCTTCGTGCCCGTCGGAGGCCACAATCTCGTGGAGCCCGCGGTGCACGGCGTCCCGATCGTCATCGGGCCGCATGTGAGCGCCATCGCCGGCGAGGCGGCGGAGTTCATCGCGGGAGGAGGCGCCCTGCCCGCGGCGGATCTGTCCGGTCTCACCGGCCTTCTGCGGGAACTCGGGCGCGATCCGGCCCTCCGGGCCGCCGCCGGAGCCCGCGCGCGGGAACTCCTCGCGGCGGGGCTCGGCGCCGCCGGACGGACCTTCGAGGCCCTGCGGCCGCTCCTCGGCGCGCCGCGGGACCGGCGAGACCCCGCCGCCGGATATGCGGTTTCTCAAGGAGTGTGACATGGCCGAGCGCGTGCTGTTCACGTCGGAATCGGTGTCGATGGGGCATCCGGACAAGATGGCCGACCAGATCTCGGACGCCGTTCTCGACGCGATGCTCGCGGCGGATCCGCGGAGCCGGGTCGCCTGCGAGACGATGACGTCCACGGGGTTCATCGTCGTGGCGGGCGAGGTCACGACGCGGGCCGTCGTCGACGTCCAGGACGTCGTCCGGCGGGTCGTCCGCGAGATCGGGTATGACGATTCGCGCATCGGCTTTGACGGCGGCACGTGCGCCGTCCTCGTGGCGCTCGGCAAGCAGTCGCCGGACATCGCCCAGGGCGTGGACGAAGATGCCTCGAGCGGGAAGGAGCAGGGGGCGGGCGACCAGGGTCTCATGTTCGGCTTCGCCTGCGACGAAAGCGAGGCGTGGTTCCCGGGCACGTACATGCCCCTGCCCATCATGCTCGCGCATCGGCTCATCGAGAATCTCACGGATCTGCGCCGGAAGGGAGCGGCGGACTGGCTGAGGCCTGACGCCAAGTCGCAGGTCACCGTGGAGTACGACGGCGACCGTCCCGTCCGCGTGGACGCCGTGGTCATCTCGACGCAGCACGCGGAGTCGGCCGACGTCGCGAAGGTCGTGCGCCCCTGGATCATCGAGAGGCTCATCCGGACCACGATCCCGAAGGAACTCCTCGACGACCGAACGGTCTTCCACGTGAACCCGACGGGCCGGTTCGTCACCGGCGGACCCATGGGCGACTGCGGCCTCACGGGCCGCAAGATCATCGTGGACACCTACGGCGGCATGGGGCGCCACGGCGGGGGCGCCTTCTCGGGGAAGGATCCCTCCAAGGTGGACCGGTCAGCCGCCTATGCCGCCCGGTGGGTCGCCAAGAACATCGTGGCCGCCGGGCTCGCGCGGCGGGCCGAGGTGCAGCTTTCCTACGCCATCGGCGTGGCGGAGCCCCTGTCGGTCCGCGTCATGACCTTCGGCACGAACGCGATCCCCGAGCGGCGCATCGAGGAGATCGTGAAGACAGGGTTCGATCTCCGCCCGCGGGGCATCATCGAGGCCCTCGATCTGCTCCGTCCGATCTACCGGGCGACGTCGTATCACGGCCACTTCGGCCGGAACCTCCCGGAGTTCACCTGGGAGCGCACGGACCGCGTGGAGGAGCTGCGGCGGGCCGCCGCGGCTTCTCCCGGGACGGCGACCGGGGCCAGGCGCTGACGCGGTCGGGCAGCGCGGACACGAGGAACAGGAACCACCATGAAGCATGACATCCGCGACGCGGCGCTGGCGCCGGACGGACGCAGGCGCATCGACTGGGCCGAGAACGACATGCCGGTGCTGCGGGAGGTCCGCGCACGCTTCGAGAAGGAGAAGCCCCTCCGGGGGCTCCGCATGTCGGCCTGCCTGCACATGACGGCCGAGACCGCCAACCTCGCCCGGACCCTCGTGGCCGGCGGGGCCGATCTCGTCTGCTGCGCGAGCAATCCCCTGTCGACCCAGGATGACGTCGTCGCATCCATGGTCCGGGACTTCGAGATCCCCGTGTTCGCCATCTGCGGCGAGGACTCGGGGACGTACTACAACCACATCCGGGCCGCCGTGGCGCACCGCCCCAACGTCACGATGGACGACGGAGCGGACCTCGTCACCGAGATCCTCCAGAAGGCGCCGGACCTCGCCGGCGGGATCATCGCGAGCATGGAGGAAACCACGACCGGGGTCATCCGCCTCCGCGCCATGGAGCGGGACGGAGCCCTCCGGTTCCCCGTCATCGCCGTGAACGACGCGACGACGAAGCATCTCTTCGACAACCGCTACGGGACGGGGCAGAGCACGGTGGACGGGATCATCCGCGCCACCGACGTTCTCCTCGCGGGCAAGGTCTTCGTCGTGGCGGGCTACGGATGGTGCGGCCGCGGCGTCGCGATGCGTGCCCGGGGCCTCGGCGCCCGCGTCATCATCGCCGAGATCGAGCCCATCCGGGCGCTCGAGGCCGTCATGGACGGCTTCCAGGTCATGCCCCTCATGGAGGCGGCGCGGATCGGCGAGGTCTTCTGCACGCTCACGGGGAACAAGCACGTCCTCGCCCGGCAGCACTTCGCCGTGATGAGGGACGGCGCCATCGTCTGCAACTCGGGGCACTTCAACATCGAGATCGACCTCGCCGGCCTCGAGGCGGGAAGCCGCTCCGTGCGGAAGGGCGTGCGCCGGTTCGTGGACGAGTTCGTCCAGCAGGACAACCGCCGGATCTTCGTGCTCGGCGAGGGCCGTCTCATCAACCTTGCCGCGGCCACCGGGCATCCGGCTTCGGTGATGGACATGTCCTTCGCGACCCAGGCCCTGGCCACCGAGTGGGCCGTGAAGAACCGGGAGAACCTCACGGTAAGCGTGCACCGGGTGCCCGCCGAGATCGAGCAGTGGGTCGCCACTCTGAAGCTCCGGGCGATGGGCGTCGGCATCGACACGCTGACGCCGGAGCAGCAGAAGTACCTCGCAGAGTGGCGCGAGGGGACCTGAGCGCCGGCGGCGGCGGGATCTGATCCCGCTGCCTCCGGCTGATCGAAGCCCCCTGCTGCGGCGGAGGGCAGCGCTCGGGCGTGCATTCTCGCGTTCGTGACATTCGTCACGAGGCGCCTCGGATGCGCTCTGGCTCATCGACGACGGAGACTGCGGCCTCTGCCGGCCGGGTGTAACCGAACGTCTTTCCCGGCGATGAACCGCCCTGAAGCGCGGCGATATCGGACGGATCGTCCGTATCCTGATCGTGGCGCCCATGCCATAGCGTGGACCGGTCCCGAAGCCGCTCCCCCCTCGTTGCGCGCCCGCAATGCCACCGGCAGCCAGCGACAGACCCTCAGTGCGTGTATCTGCGTGGAGTCACATGATGTTGATCGAGTGGGCAGATTCCCCGTTCTCCTGTCCCCCGCGTGACGGCGTGCGATCTGCACCCGGAGCCAGCCGGCCCGCGGCCGCGGGCGGCATCGCCGCAGTGCTCCTCTCGGCGCTGGCGGCCTCGGCCGGCGCGCAGACGGACATCGTGGGTTTTGGACGCATCCATGTGGACAGCGCCCGGTCGAGGGAGTCGTTCAGCGCCATCGCGGCGGGCGTCCACCATACGGTCGGCGTCCGGAGCGACGGCTCCGTCGTGGCCTGGGGTCTTGACGACTATGGCCAGACCAGCGTCCCTGCATGGCCGGGCGGGACGACCTGCACGGCGATCGCCGCCGGCTGGGACCACTCCGTGGCCGTCCTGAGCGACGGTTCCGCGGTGGCCTTTGGCAGGAACGACTGGGGCCAGACGCAGGTTCCCGCGCCGCCCCCTGGTCTCGCCTGGGTGGCCGCCGCTGCAGGTTCTGGGCACACTCTGGCCCTCCGAAACGACGGATCCATCGCGGCCTTCGGCCAGAACAGCTCGGGACAGGGCAACGTTCCGGTCCTGCCCGCCGGAGTGGGCTACGTCGAAGTCGCTGCCGGCAGCTTCCATTCCGTCGCGCGCCGGAGCGACGGCTCCGTCGTGGCCTGGGGTTCGAACAGCTACGGCGAGTGCAATGTCCCCGTCCTTCCGCCGGGGCTCACCTACGTGGAGATCTCGGCTCGCGGCATGCGCACCGCCGCGCGCAGGAGCGACGGCGCGATCCTGATCTGGGGCCTCAGCAACGCCGGCTCGAACAACGTGCCGGCGCTGCCCCCCGGCGTCACATGGGTGGATGTCGCCGTCGGGGACAACCACACGCTCGGGCTCCGGAGCGACGGCGCCCTCATGGCCTGGGGTTCGAACCTCCACGGGGCGACCAGCGTCCCGCCCCTCCCCGCCGGCCTTGCCTGGGCAGGGATCGCGGCCGGCAGCGATCACTCCGTGGCGCGCCGGAGCGACGGCTCCGTCGTTTGTTTCGGGCGGAACGACGAGGGACAGAACAACGTTCCCGCTCTGCCTCTCGGCACAGCCTGGGTGGAAATCGCTGCCGGTCTGCAGCACGGGCTCGCGCGCCGGAGCGACGGCGCCGTCCTCAGCTTCGGCCACAACGACTACGGCGAGGCGAACGTTCCGGCTCTGCCTTCCGGCGTCGCCTGGGTCGAGATCGCCGCCGGCAGTCAACACTCGGTCGGGCGCCGGAGCGACGGGGCGGTCGTGGCGTGGGGCTTCAACGGCTCGGGGCAGTGCAACGTCCCGACCCTGCCCGCAGGGCTCTCCTGGCTCGAGATCGCCGCAGGCGGGGACTGCTCCTATGCGCGCCGGAGCGACGGCACGATCGCGGCGTTCGGCCAGAGCGGATGGGGACAGACGAGCGTTCCCCCCCTTCCGCCCGGACTCACGTACATCGAGATCGCCGCGGGCAGGTACCATGCCGCCGCGCGCCGGAGCGACGGCTCCGCGGTGGCGTGGGGCGCGAATACCTATGGCCAGTGCAACGTTCCGGCGCTCCCGGCAGGCGTGGTCTGGCTCGAGCTCGATGCGGGTGATTCGCACACGGTGGGGCGGCGGAGCGACGGAATCGTCATGGCCTGGGGCTCGAATGCGTACGGCCAGTGCAACGTCCCCCCTCTGCCGCCGGGTTTCATCTACGCGGAGATCGCGGCCGGCCGATGGCACACGGTGGCGCGCCGGCACGACGGGTTCGTCGTCGCGTTCGGATCCAACCTGTCAGGGCAGACCGACGTGCCCGCCCTCACGCCGGGCGTCTCGTACACGGAGATCGCCGCTGGCGGGGACTGCACGTTCGCGCGGCGGAACGCCTCCACGAGCCTCGTCCTGCTTCCGGCTACGGAAGCCGTCGTCGCGGGGACGAACCTCGTCCTCGACATCTTCGGGGAGCAGGGCACGGCGTGCGCGCTGTTCTTCGATCTCAACGCCGTGAACATCCCCCTCGGCGGCTCCCTCGTTCTCGGCGTCCCCTGGCCGCCGCTCGTCATCCTCGATGGCACGGGGCTGTTCACCGGGGCCGCCATTCCCGGTGCGCTCCCGTACCCGCTCACCCTGTCGGGCGCGGGGCACGTGCCGTTCACGCTCGGGCCGATTCCGGGCTCCGCCGTGGGTCTCGCCTTCCGCGTCCAGGCCTTCGGCGTCCACCCCTGGTTGCCGGGGGGCCTCTTCCTGAGCACCCACGGCACGACCTTCGTGCCCGAGCCATCGAGCGCGATCACCATCGTGTTCTGATCCGAGGCTCCGGGCGCGGCCGGAGGCTCCGGGGCCTGCCGGGGGTAAGGGCGGAACGCCGGTGTTTGCCCGGCGGTCCCGGAACCCGTTATAATCGAGTTCCCAGCCCTCAGAGGACTCCGGCGGGATGCCGGCGGCGAGATCTCCATGACAACTCAACGCTCCGCGGGATTCACGCTCATCGAACTGCTCGTCGTGATCGGGATCATCACCCTGCTCGCGACCCTCGTGGCGCCCCGCCTCCTCTCGAGCCAGAAGCAGGCCGAGCGGACGGCCTGCCTCGAGCGGCTCAAGGACATCTACGACCATCTCGTCATGTACGAGAACGAGACGGGCAGCCTGCCTCCCAACTCCGGGCCGGCCTTCGTCATGTCCATCTGGAAGAAGTCGGTGCTCGCCCCTTCGGAGAACAACGCCAAGGAGTTCTACTGCCCGTCCACCGGCAACAAGCCGCCGAAGGACTGGAAGCTCATGAGCGATCCGGCGAACCTCGGATCGGCCTACCAGATCGACTACGCCGGTCGCAATCAGCAGGATCCCGAATACCGGATCATGAAGCGCACTGCCGACGGCGCCGAGGACACGGTCGTGGTCTGCGACCTCGTGCGCCCGGGCGCCGCCAAACAGAAACCCCATTCCAACCAGGGCATCTGCGTCCTCTACGCCGGCGGCGCCAAGGAGTTCATCGCGAGCGACAAGTTCGGCCCCGACGAGAACATCGAGATCGGCGATTCTTCGCCCATCGAGAAGCTGAAGGGCGTCACCATCGAGCCTGCCTGGGTCGATCGCTGATCCATCCGTCCTTCCTTCCGGGCGCGGGCAGCCGGATGTCCGGCCGCCGCGCGATCCGAGTCGTCTCCATGACTCGTGCCCGCCTCCGTCGCCCGCAGTTCGGATTCCCCGCGAGGCAGGGGCTCCTTACCGCTTTCCGCTCGACGAGCGGCGCCTCCCGGTCCGTGCGTCGGTCTCCGACTTCTCTGAAATAATCGGAGGGTTCTCGGGGCCTTCTCCCGTGACGACCGAGGACCTCGGATGACCGGAGACACGGAGGATCGCGCCCGCCGCTTCGCGGAGAGGCTCGAACCCTGCCTCCGGAGGCTTCTGGCCGGCGCGAGGCTCATCGTCCGGGATCCGGGACAGTCCGACGACGTCCTCCAGAACGGGCTCTACGAGGCCTTCCGGACCTACGATCCTGCCCTCCATGACGAACGCTTCCTCGCGAGGACCTGGCGCTGTGTCGCCCATGCGGCGCTCCGGGCCCAGAGGACCAGACGGCGGCTGCGCTTCCGCGAACAGGCCTTCCCGGGGGGCGATCCCGACATGGTCGCGGATCTCCGCGCTGCCGACAGCTACGAGCACGTGCTCGCGGAGCCCGGACGATGCCTCGAGGAGGTGGGAGACGGCCTCCGGCGAGCCGTCCTCGCTCTGCCCGACTCCGAACGCTGGGCCTTCCTGCTCAGGACCTTCGGCGACCTCCGCTACCGCGAGATCGCCGAGATCCTCGACGTTCCCCTCGGATCCGTCATGACCTGGCTCCATAGGGCGCGGGCGAGGCTCCGGGCGGCCCTTGCGCCGGACGCGCGACGGGAGGACCGGCGATGAAGTGCCACGAGGTGCGCCGCTACCTCCTTCCCTGGCTCGACTCGGAGCTCGAGTCCGCCCTGAGCCTCGAGATCGGCCGTCATATGGAGGACTGCGGCGCCTGCCGCACGCGCTGCGCCGCCGAATCCAGCATCGAGGAGGGGATCCTCGCGGTCCTCGAGCGCGAGGGGGACGACCCGGCAGCCCTCGGGCGGGTGCGGCGTTTCGTGTCGGGACTGCCGTCCGGCACCGCGTTCCGGCACACGGGACGGCGGCGGATCCTCGCCGCGGCGGCCGCAGCCGTGCTGGTCGCCCTCGCGTCTCTCGTCTGGTTCGTGCTCCTTCCGCGTCTCCGGTCCGGGGGGCAGGGCGGCCACGCCGCGGAACTCGATCTCGCCGCCGAGGTCTTCGATCACCACCGCCGCTTCCTCGACGGCCGGCTGGCCGTCGTGGAGGGGAGCAGCTCCTTCGCCGGGGCCAATGCCGTCTTCGTCCGGAAGCTCCCGTTCTCCTTCGAGCTCCGCGATCCGGGCGGGGCGGGCCTCCGGATCCTCGGTGCCCTCGTGTGCCGCTTCAGGGACGTGCCGACCGCTTGCGTGAAGGCCCTGAGGGACGGCGAACCCGTATCGGTCTTCATCCTGCCGGACGCGGGCCTTCAGAGCTTCCCGGTGGCGGCGGAGCGGTTCCGCCGGGAGGGGGACGCCGTGACCTGCAAGGTGGAGGGTCGTACGTTCGCCATGGTCGGTCGGGGCGGCGTCGTCCTGGCCGCCGTCGGCGAGGATGTCTCCGCCGGAGAGCTCATCGAACTGCTCTCGGGGCTTTCCGGGGGGCGGTGATCCACGAGGGTGCATCCATGAGAAGGGCTGCGGCTGTCGTTCTTTCCACATGGCTGATCCATTTCGCCGTCGTGGCGGCCGCCTCCGGCCAGGCCGCCGACGTGCGCATCACGCGCCCCGAGCATCGCTCCATGTCGCGTGCTCTACGGATCACCGGCGAAGTGAAACCGCGCCATGAGGCGGAGATCGCCGCGCGGGTCTCGGGCTTCGTGGCGTCCGTGACCGTCGACGCCGGGGATCGCGTGGAGGAGGGTGCGACGCTGCTCGTCCTCGACGCCCCCGTGCTCGTCCGCCGCCGGGAGGCCGCCGATGCGGAACTCGCGCGAGCCGGCGCCGCGGTCGCCAGATCCCGGGAGGTCCGTACCATTGCGGAGGCGAGGATCCGGGAAGCGGATGCCGATCTCGCCGTGGCCCGGGCGCGGGCGGGGGCCGAAACGGCGAAGGTCCGGGCGGCGGACACGACGCTGTCGCTCCGGCGCGTGACCTTCGAGAGGCTCCGCGGACTCCGGGATCGTCAGGCCGCCACGCCGCAGGAGGTGGACGAAGCCGAAGCCGCATTCCGCGGCGCCGAAGCGGACGCGGCGCTGGCCGCCGCGGCGGAGCTCACGGCGCGGGCGGAAGTGGAGGCCGCCGCCGCCCGCGTGGATGTCGCGAGAGCGGATCTGGGAGCCGCCGGAGCGGACGTGACCTTCGCGGAGGCCGGGGAGGCCGCGGCTCGCGCCCGCCGGGCCGAGGCGGCGGAGCGTGAATCATGGCTCGCCGTGAAGGCGCCATGGACCGGTCGGATCCAGACGCGGCGTGTCCATCCCGGTGCCTTCGTGAGGGGTGGAGAAGACGGCCTTCCGACGGCGCTCTTCACCGTCCACTCCGAAGGGCCGGTGCGGATCGTGTTCGAGGTTCCCGACGCCGACGCGGGCCGCGTGCGCCCGGGAGACCCTGTTCGCGTGTCCGGTCGCGGCCTCGGAGGGGAGCCGATCGCCGGCGCCGTGTCGCGCATCTCCCCCGCCCGCAATCCCGGCACCCGGGCCGCGATCGTCGAGGTCGACCTGGAGGATCCCCGGCTGGCTGCCGGCATGTTCATCACCGTCGATCTCCGGATCGAGACGCGAGGCGGAGCGCTCACGGTACCGCTCCGAGCGGTCCGGCGCGATGCGAGGGGCGCCGCGGTCCTCGTCGTCCGCGGTGGCCGGGTGGAGTCCGTCGCCGTGGTCACCGGACTCGAGGATGCGGAGCGGGTCGAGATTCTCTCCGGACTCACGACGGAAGACGACGTCATCGCGGGAGACGCCACGGGTCTCAAGGCGGGCATGATCGTGAACGCCGTGCGGGCAGATACGGGACCGTCGCCCGGCGCGACGGGGCAGGGGCGATGACGCGCGCCGCGGTCCTCCTCGTCGCAGCGCTCGTCACCGGAGGTTGCCGGAGCCCCCGCTCCGAGGCCTTCGAGGCCCTCGTCGCCATGCCGCGTCCCGCGCCGCCCCCGCTTCCGCAGGGGCAGGGCCAGGGACCGGTGACGGACTCGCGGCCCGTTCCGGAACCGCCCGCCGGGTCGGCCTGGGCCCGGATCGATCTCGGCGCCGTCCTCGCCCTGGCCGGCGCCGGTTCCATGGACGTCCTCCGCGCGAGGGAGCGCCTCGCGGAATCCTCCGCCGCCGAGGACGAGGCCGTGGCAGGACTCCTTCCGCGGCTCCGGCCCGGCGTGGCCTTCAGGAGCCATCGCGGCCAGATCCAGGCCACCGAGGGGCGGTTCCTCGATGTGACCCGGCAGGACACGGCGGCAGGCCTCCGCGCGGAGCTCATCCTGCGCCCCGGCGAGGCCGTCTTCGACATCGAGGCCGCGGGTCACAGGGTCGCTGCGGAGGAAGAGGGCGTCGAGGAGAGCATCCAGGGCTCCATGCTTCGGGGGGCGCTTCTCTATCTCGACCTCCTCGCTTCCGTCGAGAACGTGGAGATCGCCCGGGAGGAGTTGGACCATGCCGGCGGGCTGGCGGCTCTCGTCCAGGCGCGGCACGACGCAGGTCTCATGGTGAGGGCCGACCTCGATCGGGCGCTGGCGGAGGCCGCCGCGCGGCGCGTGGCCCTGTCCGAGACCGACGCCGCCTTCGTCCGCGCGTCCACGGATCTGGCGCGCCACCTTCGTCTCGATCCCGCGACGACCCTCTATCCCGCCGAGACGATCCTCGTCACGTTCCGGGCCGACCCCGACGCGCCGGCGGACGAGCTCATCCGCACGGCGCTTCTCGCCAATCCTTCCGTGAAGCGCGTCGCCCGGTTCGTGGCAGAGGCCGCATCCCGGGAGGACCGCGCCGCCATCGCTCCCTGGATCCCCGCCCTCGAGATTGGCGTGGACCTGGCGGAACGGGGCGAGAACTTCGGCCGGTTCGGGGGTTCCGAGGACGTCTTCGCCATGGTGACGTGGGAACTCCGGGGCCTCGGATTCGGTCAGAGCGCAGCCTTGCGAGGGGCAGAGGCGCGGCACCGCCGGGCGCGGCTCGACCTCGCCGATGCTCGGGAGGCGGTCGCCGCCGCCGTGGTCGCCACTCGGGCGGATCTCGCCCTCCGCCGGCGGGCTCTCGAGGCCTCCGAGGCCGGGATCGCGGCGGCGACAGCGGCCCTCGATCGCTCCCGCGCGCGCCTCGAGTCGGGCCAGGGCCTCCTCGTGGACGTCCTCGGCGCGGAGGCCACCCTGGCGGCGGCCCGCCGCGCGCGGCTCCGAGCCGTCATCGGATTCAACCGTTCCGTCCTGACGCAGAGGACGCTTCTCGGCGGGAGGCCTCTGCCGTGATCCGATTCCTCATCCGCCATCCCCATCTCGTCCTCGTCTTCGCGCTCGTGCTCCTCGTTCTCGGGATCGTGGCCTTCCGCCAGCTTCCGGCCGACCTCCTCCCCGTCTTCGAGACGCCGGCCGTCCAGATCGTCACGTTCTACCCGGGCATGCCGCCCGAAGTCATGGAGCGGGACATCATGTCCCGCATGCAGCGCTGGACCGGTCAGTCCATCGGTATCGAGCATCAGGAGGGGAAGGCAATGCTCGGCGTCTGCGTCGTGAAGGACTTCTTCCGCGAGGACGTGAGCCTCGACACGGCCATGTCGCAGGTCACGTCGTACGCCATGTCCGACCTCTTCTACCTGCCGCCGGGCACGATCCCTCCCATGGTCATGCCCTTCGACCCGACGGCCGCGATACCCCTCTGCCTCGTCGCCGTGTCCTCGCCGACGATGAACGAGCAGGCCCTCTACGACCTCGCCTACTTCGAGCTGCGCAACCGGCTCCAGTCCATCCGCGGCGTCATCGCGCCGGCGGTCTACGGCGGCGTGCTGCGGCGCATCCTCGCCTACGTGGATCGGGACCGGCTCGAGGCGCGCGATCTGTCCCTCGTGGACGTGGCCCGGTCGCTCCGGGAGTCGAACGTCTTCATTCCGGCGGGCAACGCCAAGATCGGACCGTACGACTGGCAGATCCTCACGAACGGCATGCCGTCGCACGTGACGGAGATCAACGACATGCCGCTTCGGACGGCGGACGGCAGCCCCATCCTCATGAGCGACGTGGGCGACGTGCGCGACAGCCACCAGATCCAGACGAACATCGTCCGGATCAACGGACGCCGCCAGGTCTACGTGCCCATCTACCGCCAGCCCGGCGCCAACACGCTGGAGATCGTCGCCGCCATACGGGGCGAGCTGCGTTCCATCCTCGAACGTCTGCGCGAGATGGACCCGCGGGCGAAGGACATGCGCGTGGATCTGGCGATGGACCAGTCCTCGACCGTGCGCCGGAGCATCGACGGGCTTCTCCTTTCGGCTGCCCTCGGAGCCATCCTGGCGGGCGTCGTCGTGGCGATCTTCCTCCGCGACCTGCGCGCCACCCTCGCCGTCTTCGTGACGATCCCGCTCGCCATGCTGGGGGCGTTCCTCGGTCTCCGGGCCATGGGCGCGACGATCAATGCCATGACGCTCGGGGGGCTGGCCCTCGCCATCGGCATCCTCGTCGATCAGGCCATCGTCGTGCTCGAGAACACGATGCGCCACCTCAGGGCCGGGCTATGTCCCGTGGACGCCGCGGCGACAGGCGCGAAGGAGGTGGCTCTCCCCATCCTCGTCTCGACGATCACGTTCATGATCGTGTTCCTGCCGGTCGTCTTCCTTTCGGGAATGGCGCGTTACCTGTTCACGCCCCTCGCGGTGGCCGCCACCTTCGCCATCGTCGCGTCATTCCTCCTGTCCATGAGTCTCGTGCCCGTCTTCTGCGGGCGGTTCCTGCGAGTGCGGGCGACGGGGGCGGAGGCGATCGGCGGGACCCGCAGGGTGCGCCGGGCCGTGGACCTGTCCCTGCGGATGCGGCGGCTCGTCCTGCCCGTGGCTGCAGCCGGGACCGCCCTCGCCGCGATGTCGGTGCTCCGGGGGCCCACGGAGCTCTTCCCGCAGGTCGACAGCCGGCAGTTCACGGCCCACATCCGTCTCAGGTCGGGGACGCGCATCGAGGAGACGGAACGCGTCATCGCGGAGATCGAGTCGGCCATCGCCGCGGAGATCGGGGAGCCGGATCCTGCCTTCCCGGAGACCGAGGCCCACCCCGGATCCGAGCTCAAGCTCATGGTCTCGAACATCGGGGTGCTCCTCGACTGGCCGGCCGCCTACACGCCGAACACGGGACCCATGGACGCCTTCCTGCTCGTCGAGCTCAAGAACCGTCCGGGGGCGTCATCGACGCTCGACATCGTCGAGCGGCTGCGCCGGACTCTTGCCGCCCGCTTCCCGGACGTCGAGTTCGCCTTCGACGCCGGCGGTCTGCTCACAGGGGCGCTCAACTTCGGGGAGCCCTCTCCCATACACTTCCAGGTCTCGGGGAGCAGCCTCGAGACGGCTCGCCGCATCGCGGAAGCCGTCCGGGAGGAGGCGCTCGGCGTCCCCGGCGCCGTGGACGCCCGCATCGCCCAGCGCCTCGACTATCCCGTGATCCGGGTGGACGTGGATCGGCACGCCGCCATGGATCTCGGCGTCACGGCGGCAGCGGTCGTGAGGAACCTCGTCGCGGCCACCAATTCGTCGGTCAACTTCGATCCCGCCTTCTGGATCGACGAGCGCAACGGGAACCACTACTTCCTCGGCGTCCAGTACGACGAGAAGGCGGTGGATTCCGTCGACGCGCTCCTCGACATCCCGGTGGGGCCGGCGCGCGACGGCGGAACGGTGCCGCTCTGCAGGGTGGCGACGATCCGGCGGGACAACGCACCCTCCGTCGTGAACCACCACAACATCACGAGGGTCACCGACATCTTCGTCAACGTCGCTCGCGGTCACGACGTGGGCTCGGTGACGGCGGCCATCGAGGCGCGCGTCGGCCGCCGGCAGGATCTCGGCCTTCTGCGCCGCGAGGGTTCGCGGGGCGCGTTCCTCGAGGTCGGCGGCCGGGACTTCGCCGGGAAGGGCTATCGCATCGAGCTGCGGGGCGAGATGCGCACGATGCGCGAGTCGTTCGCGGCCTTCGGCACCGGTCTCGTCATCGCCGCCCTGCTGGTCTTCCTCGTCATGGTGCCCCAGTTCCGGAGCTTCCTCCTGCCCCTCGTCGTCATGACCTGCGTGCTCTTCGCCCTCATCGGCATCGCAGCCGCGCTCCGGATCACGGGGACCGCCTTCAGCATCCCCGTGTTCATGGGGGTCATCATGACGGTGGGCATCGTCGTCGAATACGCGATCCTCCTCGTGGACTTCGCGCGCCGGCGGGAGGCGGAGGGGGCGACGCCGAGGGAGGCCGTCCTGGATGCGGCGGAGGCGCGGTTCCGGCCGATCCTCATGACCTCCCTCACGACCTGGGTGGCGCTGGTCCCGATGGCGATCGGCGGCGTGGGCAGCGAGTCCAGTGCGCCCCTGGCGCGGACCATCATCGGAGGAGTGCTCGCCGCTACCGTGCTCACTCTGTTCGTCGTCCCCGGGCTCTACGTCGCCGTGAGGGGGCGGCGGAGCTCCCGCGGCGGCGCATCGCAAATCGTCGTGCCGTGATGGCTTCGGGCGTCCCTCCGGGCGCCGCTCGCCATGTCCGGGGCCGGCCATCCAGGCGCGGCGCTGCCGGGCGATGCCGGGGGGGGGCGGATCCGAGAGAAGACTCGCCTGGCAGGGGGACTTCGGCCATGATGGGGCCATGAAAGACGTCGTGAGATGGACCATCGCCGGGCTCGCGGCGGCCGCCCTCCTCGGCGGCCGCCTGATCGCGCAGAACGCATTCTCGCCCCGGCCGCTGCCGGATTCGACCTGGGGCATCCATGTCTTCAACGACCAGCTCGGATCGCTCACGCCCGGGCGCATCGCCTTCGCGGCCACCCACTACGCCGGGACGCAGAAGATGACGAGGGCCGACGCGGATCTCCTCCGCGCGGCGAACCCCGGGCTCATCATCCTCCATTACCGGCTCGGGCAGGCACTCGGATACCGCGTCCCGGATCCGGGCTGCGGCCTGAACGGTTCGTGGATCCAGATCATCAACGGGACGTGGGTGCAGGAATGGCCGGCGGCCGGCGTTCCCGCTTCATTCCTCTACACGTACCAGGGCCAGTCGGTGGCGCACTGCACCTTCGGTCACTACCTCCTCGAAACCGGCGACCCGGGATTCCGTGCATGGTGGATGGGCGAAGTCCTGGCGCAGCTTGCGAGCAACGACGACGACGGCGTGTTCGCGGACAGCCTCAGTGTTCCGAACTTCCTCGGAGCGTCGGGCTACAACCCGCCTCTTCCGCCGTTCGACCCTGCCTTCGAGGCGGCATGGGTGGCTCGCATCCAGAGCTGGATCGCCCATGTCGCGGGGCAGTTCGCCGGGCAGTACTACCTGATCCCGAATGCGGGGTACTGGGTGACGTCGCGGGACACGACGGATCTGAGCGGTGCGGACGGCGTCATGATCGAGGGTTTCGGGACGGACGTTCTCGAGACCTTCGGCCAGGCGGACTGGCAGCTCCAGATGGATCGGGTCCTCTCGCTCGTCAATCTCGGGCGCGCCTTCATCGGACAGTCCTACGCCGTGGACACGGTGGACAGGCGTCTCTTCACCCTCGGAAGCTGGCTGCTCGTCAAGGGCGGCCGGAGCTACGTGAACCTGGATCAGGGCCTCGCGCCCGAGTGGTGGCCGGAATACGAGATCCCCGTCGGGGCGCCGCTCGCGCCGCCGCCGGCCACCGTGGCCGGGCTCTACGTTCCGTCTAACCTCGTCTACGAGCGCGAGTTCACGAACGGCCGCGTCATCGTGAATCCCTCCCCCTCCTCGCGCACCGTGAATGTCACGGGCCTCTGGTACCGGGCGGCGCCCTCCGGAGGCGGCGTCGTGCCGGCATCGGGCGTGCTGCCCCCGTCGTGGGCCGTCAGCTATGTGCCCGTTTCACAGGTCACGGTCGGACCCGGCGAGGCCGCGATTCTCGTCAGGGACCCGGCGCCCCACCGCCTTTCGGCCGGATTCGCTCGAGCCGGTCTGCCCATCACGATGTCGGTGACGCAGGCGACGCCCGGAGCCACCCAGTACCTTCTCGCGAGCGCGGTCGGGCCGGGATTCACTCCCGTCCCCGGCGCGAACCTGACCCTCGGCCTCGTCGCGCCCCTGATCGTCGCAGAGGCCGTGGCTTCGCCGGGCGGCACAGCCGGATTCACCTTCGTACTGCCACCGTCGGTCGCGGGGCTCCGCGTCTGGCTGCAGGTCGCGGAACCCGGTCGCGCAACGAACGTGCTCGATCGACCGATCTTCTGACCCCGGGGGGGCGGCCGGCGTCGATCGCGACGCCGCGGCGGGGAGAATCGGGAGGGGCTATGGTGGTGCGTCACAAGTACCGTTACATGGGGCCGAGCGCCCCGTCGTTCAGGAGGGGACGCTCCGCTGCGCGTCGCTTCTCTGTTCTG
>CAYQRN010000065.1:0-20192 GCA_964419995.1 uncultured Planctomycetia bacterium
GGCTCCACCACGAACAACGCCCTGAACCTCGCCGACCGCGGTTTCGACTACCTCGTCCGGAACCTCGGGAAGACCTTCGTGAAGAGCTGCGGCAACCAGGGGAACGGCGGCTACGTGACGACCCCCGGTCGCGGCTTCAATTCCATCGCCGTCGGCAATTACGACGAGGCGTCCACGCCGGCGTGGGCCGACGACTTCATGGCTTCCAGTTCCTCCGGGCTCGACCCGGCCACGGGCGCACCCAAGCCCGAGGTCTCGGCGCCGGGCTCGAGCATCACGGCCACCACGACCTCGTCCCCCTGGATCGGCGGCATCGGCTCGGGCACGTCCTACGCCGCCCCTCACGTCACGGGCGCCGTGGCCCTCATGATGCAGCACGATCCCGCCCTCAAGACGCGGCCTGAAGCCGTGAAGGCGATCCTCATCGCGACGGCGTGGCACAACATCGAGGGCAGCAGCGTGCTCTCGGAACTCGATGGCGCGGGCGGCATCGACTGCGCCGCGGCGTGGAACACCATCGCCGCCGGCCGCTACGCTCACGGGGTGCTCACGGCTCTCGACTTCCCCGCGGGGTACAAGGACTACCCCTTCGCCCTCGACGGAGGGAACCTGACGCGCATCGTCCTCTCGTGGTGCTCGAATCCCGCCGGGTCGGCGGCCAGCTATGACCCCGACACCCTCTCGGCGGCCTTCGACATCGCCGTCATCGCACCGGGCGGTGGCGCGCCTCTCGCCTCGGCCACGCACCCCGCGGCGGCCTGGCGCATCCTCGAGTTCATGCCGCCCGTGTCGGGCACCTACACGGTGCGGGTCACCCAGACCCTCTTCACCGGCGCGTCCGAGCCCTTCGGCCTCGCGCTGTCGCAGAAGTACGACACAGATGTGAACCGCATCCTCGGCGCGGGGCCGGTGGCCGTGGGCGCCACGCTCAACATGACCCTCTCGGATCCCCGCCATCCGGGCGCCTCATGGCTCCTCGGCTGCGGTGTGTCGGGAGGCGACTACGGGAACGGCGTCGCCCTCTCGGAGCAGGTGATCCCCCTCGTCATCGACTTCTTCTCGTCCTGGGCCTTCGTGCCCGGCAACGGGATCATCTCCGCGGCGTCGGGCGTCCTCGATGCGTCGGGCCAGGCGCCCGTCGTCCTCTCGGTGCCGGCGGTACCGGCCCTGGCCGGCGTCGAAGCCTCCTTCGTCTTCATCACGCTCGGGGCGGCCGGCGTGGACGGCGTCATCGGCTTCTCGCCGCGCCACTCCGCGATGATCGTCCCATAGGAACGACTCGCGCGCGCTTCGCGGCGGCGGCGCCCGCGCCGCCGGCCGCTCACCCGGCGACGGGCATGTCGAGGCGCGCGCGAACTTCCCGGATCGCCTGTTTGAGACGGCGCCAGACGGGCTCCTTCGAGAGGCCCATCGTCGAGGCGATGTCCTGGATCGATCGCTCCTCGATCACGGACATCCAGAAGATTTCGCGGAGCTCGGCGGAAAGCGTGGCCAACGCCGTCTCGATGCGGCGCGCCCACTCGCGACCGGCGGCCTTCGTGGAAACGCCGGTGGCGGGGTCCACCGGGTCGGGCGGGATCCCGGCGTCCGGCGCGTCCGCCCGGACTCCGGCCCTGCGCTTGCCGGCTTCGATGTAGTGCCGCCGGTCCCGGAGCACGTTGCGTGCGAAACCGAGGGCCCAGACGTGGAAGGAGCCGGAACGGAGCGGCACGAATTCGGCCAGATGCTCCCAGATGCGGCCGATCGTCTCCTGCCAGGCGTCGTCCACGCCGAAATCGGGGCCGAACTCGGCCCTTCCTGACCGCCGGAGCCAGAGGTGGATGCGTCCGGCGCTCCGGGCGAGGAGCGTCCCGAAGGCGACACCGTCGCCGTCCTTCGAGAGCTCGATGAGGCGCGCCGTGTCCTCTGCGTTACAGGCGAGCATGGGGTCGCATCCTCGCCGCGTGGCCAGGAGCTGTCAAGGTTCCGTCCGGGCGGAGAGCGTCAGATCTCGTGGGGGACGCCGGGGGAGCGGCGCCGCGCGGCGCCGCGGGCACGGGCCGCCGGCCGGCGGCCCGTCGCGAGGCGGAAGGGCCAGGCAGCGGCCAGGAGGACGACGCCACGACAGAGGCGGCGCCAGGCGAGGCCCGGATAGCGCAGCACGCCCTTGGCGTCGAAGAGTGCCACGAGACCGACGGTGGCGAGGACGAGGATCGCGACGCGGAAGATGGCGCTGAGGAGGACGTAGAGGACGATCGCGACGACGGCGACCGGAATGAGGACGAGAAGGGTCGTCCTCACCGGGCGCGCAACGGGGGGCTTGGGAGCAGGCCTCGACATCGGTCCCGATCTTAGCAGGATGCGGCGAGGAAGGACGGAGTCCCGAGCGGGCTGCGCATCGCCGGGGCTCGGGTGCTCCCGGCTACTTCGTTCCCGACCGGGACGCGGACACGCCGAGCTGGCGGCACTCGGCGGCCGCCGCCCCGCGGACATCCTCGATGATCCGGTCGAGGTCCGCGCCGGTGTCGTGGACGTCGCCGGCGCCGCGTTCGCGGTAGCCTGCGACCCAGCGCCGGAGATCCGCCGGAGCGATCGGATCCTCGATGGTCCGCCCCCCGCGGAGGGCGGCGTCCGTGACGTTGTCCATGAACTTCACGACCGAGAGGATCGGGTGGTTCGCCGGGGGCTCCGCGTCGTGATGGTCCATGATGACCTGCGTGATGTAGGGGGGGAGCCCCCAGGTGGCCACGAGGCCGACGCCGATCATCGTGTGATCCGTCTGCCAGATCTTCCGCTCGATCTCGAGGGCTTCCCACTCGGACTGGGTCGAGGAGCGGATCTCGGCGTACTCGCCAGAGTACATCGTGGCGAGACCCATGAGACCGATGTCGTGGAACAGGCCGGAGAGATACGCCCGTTCGGGGTCCGCGTCGCGGACCGCAGGAGTGCCGGCGAGCGTGCGGGCTCCGATGGCCGTGAAGAGGGCGTGGGCCCAGAGCTCGGCCACGGCGGGGACCGACGACGGGAACGACCGCGTGAGCTGAGAGGCGACGACGAGCGACACGGCCCGCCTCACGCCGATGCGGAACACGGCCTTGCCGAGGCCGTCCACCTTCTCGAGCCCGCCGAGGAGCGCCGAGTTGGCGAGGTGGATGACGATGGCCGCCACGGCCGGATCCCGCTCGATGATGCGGATGACGTCGTCCCGGTAGTTCTCGTCCGCCGGCGTGAGCGTCAGGAGCGCCGTCATCGTCGCCGGAAAGGGCGGGATGTCCTCGAGCTTCTTCGGCAGTCTCGGTCTGTCCGCGATGAGTCGCGCCATGGCCCGTCCGTTCCGTGTCGTCCCCGGTTGTTCTTCGGCAGATCCCGCCGGCAGGCTCAAGTGGCCGCGGGCGGGGCGCCGGACGCGCCCCGCTCGAGCCAGCGGCGCATTTCGGCCAGGCGCTCGGCGCCGGATCGTCCGGTGGCCGGCGCGGAGGAGGATCGCAGCAGGGAGGGATCGATGTCCCGGAGGAACGGCGAGGGCGCCGACGGCACGGCGCGGCCCGAGCGCTGCCGGGCTGCCGTCCGGGAGAGGAGGAGCGTGCGCCGGGCCCGGGTGATGGCCACGTAGAAGAGCCGCCGCTCCTCCTCGAGGGAGGCGTCCGCCCGGGCGGGGTCCTCCTCCGCCTCCTCCGACCCCACGGACCGCCGGTGGGGGAGAAGGCCGTCCTCGACACCCACGAGGATGACGTGGTCGAACTCGAGCCCCTTGGCCGCGTGGATCGTGAGGAGCGTGACACGGTCGGTTCCGTCGTCCGCCTCGTCGGGCGTGTCGTCGAGGAGGAGCCGGTCGAGGAAGCTCCCGAGGTCGCGGCAGCCCCGGGCTGCGAGGGCGCGGGCCGAGTCGAGGAGCTGGTCGATGGAGCGGAGACGCACGGAGGCCGTTTCCGCGTCGCGGTTTTCCATCTCCACGAAGGCGCGGTAGGCCGTCTCCCCGACGATCCGTTCGAGGACGGCGGCAGGCTCCCGGGGCGTCACGGCGCGGAGGCGCCCGAGCAGGTCCGCGAAGCCGCGGACGCGCTCGTCGTCCGAGGCCGCCACGGCGGCCGCCACGGAGATCCGCTCCTCGAGGCTCCGCGCGTTGAGCCGGTCGACGGTCTTCGGTCCGATGCCCCGGGGGGGCGTGTTGATGACGCGCAGGAGCGCTTCCTCGTCCCCCGGGTCGGCCACGAGGCGGAGGTAGGCGAGCAGGTCACGGACCTCGCGGCGGTCGAAGAAGGACCGCGCTCCGATGAGGCGGTAGGGGATGCGGCGCGCCCGCAGGGACTCCTCCACGGGGCGGGCCTGCGTCCGCGCCCGGAAGAGCACGGCGAGGCTCCGCCAGGGCGCGCCGCCGGCGTTCTGGCGCGAGAGGCGCACGGCAACGTACTCGGCTTCCTCCCGTTCATCGTCGGCGACGTGGGTCACGACGGGCTCCCCGTCACCGAGCGCCGACCAGAGGTTCTTCTCCCGCCGGCCGGGATTGCAGGCGATGACCTGGTTCGCGGCGCGGAGGATCATGTTGGTCGAGCGGTAGTTCTGCTCGAGCGTCACGACCGCGGCGCCGGGGAAGGCCGTCGTGAATCGCCGGATGTGGCCGATGTCGGCGCCGCGCCAGCCGTAGATGCTCTGGTCGTCGTCGCCGACCACGCAGAGGTCGGGGCGGGGCTCGAGGAGCGCCCGGAGGAGGGCGAACTGGCTTCCGTTCGTATCCTGGAACTCGTCGACGAGGATGTGGGCGAAGCGACTGCGCCACCTCGACGCGAGGCCGGAATCGCGCGCCAGCGCCCGGGCCGGCACGAGGATGAGATCGTCGAAGTCGAGCTGGCGCCGTCGCGCGAGGGCCGCCTCGTACTCGGAGAAGGCCCGGGCGCAGTCCTCCTCGAAGGTGTCGAGATCGAGGCGGAACGCCTCCTCCGGGGTGAGGCCGGCGTTCTTCCAGAGGGAGATGCGGAAGCGCGCCGCGCCGGGCGATACCGCCGTGGCGGCCACGCCGGCGGCCCGCAGGGCCTGTCGCGTGGCGGCGAGCTGGTCGCTCTCGTCCGCGAGGGTGAACGTGCGCGGAAGCCCGAGGGCCTCGTGTTCCTCCCGGAGGAACCGGAGTCCGAAAGCGTGGAATGTCGAGATCGCGGGGCCGTCGCCTCGGGAGCGGGCGCCGCGGAGGGCGAGGACCCGATCGCGCATCTCGCGGGCGGCCTTGTTCGTGAACGTGACGGCGAGGATGCGGCAGGGGTCGGCGCCGCGGTCGATGAGGTGCGCGATGCGCGCGGTCACGACGCGGGTCTTGCCCGTCCCCGCGCCGGCGAGGATGAGGAGCGGCCCTCCCTCGTGCGTCACCGCCCGCCGCTGCGCCTCGTTGAGTCCGTCGAGAAGGCCCACCGCCCGCCGTTCCTGGCCGGAGATCCGTCCGCGCCGGGTTCTCCGGCGGGGGCCGAGTGTAGGGTTCCCCCGCCGTTCAGGCAAGCCGGCGCGGCTGATAGACTCGCTCCGTGAGCGTTCCGCGAGAGAGCCTCGCACGCCGGCTCGCGCCCTTCGGCATCTTCGCGCGCGGGAAGCCCCGGCACTACCGCGAGATCCTGAGGATCCTCCTCGAGAACCGCGGGAGCTGGCGTCACGCGTGGCGGATCCTGAAGAGCGGTGTCTGCGACGGATGTTCCCTCGGGCCGCGCGGCCTCCGGGACGACGTCGCGCCCGGCATCCACCTCTGCCTCACGCGCCTCAAGCTCCTCCGCTTCAACACGATGGGGGCCCTCGACCCCCGCGTCCTCGAGGATGTGTCCGCGCTGAGGCGCATGAACGGGCGGGCGCTCCAGGCTCTCGGGCGCGTCCCGTTCCCCCTGCTCCTCCGCCCCGGTGACCGCGCCGTTCACCGTCTCTCCTGGGAGGAGGCCGTCGATCTCGTGGCGCAGGAGGCGGCTGCGATCCCGCCGGACCGGATGGCCTTCTTCGCCACGTCCCGGGGGCTCGCCAACGAGGCCTACTGGGCCTTCCAGAAGCTCGCCCGGGCCGCCGGGAGCGCCAACGTGGACCTCTGCGCGCGGCTCTGCCATGCCGCCAGCGTCCACGGGCTCGGCGAGACTCTCGGCATCGGTGCGCCGACGGTATCCCTTGCCGACATGATCGGCACCGATCTCCTGCTCCTCTTCGGCACGGACATCGCCAACAACCAGCCCGTCACGACCAAGTACATCCATCACGCGAAGCGCCGCGGCACGCGGGTCATCGTCGTGAACCCGGTCCTCGAGGGCGGACTCGTCCGCTACTGGGTGCCGTCCATTCCGCGGAGCGCTCTCTTCGGCACGCGGATCATGGATGACTTCTTCCAGGTCGCCGTGGGCGGAGACATCGCGTTCCTGAACGGCGTCCTGCGAATCCTCATCGAGGACGGCGCGATCGACCGGACCTTCATCGATGAGCGTACGCGAGGCTTCGAGGCGATGGCCGAGGCGCTGCGCGGCCAGCCCTTCGAGGATCTCGAGCGCTCGTCGGGCCTCCGCCGGGCGGACATGAAGCGCTTCGCGGATCAGTTCGCGGCAGCCCGGACCTGCGTGGCGGTCTACAGCATGGGACTCACGCAGCATCCCTTCGGCGTCGACAACGTGAAGGCCCTCGTGAACCTCATGCTGTCGCGGGGCATGGTGGGGGCGCCCTGGAAGGGGATCCTCCCGATCCGCGGCCATTCCGGTGTCCAGGGCGGCGGCGAGATCGGCGTGGATCCCGGGAAGCTGCCGGGCGGCGTTCCTCTCACGGAGGCATCGGCGGCGCGCTTCTCGGAGCTCATGGGCATCCCCGTGCCGGCGCGCCCGGGGCTCCGGACCGTCGCCATGATGGAGGCGGCACTCGAGGGCCGCATCGATCTGCTCTACGCCATCGGCGGGAATCTCATCGAGACGATGCCGGACTCTGAAGCCATGCGCCGCGCCCTCGGGCGCGTGCGGCTCCGGATCCACCAGGACATCGTTCTCAACACGTCCTCGGTGGCGGAGGGGGCCGGCCCCGTGCTCGTCCTGCCGGCGCAGACGCGCTACGAGCACGCGGGGGGGATCACGTCGACGAACACGGAGCGCCGCGTGAGGTTCTCGCCCGAGATCCCCGGACCCCGGATTCCCGAAGCGCGGGCCGAGTGGGAGATCCCCGCCCTCCTCGCGCGGGCCCTGGCCCCGGCCCATGCCGCTGCCTTTGCCTGGAAAGGGACGCCGGAGATCCGCGAGGAGATCGAGCGCGTCATGCCCCTCTACGCGGGGATCGCATCCCTCCGCCGGGCGGGCGACAGTCTGCAGTGGGGAGGGCGCGTCCTCTTCGAAGGGGGGCGATTCGACCGCATGCCCGGCGGCCGCGCCGTCTTCACCCCGGTGGCTCCGCCGCGGATCGACGTGCCGGAGGGCGCGTTCGTCCTCACGACACGGCGGGGCCGGCAGTTCAACTCCATGGTCCTCGACGACCGCGACCGCCTCCAGGGCGGGCGGACCCGCGAGGACGTCTTCATGAGCGCCGCCGACGCGGAGAGCCTCGGGCTCGCCGGCGGCGACCGCGTGACGCTCCGATCCGCCACCGGGTCCATGAACGCCATCCTGCGGATCGGGCCCATCCGGGCCGGCACGCTCCAGGCCTACTGGCCCGAGGCCAACGTCCTGATCGGCCGCCGCACGGATCCCGTGTCCGGGGAGCCGGACTACCACGAGATCGTGCGCGTCGAGCGGGCGTGAGGGTCGCGCCGTGACGGAAATCAGCCGGACTTTCGGCGGCGCGGCGCCCCGGGCCGTCATCGCAGTGACCGGTGCCAGCAGCAACGCCGGGAAGACGCACCTCGCGGATAACCTCATCCGCCGCCTCGCCGCCCGCGGACATGCGGTCGCCGCCCTCAAGATCACCCGGACCCACGTGGGGCACTGCCCCCGGGAGGCCGACGCCTGCGGCGCCTGCGATTCCCTCGACGCTCCCTTCCGGATCATCACGGACGCAGCGCGGATCGACGTCCCCGGGAAGGACACGGGCCGCTACGTGGCCGCGGGCGCACGCCAGGTGATCTGGCTCCTCGTCGAGCCTCCGCACACGCAGGAGGGGGTGCGCGAAGCTCTGGGGCGCGTCGCCCGGGGAGCGGTCCTCGTGGCGGAGGGCAATGCCTTCCTCGACGCGGCCCAGGCCGACATCGCCTTCATGGCCCTCTCCGCCCGTCACGGGATGAAGCCCTCGGCGGCGGCGATCCTCGACCGGATCGATCGCTTCGTGGCCCGCCCGGCGGACATGGGCGCGCTCCGGGAAGAGCTCGAGGCCCTGGACGTGCGGGCCGCGGACCTCCTCGACGCCGACGCCGTCGACGGTTGGTTCGGGCGCGTCGTCCTGCGGCCGCTCGGCCTCGGGTAACGGCGCGTTGCCGGCTTCGTTCCGCGAGACTATCATGCCGGCCATGGACGGGGCTTCTCCGGAATCGAAGGGCCACGACGAGGCCGGCGGCGCGCTCGAGGCCGCGAAGGCTGCCCTCGATCGCTTCGATCTCGGTCAGGCACGAGAAATCGCCGAGGCGGCGCTCCGGGCCGGAGCCCCCGCCACCGAAGCGGCTCGCCTCGCCGACATCGTCGCCACCGCCGCGCGGCGGAAGGGCGACGGCGATGCGACCCTCGCCGCCGCCCTCGATGCGGCGCGCCGCCACGCCGAGGCCGGCGACCGGATGAAGTCCATCGACGCCTGGATCGAGGCCGCCTCCACCGCTTCGGCCCTCGACCGGAAGGACGAGGCCATCGCCCACGTCGGCTCGGCCCTGGCGGCGACGGAGCCCGGGGATCCCATCCGGCGCCGCCTCCTCGTCCTCCGGGCCTCCTTCCTCCTCGCGAAGGACGATCTCGAAGCCCTGCCGGGCGCGCTTGCCGAGGCCGAAGCGGTCCTCGAGCCGGGGGACGACCCCGGCCTCGCCCTCCTCCACGAGCTTCGTGGCACGTTTTACCTCCTCCGCGAGGAGTTCGATCCGGCCCTCGCTCATCTGCGCACGGCTCTCCGCCATGTGCGCAGGACCGGCAACCGGCCGCTCGAGCTGCACGTCCGGCGGCGCATCGCCGGGATCCTCCTCCGCCGCGGGGAGGCGGACGCAGCCTTCGGACGCCTGAAGGACATCCTCGTCCTGGCTCAGGAGGTCGGCGACACGGCCGGCGCGGCCGACACGCTTCTCCAGCTCGCCGACATCGCCGCGACGCAGCGGCGCCCCGAGGCGCGGTCGTACACGGCTCTGGCGTTCAGGCTGAACCAGGATCTGGGCAACCGCCAGGGCGCGCTGCGTGCGGCTCTGGTCACGGGCCGGTCCCACCTGCAGGAGGGGGCGGGCACCCGGGGGCTTGCGGCCGTCGAGGCGGCGCGCCTCATCGCCCTCATGGTCGGGGACGAGCCCGGCCGGCTCGCCGCCCTCGGTCTCCTGTTCCACGCACTCATCAGCGTCGGTGAGAGCGCGGCGGCCTTCGCGGCGCTCCACGAGGCCCGGGAACTTGCGCGGACGCTCTCGGCGGACATGGCTCCGACGGACGCCATGTTCGAACGGCTCCGCGAGACGCTCGACAGCGAGAAGTACACGAACTTCATGGCGGAGCTCCAGCGGGGCGCCGGGCCCATCCGGGAGTCGGGCACCTTCCGGGCCCTCGCGCCTCGCACGGGCACCGACCCGCTTCCAAGGAAGGGCCGTGACCGCGGCGATGCGTCCGAGGTCATCTCGGTCCGGCGGCTCCTCGTTCATGCCGGCCTCGTCGATGCACCGGCGCCGCAGCCCCGTGCCGCGGCGCCCGGACCCGGGGGCGGCCCTCCGAAGGACGCCGGATCCGCGTCATGAGCCGGCGGATTCCGCCGCTCCTCGGTCTCGCCGCCGCCGTGCTCGCCGCCTGCGGCGGGTCCGACCCTTCCCACGCGGAGCGGGGCGCGGCGTTGCTCGAGCGCGGCGTCCGCGCGCTCTTCATCGACGGAAAGGAGCGACCCCTCGGCACCGTCGTGACCCGGGCGAGAGGCGTGCTCAAGGGCGCGGCCTTCGAAGCCGAGACATGGTACGGACCTCCGGACCGGTTCCGGTTCGACATGCGCACGCGGGGCTCGACCCTCACGGAGGCCTACAACGGGCGCGAAGCCTGGGGCATGCTCGACGGCACGGTCATCGATCTCGAGGAGGCGGACGTGAACGCACTGCGGGCGGAAGTCGCCATCACGCGGGCGAGCCTTCTCACGCCGCTCCGCGGCCCCGATGTGGCGGAGATCGCCTGGCTCGGCGAATCCGGCGAGGGATCCGAGCGCGTCGAGATCCTCCGGGTGGACTTCCGCGGCGACCTGCGGGAGCGTCTCGAGCTGCACTTCGATCCTCGAACGGCGCTCCTCCGGGGCGTCGTGGAGGAGGGTCGCGACGGCGCTCCGCGACGAACCATGCGCCTCTCCGGTTTCCGGGGCGAGGCGGGCCGCATGATTCCCTTCGAGTCCGAGATGCTCATCGGGGACCGCGTCATCGGGCGGCAGAGCCTCGAAACGATCCGGTTCGACGCGGACGTGGCGCCGGAGACCTTCGAGCGGCCGCGGGATCTCAATCGCGACTGCGTCGCGGAGAAGGAACTGTCCGATGTCTGTGTCGTCGCCATGGACCACGACGGCGATCCGGACGACGCGCCGCGCACTCAGGAGAAGCTGCTCGCGTGGATGCGGGACCGGAACATCGAGCCCGCGGGCGGGCCGGTCCATGTCGTCCGGCGGGAGGCCGAGGGCGCGGAGACGCGATCCCTCCGGACCCTCTCCGTCTGTTTTCCCGTGACGGAATCCGCCGCCGCGGGGGGCGCCGGGGCGGAGTCCCGGCCCCCTGACGGGGACGCCGCGCTCCGCCGGCTCGCGCCGGTGCGCGTCCTCTCGACGGTCCATGTGGGACGCCGGGGCGAGATCGAGACAGCCTACCGGCGCCTCGCGGAGCATGCCGAGGCCCGCCGCCTCTCCCTCTCCGGAGAGGCGCGGGAGATCTACTTCAAGGCCGGCGCGGGGGGCCGCGTCGTGGCCCAGGTGCAGGTCGCTCTTTCGCAGGGGCAGTGAGATGAGACTCGACGAGTCGGTGGCGCTGGTCGCCCACGGGACGGAGGGGATCGGTCGTGCGGTGGCCCTCGCCTTCGCCGCCGCGGGAGCGCGCGTCATGGTGGCCGGCCGGCAGGAGCGCGCCGGAGCCGAGACCGTCGAGGCCATCGAGAGCGCGGGAGGGGAGGCGGCCTTCTGCCGGTTCGAGCCCGCCGAGGAAGAGTCGGTCCAGACGATGATCGGCGACGCGATCCTCCGCTTCGGGGCCGTGCATGCCGTCGTCATGCCCACGGCGCCTGCCCTCCGGACCGACGCTCTCTCGCTCAACGCGAACCAGTGGGATGACAACGTTGCGCGCCACCTGCGCGCTCCCTGGCTCGTCGCCAAGTACGCCGTTCCGTTCCTGAAGCAGTCGGGGGGCGGTTCCATCATCTTCGTGTCGGGCACGGACGCCGGCGCGACCTTGCCGCGCCGTTTCCTCCACGCGACGCTGGACGGCGCCGTGCAGGGCATGGCGCGAAGCCTCGCCATCGAGTTCGGCCCTCACAACGTCCGTGTCAACGTCGTCTCGGCGGGGTTCATCGAGGGCTCGGCGGAGGCAACGGACATCCGCGAGTCCGCGGATCCCGAGCGGAGCTTCCGCCGCGTCGTGGCGACCCACCCCCTCGGTCGCGTGGGAACGCCCGCCGACGTGGCCCGCGCCGCCCTGTGGCTCGCCTCGCCGGACAGCGGCTTCGTCACGGGCATCGCGATGAACGTGGACGGCGGCCGCTCGACCGTCGTCCAGGAACTCTACGACTGGTAGACCTGGAGCCGCTGGAGAGACCATGGAGACCACGCCGTTCAGGGTCGAGATCGTCCACGGGGCCATCCATCTCGGCGCGAGGACGCGCGAGTTCATGGACAGCCGCCTCTCGAAACTCGATCAGCGGACGGAGCGGTTCCCGCAGAGGGATTGCCACGTCAGCCTGGCGAAGCACGAGAGAGACGGCATCCACGATGCGACGATCACGCTCGAGCTGCCGCACCGGAGGATCACGGGTCACGGCAGCGATGCGTCGCTGCTCGTGGCCTTCGACCGCGCGTTGCACCGCGTCGTGCGCCAGCTCAACGAGTTCAAGTCGCTGCTCCGGCGGGATCACCTCCACCGCGAGACCCGGGAGGCGCGCCTCACGATGCCCGCGGTGCAGGAGCGGGATCTCGGCGCCGCCGCGGAGGCGCGGGACGAGGCCGAGTTCCGGGCCCATGTCGGCGAGCATCTCGACCACGTCCGGGGTTTCATCCGGCGGGAGCTCGCACTCCTGCGCCGGCGGCGCCCCGGGCTCCGGCTCACGGTGGACGACCTCGTGGACGATGTCGTCATGGCGGCGATCGAGGGCTTTCCGAGGAAACCTCACACCCTCCCTCTCGAGAGCTGGCTCTACGGCGTCGCCACCGATGTCCTCATCCGCCGATCGGCCGACGCACACCTTCCGACGAGCGACCTGACGCCGCCCCCCGTCGTGCCGTCGCTCCCGGAGAAGGACGAGGGGTTCGACGGGCTCCACCGGCTGCTCTTCTCGACGGAGCTCGACCGGGAGACGCGGACCGAGGTCGCCGGCGGGGACGAGCCGGCCGGACGGCCTCTCGTGGCGGCGGTGGGGGATCCCGCGACCCTCGCCGAGGAGGACGAGATCCGCGACCGCATCGGCACGGCGCTGGCCGAGCTGCCGCGTTCATGGAGAGCAGCCTTCGCGCTCCACTACCTCGAGGGTTTCGACACGGCGGAGACGGCGCAGATCCTCGGGCTCAACGAGGGCGAGACACGGTTCCGCATCCTCTCGGCGGAGCAGTTCCTGCGCGAGCGGCTCCGGGAATCCGCTACTTGAGGCACGGTCTCGCCGTTGCCCTGGCCGCGGTCCTCCTCGCGGCCTGCGGCGGCTCGCCGCCGGCTCCAGGATCCCGGCCGGTGTTCCAGAAGGGGGCATGGATCGCCGAGTACGGCGCGGCCGGATACCGTTCGGCGGAGGCGTCGAGGCAACTCCGCCGCCTGCGGGCCCTCGGCGCCCGCTGGATCGCCTGGGCGCCCCACGCGAACATGCCGGACATCGATCGCCCCGCCATCGAGTACGGGATCGAGGGGGGGGAGTGCGCCGAGACGATCCGCTTCATTCGCGGGCACGGGCTTCACGTCTTCCTCTTCCCTCGCATCGAGAGCCCGGCCTTCTTCCGGCCTCCCTACCCGTTCAGGGCCGATATCGCCATGACGACCCCCGGGGACTGGGAGACCTTCCACCGGAACCTCGAGGCCATGGCCGTGCACTACGCCCGTATCGCCGAGGCCGAGGGCGCGCGCATGTACTCCCTCGGCCTCGAGTACCGGGCCTCGACCTCGCGGTTCCCGGACCGATGGCGGGCCATCGCCGGCGCGGTGCGGTCCGTGTACTCGGGCGGCCTCACCTACTCCGCCAACTGGTGGCGCGAGTGGGAGGAGGTGGCCTTCTGGGACGCCCTCGACTACATCGGGATCGGCGCCTACTTCGAGGTGGCGGGTCGGCCCCGCCCGGACCGCGGGGAGATCGCCGCCGGCTGGCGGCCCGTGCTGTCGCGGATCGGCACCTTCTCAACGATCCTCGGCCGGCCTGTTCTCTTCACCGAGACAGGCTACCCGCCCTACGCCGACTGCGCGGAACGTCCCTGGGAGTGGACGCGTCGCGAGGGGAAGATCCTCGACCCGGACGCCCAGCGCGAGGCCTGGGACATGCTCATCGAGACCGTGTGGGACCGCCCCTGGTTCGCGGGCCTCTACCCCTGGCGCTGGTACACGGACGCATCGTCCCTCCCTCCCGAGGACTACTGCCCCGAAGGCCGCCCGGCCGAGGCCGTCATCGAGTCGGCCTACCGCCGCCCTGCCCCGCGCTTCGCGGAGTGACTTCCGCCGCGACTGAGGCGGGGAGGCGGCGGGCGGAGTCCTGGAAGTCAGGCGGCGCCGGCCGTGGCGGGGAGCGGATCGAGCCAGAAGCCGCCGCGGGTGCTGCGAATCACCTGCTGGCTGAAGCCGAGGCTTGGAAGGACGAACTTCCGGAGCCGGCAGATGTCGCCGCGGATGCTTTCGCCGACCCTGCCGATGCGGCGGGCCAGCGTGATGCTCTTGAGCGCGCGCGGGGATTCGCCGGGGGGGGCGTTGTCGCGCTCCCCGATGAGGGTCTCGAGGATGCGGCGCCGCATCTCGCCGAGGCGGACGACCGCGAGCAGCGTTCCGGTGCGCGCGTGCCGGACCGCGAGGAAGCTCCTGTCGCCGCTTTCCGCCACGCCGAACTCGAGGGTGAGGTCGCCGTCGCGGGAGAGGATCGCGAGGCGCGACAGCGCCGGAACGGTCACGGGGCGGCGAGGAGCGGCGCCGCGCGGAGCCGATCGGGGAGCGAGGCGGCGGTTCTCGGCGTCCACGGCCTCGAGGGTCGCGATGAAGCGCAGGAAGGCGCGGCGATGATGCGTCTCGGAGACCAGCGTCCGCACGCGCTCGATCATGACGGCAAGCCCGTCCTCGGTGATGCCGCTCTTCGGAAGCGTCATGGTCTGTGTCCTTTCGGTCCTGAGATCCGTTTCACGCATGAAGAAGCGCTGCCGCCCGCTTCGTCTTACAGGGAGTCATAAGTCGTTGTCCACCAAGGGCTGGCGCGATCCGACGGTCCGCCTGCCCGGGTCGTCCCCCGGTGCTCGGGGTCTTGCGGGGTCCGGCCGAGCGGGCGAATGTGAGGATCGGTGGACATGAAGACCGACCAGAGCAGACGGGCCTGCCCGGCGTGGCGGGCCGTGTGGATCGGAGCCCTGGCGGTCGCGCTCGGAGGCGGGGTCGCGGCGCAGGAGGGGCCGCGGAAGGTCCGCGAGACGTGGCCGTCGGGCAGGATCCTGGCGGAGTACCGCGTGGACGCGGAAGGGCGGCGGGATGGGATCTACGACGCCTTCTACGAGGACGGCAAGCGGAAGACCGCGGGGCACTACGACCACGGTGTGAGACAGGGGAAGTGGGAGGAGTTCCATCCGGCGGGACGGCTCCGTTCCCTCAAGGTCTACGGGAAGGGCGCCGTGGAGCGCGTCGCCACCTTCGACGGGGCGGGTCGCCCGATCCACGAGGTCCTCGTGCGCGATGGCGTCGTGTTCCTGAAGCCCCCCGGGACGTCCACCGTCGTGGAGGTCTTCCCGCGACGCAGGGACGAGATCGTTGCGACGCTGGACGCGATCGAGGGCGCGGCGCTGGATCCGACCGCAGAGCGGTTCGCCGAGTCGCCCATCCTCTCCGCGCCCTGGAGCGCCGGGCGTCTCGCTGCGACCTACCTCGACTGGGGCATCCGCCGTCTCAACGCCTACCGCTACCTCGCGGGGCTTTGCCACGATGTCGCGCTGGATCCGACGATGAACACGGAGGCGCAGCACGCATCCGTCGTCTGCGCGTCCATCGGGACCATCAGCCACACGCCGCGGCGGGCCGAGGGCATCGACCCCGCCGTCCATGCCCTCGGGTTCCGGGGCGCCCAGCGCAGCAACCTGAGTCTCGGCTCGTCGGATCTTCGCGATGCCATCGACGGACTCATGGACGACTCGGATCCCTCGAACATCCGGGCTGTCGGACACCGCGCCTGGATGCTGAACCCCCGCATGGGCCGCGCCGGCCTCGGGGAAGTGGGACGTTTCCATGCCCTCTGGGCCCACGATGGCAGCCGGTCCGTCGCGGCGCCGCCGCTCATTCTCTACCCGGCTGCCGGCTACTTCCCCGTCGAGTACCTGAGCCCCACAGCCGTCTGGAACCTCTGCTTCGACGGGCGTATCCGGCGCCTGCCTCGGGGCGGGGACCTCAGGATCAGGGCCTTCCTCCTCGACGCGGACTGGGATCTTGCTGCGGAGCTTCCGATGGCCTTCTCGGCTCCCCGGGAGGGAAGCTACGGCATGGGGCGGGGCCATCTCTTCCGGCCCGTGCTCCCCGAGGGGACGGATCGCGGCACCGCCCGCATTCTCGTCGAGGCCGAAGGCTTCGTGGAGAAACGGACGGCGGCGCCGCTCCAGTACGTCGTCGAGTTCTTCCAGCGGCAGGCGCCGGGACGGGCCGAGAGCGGCCCGTCCGCGGATCCGACTACTGGAAGGTGACGGGGAGGAGGTTCCCGAGGCGCGGCGACGCCGGAGGGCCGCCGATGGCCTGGGCCCAGACGGAGAGCGAGGCGAGGCCCGGGTCGGAGGGGATGCCGAAGGTCACGGCAACCGTGCCCGTCGAGTTCATGACGAACGGCGGGATGAGCTCGAGGAAGGTGCCGGGCGTGAAGACGGCAAGCCCGAGGGTCCCGTAGGGCGGAACGGAGAGGGATGTGGTCCCCGCCGACAGCCAGACGTTCATGAACGTCCCGGCCTGCCCCTCCATGTAGAGGGTTGCGAGCCCGCCGATGGGTGCTGGAGACGGCGAAAGCACGAGGCCCGGACCGCGCTGGAAGGCGATGACGCGGGGCGCACCGATGTCCACCGACGCCAGCGTATCCGTGTAGATGTCGGTCTTCTCGTTCGGACCGAGACAGTCGCCGTTCTGGTCGAGGTCCGTGAGCGCGTAGAGGCGGTCCGGCGTCTGATCCTCCGTCACGTAGAGCGTCCCGTTCGCGTCGAGCGCCGTGTTCCACATGAGGCTCGAAGCGGGAACGGCGAAGTAGAGGACCTCCTCGGCGGTTGCGTTCTGGATGAGGAAGTCTCCGGAGATGTCGCGGACCTTGAGGATCCGCTCCGTGCCCGAATCCGCGACGTAGAAGCCGCCGTCGCGCCCGACCGTGAGCCCCCAGAGGAAGGACGTCGCCGCCTGGGGTGCCGGAAGGTAGAAGGGGCTCACCTCGCCGGGGTCGTTGCAGTGTCCGTTGGGCACGATGTCGTCGTGGAGCCGGTAGATACCGCGCGCGATGACCCCCGTGCTGCCGTTGTCGAGGAAGTAGATCGTACCGTCGGGCGCGACGACGACGTGGGACGGGATGGAATCGCCCAGCGCGCCCGCAGGGGCGAAGCTCGCATAGACGATGGCCTCTCCGGCGTCTTCGGCGTCACCGTCCCAGTTGAGATCCTGGAGTTGCAGGACCGAGTCGATGCCGGCGGTCGACGTGTTGGAATTGGCGACCCAGACCCGGCCGTCGAGACCGATGGCGATGCCCATGCCCGTGGGCATCGTGACACCCGATTGGTTCCCGGCTCCGCTGAAGAAGATCGAGCTTTCGGCCGCGCCGAGCGCATCGCCGTTGCCGTCGAGGTCCCGGAGGCGGAGGATCGTGTCGGCGGTCGTGTCGGCGACGAAGACCGACCCGTCCTGGTCGACCGTCATCCCGGCGGGATTCGTGAGGGCGAAACCATTCGTGCCCGAGAGGAAGAACGGGAAGACCTCGCCGGCATCGTCGTAGTCGCCGTCGAGGTTCATGTCCCGAAGCCGCCAGATCCGGTCGCCGCTCGTGTCCGCGACGAGCATGTCGCCGGCCTTCGTGAAGGGAACCGTCTGCTGGGCGGCTGTCGCCGCGGCGAGGAGGAGCACCGCGGTGGCGCCCCGGTGGAATGCGAAGCGGAAGGGGCGGTTGGACATGGGCGTGACTCCGGAAAGGGCAGCATGGGGTCGAGGAGCGGAGCATACCAAGCCCGAGGGTCTGACGGTGAAGACGGCGGGAAGTTCGGGCGCGTGGCGTCGCCGCGGCTTCGAAATCCCTGACTCAGGTCACGAATCGTCCGCGGCGAGGAGGGCGGACCTGAGCCGCAGGATCCACTCGACGTGGCGTGGGAAGGCCTGGACCGGTCCCCACGTCACGCGATCCTCCACCACCAGGAACGGATTGACGACAAGGCCGAGGCCGGCGAGATCCTCGATGACCCAGCCCTCCTCCGCATCCTCCTTCCAGTGGCCTCCGAAACAGCGGATGAGCGTGCGGCCGAGGTAGGCGCCCGCCGCATGGACGAAGGGGCCGCGGAAGTACTCCTTCTCCTCGACAGAGATGCCGGGTCTGTCCGCCTCCGTGGCCACGAGTTCGAGGTCCTCGAGGCTCCCCTCGCCATGGTCGAAATCGTAGCCGAAGCCGCCGAAGGACCCGGCGAACTGGCGGTCCTGGTCGAGGACGTAGGCTTTCATCTCCTCGGTCACGAGGGCGAACTCCCCCGGCGAGTCGCCGCTCCGCGAGCGGAAGCGGGCTCCGGGGATGGCGAAGGTCGCGTCCGGCCCCGTCATGGAGGCGCGGTAGCGCGCCCGGAGCTCGCGGTCGGAGCGGCGGAACGCGAGGGCGAGGTCCTCGTCATTCCGCGAGGCGAACCAGCCCGATTCGTCATCGACGGCGAGATCCGGCACGAAGCGGGCCTTGAGCTCGTCGACGAAGCGGCAGATCTCGCGGTGGGCCGCCGGTCCGGCCGCCGAGGTGTCGAGCAGGATCTCCGTCGAGAGGTTCGTCACGTGTCCGGCCGATTCGGCGACGACATCCGTGAGCGGTCCCCGTCCGCCGATCACGAGGAGAGGAAGGGGATCGGACAGGAAGTGCGGCACGAGGACCAGGCCCGACCGGTGGACGGACTCGAAGTGCTGCGGGCTTCCGCCGGCCTCCGTGCGGAGCGCCGCGTGGGGGAGGGCGCGGTCCTCTTCCCGGAGCCCCCATTCGTTGTCGAAGGCGAAGGTGCGGGCGAAGTCGCAGAGCGCGCCGAAGACCGGCGCGGATGGGACCGACCCGCTGATGCCGATGATGACGCCCACGATGTTGCTCCTCGCTCGCGGCCGCCGGGCGGGCGGCACGCGCGTCATTCTAAGGAGTCCATCGCGCCTTTCCGACGCCTCGCCGGGATCGGGGCTCTGGAATGGCGGGGCGGATGTCGAAGAATGACGCCGGACAGCCGATGATGATGTTGTCGATGGAGTTGCGTGCCGAGCGGAATCCGGATCCGGAGGGTGTCGGCCGGTGATCCTCGGGCAGATCCTTCTCGAGAGCGCCCGCGTGTTCGCCGATCTCGCCCCCTGGCTTCTCGGCGGTCTCATCGTGGCCGGCCTGCTCGCGGAGGTGCTCCCGGCGGCCTTCGTCGAGCGGAGCCTCGGGCGGCGCGGACCCGGATCCGTGCTGCGTGCGATGCTCATCGGCATCCCGCTCCCCCTCTGCTCCTGCAGTGTCCTGCCCACGGCCGTGGCCCTCGCGAGGAAGGGTGCGCGGAGCCCCGCTCTCGTGGCGTTCCTCGTGGCGACGCCGGAGATCGGCGCGGACTCCATCGCGATCACGTGGAGCCTCATGGGGCCGGGGCTCGCCGTCGTGCGCCCGCTGGCGGCGGCCGTCACCGCCCTCGTCGCGGGGTTCGTCGAGATGGCCTTCGGGCGGCGCGGCGCGGCGCCGCTCCCGGCGTCACCGGAAACACCGGCCCGGCCGATGGCGCCCGGAACCTCGCTTGGTGTCAGGGTCCTCGTCCGCGGCTTCCACGACCTCCTCGACGACATCGCCCTGCCCATCCTCGCCGGGTGCCTCGTCTCGGGCGTCATCACGGCCGTGCTCCCTCCGGCGGCGGTCGAGTCCTGGATCGGCTCCTCGCCCGCTGTCCACATGCTCGTCATGCTCGGTGCGGGTCTGCCGCTCTACGTCTGCGCCAGCGCCTCGACGCCCATCGCCGCCGCCTTCATCGCGAAGGGCGTGGCGCCCGGAGCCGTCCTCGTCTTCCTCCTCGTCGGACCGGCGACCAACCTCTCGACTCTCGTCGCCCTCCGGCGGCTTCTCGGCACGGGCACGGCCCTCCGGTACGTCGCGTCCATCGCCGGCGCGAGCCTCCTCCTCGGCGCCCTCGTGGAGGCTGGTCGCGGGTCCTTCGCCGCCGGCCTCTTCCCGCCGGCGCCGGCCGTCGCCGCGCGTCCCCCGGCGCCGTCGATCCCGGAAGGGGTCGCGGCGGGGCTGCTCGCCATCGCCATGGCGCGGGTCCTCCTCCTCAGGTGGTTCCGGCGGAATCCGGCGGATCCGCCCTCGTCCGGGGCCGGATCGCGGCGGGCGTGAGCCCGTTTCGGCGGCCTCCCGGCGCATTTTTCGCCGCTTCGGGGCGGGGCGGCGGCGATAGAAGCTGGGAAAAGAGGTGTTCAAGGGCTCGCGGAAGGCGCCGGAGGCAACTCCGGCCCCTTATGTCTCTCCACACGATGCGGAGAGGGTCGGCCCGCCGCATTTGTCGCTACGTGACCGATAGCA
>CAYQRN010000066.1:0-20076 GCA_964419995.1 uncultured Planctomycetia bacterium
CCGGCTCGTCTTCGTGAATCATCCGGGTTCGTGGATCATCCGGGTTAGCAGAAGTCCTTGAAGCGGTTAGGATGACGCGCCCGGGCCCCGGGCGTCGTTCCACGCGAGGATCCTGGACGCATGGCGAGAGTCACCGGAGTCGCTGTCAGCGAGAGCTCGGTCCGCATCGTCGAGCTCGAGGGCTCCGCCCGGAAGTACCGGATCACACGCTTCGGCGCCGGACCCATCGTCTACGGCGTGGGCGCCAACCGCGCCGAGGAGATCGCCGCCGCCGTCAAGTACGCCTTCAAGGCCTCCCGGGCGGGCCGCGACCAGGTCGCCCTCGGCATCCCGTCGCACGAGTGCGTCGTGCGCGAGATCCCGATGCCCTTCGTCGATGAGCAGCAGATCGGCAAGGTCATCAAGTTCGAGAGCGAAAGCCATCTCCACTCGTGCGCCATCGAGGATGTCATCGTCGCCTGGGCGAAGGTCGCCGAGCAGGGCGCGAAGAGCCGTGTCCTCGTCCTCGCCGCGCGGAAGGAGATGCTGCGCGACCACCTCGGCGCCCTCGGTCAGTGCGGCGTCGATCCCCTCGTGGTCGATGTGGATGCCGCCGCTCTCTTCGCCGTCGCCGAGACGCTTCCCGACGTGGCGGAGCACGACTGCTACGCCGTCATCGACATCGGCGAGGCGACCTCCACCCTCATCCTCGCGGCCGGCCACCGCCTCCGCATGGTGCGCTCCGTGCGCATCGGCGAGGAGACGGTGACGAGCGCCATCCAGCGGGATCTCGACATCGACCAGGACATGGCCCGGCTCCGGACGCGGGAGTTCGCCACGCGCGCCGCCGGCGCCGCCGACGAGCTCTTCACGACCTCCGCCGCCGTCCTTCCCGAGAAGCCCGAGGAGGCCAAATCCGCAGCCGAGCTCGAACAGGACATCATCGGACAGCGCTTCCGCGACTTCTGCGGCAAGGTGGACAAGGAGCTTCGCCGCTCGATCTCCTCCTCGAAGATCGAGACTCCCCTCACGGCCATCTTCGTCACGGGCCCGGGAAGCCGGCTCGGCGACCTCCAGAACATGCTCGCCGCCCGCTTCGGCGTGCCCGTGCGCACACTCGACGTCCTCTCCCACGTCGACCACCGATTCGACGATGATGGCGTCGCCGAGGCCAATCTCCTCGCGCCCGTGGCCGTGGGCCTCGGCCTCAAGCTCCTCGGACACGATCCTCTCCGGCTCGACTTCCGGCAGGAGGAGTACCGCTTCACGCAGAAGTTCGAGAAGATCAAGCTCGCGCTCACGTGCACGGCCCTGTTCCTCGCGATCCTCGCGGCCTACGCCCTCCTCCACGTCACGTCCGTCGTCCGCGCCGAGCGGAACCGCATCGCGTGGGTCGTCAACGAGGGCCGGAACCAGTTCGAGTCCATGACCCGGCTCGCCGGCATCGTCTCGGCGGGCGAGCAGCGCCGCTCCGCCGACGACATCGCAGCCTGGAAGAAGGCCGCGAAGATCGATCCCGACCGGGAGCGCCGCTGGCGCGACCTCGTGAATCCCAAGGCCGGCGTCGAGCCATCGGCAAGGCTCAACGGCATGCAGCGGGAGATGGCGGAACTCCGCGACGACCTCGAGAAGCGGTTCGGCATCAGCCGCCCGTCGGATTCCGACGACCCCGCCGAGAAGAACCTCGAACAGCGCTTCGGCCTCGCTCTCGCCAACTGGAGCGCGTTCTTCCGCGAGCTCAATGGCCGCCGGGAGGCCATCGGCCGGTTCACGCTCGAACGGCTCCGCGTCACCATCGATCTCGTGGAGTTCGACATCACCCTCGAGGACTACCGCCGCTGGGACGCGCTCCTCGAGGCCATGCACGCGGCCTCCCCCCTCGGCAAGGATTCGGGCGTCACCTATACGCCTCCGGTGGCGACCGGCGACAACCGCACGCTCTACAAGAACGTCAAGTTCCTCTTCCGCGAGGACCGCTGAGATGGCCGAAGCCGCCGGAAGCGCCTGGATGAAACGGCTCATCACCGCGATCTTCCTCATCGACGTCGCCTGCGGCGCCGTCGTCGGGTGGTTCTGGCTCTTCGAGCTCCCCGACGTCCGCACGGAACTCACGCGCTCGCAGCGCACCGTCGCCTCGCTCAAGCGGGACGTCCTCGAGTACGTCGAGGACGTCAGCATGATCATCCGCGACGGCTACAAGGAAACGCTGCAGCCCGAGACCTACATCCAGGACCAGCTCCTCGTCGCGGGGATCGACCCCGCCCTGCTCCGCGTCATGCCGGGCCGCATCGGCGGAGTCCGGGGCATGGAGAACCTCCAGGAGATCGTCTGGGAGGTCCAGAACCGCGCCAAGAACCAGCTCTACCCCCTCGGCATGATCCTCGCGGCCTGCGAGGCCATCGAGAAGGGGAACCCGAAGCTCAAGATCCGCGAGGTGGATCTCGGAACACGCGAGGCCGGCTTCGAGAAGGACGCCTGGAGCTTCGACAAGCTCCTCGTCAGGAAGTTCCAGCTCCGGGAGAGCGGCCGCCGCCGCTGACGGTCCCGCCGCCCGCCCGCGCGGCTTCCGCCGGCGGGCCGAGCAGGCCGTCAAGGATGTTGTCGAGGCTCCGCGACGGAACCCATCCGATGAGCCCGCGGAGGCGATCGAGGCACGGAAGTCGCCGGCGGAAATCCGTGAAGCCCTGCCCCACGGCCTCCTCCACGGGCGCGAAGCGGATCGCGGATCGTCCTGCGGCGCGCTGGACGACGCGCCGCGCCAGGTCCAGGATGGCGACCTCGGAGGCGCTGCCGACGTTGACGACGAGGGCCCCGGACCGATGGGCCGCCGCGGCGTCCGCGAGGGCCCGGACCACCTCCTCGACGGCGGCGAAAGCGCGAGTCTGCATCCCGTCGCCGTGGACCGTGAGGGGCAGGCCCGCCAGCGCGGCTTCGATGAAGGACGGCAGGACCATGCCGTGGCGGGAGGACTGCCGCGGCCCCACGGTGTTGAAGAGCCGGCAGACGAGGACCGTGAGCCCCGTCTCCCGAGCGCAGGCGAGCGCGAGATGCTCGGCGGCGATCTTGCTCGCGGCGTAGCCGAGTCGCGGCGCAGTGCCCGGGTCGAGGCAGAGGGGGCCGTCCTCCCGGAAGGGCACGGCGCCCGCCGTGCCGTAGACCTCGGACGATGAGGTCACGAGCACCGGCGCGCCGACCGCCGAGGCCTCCTCGAGGACGACGCGGGTGCCGTTGACGTTGACCGCGATCACGGAGACGGGCGCGGACACGAGCCGCAGGACTCCCACCCCCGCCGCGAGATGGAACACGCGATCCGCGCCGCGGAGGGCGCCCCGTACGGCTTCCCGGTCTTCCACGGAGCCCGTGACGAGGCGCACGTCCCCCGACCGCATCGCCGCCGCGAGGTTCGCGGGCGTTCCCCCGGACAGGTCGTCGAGGACGGTCACGGCGCGCCCCCGGCGAACGAGCTCTTCGACGAGATGGGAGCCCACGAAGCCGGCTCCGCCCGTGACGAGTACGCGGGTGTCCATCACCCTCCTTGGACGCGCGCGGACCGCGCCTCCTGCGGGGGTTTCACGGGGTCCGGGGGGCCGGCGAGGCCGCCTTCATGGCCGCGTGGTAGTCGTGGATCGCCCGCACATCGGGCTTCTGCCGGATCTGGGCCTCGATGCCCGCCAGCGCCGCCTCGGCGCCGGAGAGCGTCGTGATGCAGGGGATGCCCTGGGCCACGGCGAGCCCGCGGATGCTGGCCTCATCCGTCCGCGGCCCCTTGCCGGAGGGCGTGTTGATGACGAGCTTCACTTCGCGGTTCTTGAGGTGATCCGTGATGTTCGGGCGACCCTCGGCGATCTTGAGGACCCGCACCGCGGGCACGCCCCCCCGCCGGAGGACCTTGCAGGTCCCCTCCGTCGCGAGGACGGTGAAGCCGAGATCATGGAGCCGTTGCGCGAGCGGCAGGGAGCTGCGCTTGTCCGAGTCCTTGACGGAAAGGAAGACCATGCCGGAGGCGGGCAACCGGTGGCCCGTCGCCGTCCAGGACTTCGCGAAGGCGGCGCCCATGTCCGAATCCACGCCCATGGCCTCTCCGGTCGAGCGCATCTCCGGCCCGAGGATGATGTCGCAGCCCGGGAACTTGCTGAACGGAAAGACGGGCTGCTTCACCGACATGTGGACGGGAACCCGCTCCTCGGTGAAACCGGCGTCCGCGAGGCTCCGACCGGCCATGACGACGGCGGCGATCTTCGCGAGGGGGACGCCGATGGCCTTCGAGACGAAGGGGACCGTCCGCGAGGCCCGCGGGTTGACCTCGAGGACGTAGACCTCGTCGCCCCGGATCGCGTACTGGATGTTCATGAGGCCGCAGACGCCGAGCTCGGCGGCGAGCCGGATGGTGGAGTCCCGGAGACGGGCCAGGACCTTGTCCGAGAGCGAGAAGGGCGGCAGGACGCAGGTGGAGTCGCCGGAGTGGATGCCGGCCTCCTCGATGTGCTCCATGATGCCGCCGACGACGGAGCGGGTCCCGTCGGACACGGCGTCGACGTCGATCTCCACGGCGTGCTCGATGAAGCGATCGACCAGGATGGGCCGCTCCTCCGACGCCTCCACGGCCTTCTCGGCGAATTTCCGCAGCGCGTCGTCGTCGTAGACGATCTCCATGGCGCGCCCGCCGAGGACGTACGAGGGGCGGACCAGCACCGGATAGCCGAGCCTCCGGGCCGCCAGCACGGCGCCCTCGGGACTCGTGGCCATCTCGGACTCCGGCTGCCGGAGCCGGAGCCGCTCCACGATCTCCTTGAAGCGTTCCCGATCCTCGGCGCGGTCGATGCTGTCCGGGCTCGTGCCGAGGATGCGGACGCCCGCCCGGGCCAGGTCGCCGGCGAGATTGAGCGGCGTCTGGCCGCCGAGCTGGACGATGACGCCCTCGGGCCGTTCCCGCTCGTAGATGCTGAGGACGTCCTCGAAGGTCAGGGGTTCGAAGTAGAGCCGGTCCGACGTGTCGTAGTCCGTGGAGACGGTCTCGGGATTCGAGTTGACCATGATGGTCTCGAATCCCATCTCGCGGAGGGCGTAGGCCGCGTGGACGCAGCAGTAGTCGAACTCGATGCCCTGCCCGATCCGGTTCGGCCCGCTCCCGAGGATCATGATCTTGCGGCGGTCCGTGGGCCGGACCTCGTCCTCCTCGCCCCAGGTCGAGTAGAAGTAGGGCGTGAAGGCCTCGAACTCGGCGGCGCAGGTGTCCACCCGCCGGTACACGGGCCTGAGGCCGAGATCCTCCCGCCGCCGCCGCACCGTCCGCTCGTCCGTCCCCGTCGCCGCCGCGATCTGCCGGTCCGAGAACCCGTTCCGCTTGGCCGTGGCGAGGAGCGGCAGGTCCAGGGCCTCGAGTCCCCCCGCCCCCCGGAGCCGCTCCTCGACGTCCACGAGGCGGCGGATCTGGCCGAGGAACCAGGGGTCGATGGCGGTGAGCTCCTGCACGTCCTCGACCGTCATGCCGGCGAGGAAGGCGTAGCGGATCATCTCGAGCCGCTCCGCGTTCGGGCGGATCAGGTTCTTGCGGATCTCCTCGGTCCCCGGAAGCGTCCCGTTGAGGGCCCGGTCGCTGCGGGAGAGCCCGAGGCCGTGCCGCCCGCGCTCGAGGGAGCGCATGGCCTTCTGCAGCGCCTCCGCGAAGGTCCGCCCGATGGCCATGACCTCGCCGACGGATTTCATCTGCGTCGTGAGGGTCGGATCCGCATCCGGGAACTTGTCGAAGGCGAAGCGCGGGATCTTGACGACGCAGTAGTCGATCGAGGGCTCGAAGGAGGCCGGCGTCTCCCGTGTGATGTCGTTGCGGATCTCATCGAGCGTGTACCCCACGGCAAGCTTCGCCGCGATCTTGGCGATGGGGAACCCCGTGGCCTTCGACGCCAGGGCCGAGCTGCGCGAGACGCGGGGGTTCATCTCGATGACGATCATCCGGCCCGTCCGCGGATCCACGGCGAACTGGATGTTCGAGCCTCCGGTCTCGACGCCGACGCGACGGATCACGGCGAAGGCCGCGTTCCGCATGCGCTGGTACTCCCGGTCCGTGAGGGTCTGGATCGGCGCCACCGTGACCGAGTCCCCGGTGTGGACGCCCATGGGGTCGATGTTCTCGATGGAGCAGATGACCACGCAGTTGTCGGCGCGGTCCCGCATGACCTCGAGCTCGAACTCCTTCCAGCCGATGACCGATTCCTCGAGGAGGATCTCGCTGATCATCGAGAGGTCGAGCCCCCGCGCCGCGATCTCCTCGAACTCCTCCGCGTTGTAGGCGATGCCGCCGCCCGATCCTCCCAGCGTGAAGGAGGGCCGGATGATCACCGGGAAGCCGAGGGACTTCTGGACGGCCCGGGCCTCTTCGAGCGTCCGGGCGGTCCCCGAACGGGGGACGTCGAGGCCGATCTCGATCATCGCCCGTTTGAAGAGCTCCCGATCCTCCGCCCGGGCGATGACGTCGGCGGTCGCGCCGAGCATCTCGACGCCGAGTCTCCCGAGGTGCCCGGCGCGGGCCAGCTCGAAGGCCGTGTTGAGGGCCGTCTGGCCGCCCAGCGTCGGGAGGAGGGCGTCAACGCGCTCCTCCTCGATGACGCGGAGGACGAAGTCCGGCGTGATGGGCTCGATGTAGGTCCGGTCCGCCATCTCGGGATCGGTCATGATGGTGGCCGGATTCGAGTTGACGAGGACCGTCCGGTAACCCTCCTCGCGGAGCGCCTTCAGCGCCTGGGTTCCCGAATAGTCGAACTCGCAGGCCTGCCCGATGACGATGGGCCCCGACCCGATGATGAGGATGCTGCGGATGTCCTGGCGCTTGGGCATCGTGACGGCGACTCCCGCGCTCCCGCCGGGAGCCGCCCAATATGTGCAAAACGGCCGGAGGGAAAAGGATCAGCGCGGAGCCTCTGCGCAGCGCTCCCATGCCGCCCGGAGTCCGCGTCCCCCGGCCAGGATCTCCCGGCGCCCGATGATGCTCCGGAACGTCGATTCCTCCCGGGCCACGCCCGCCCCGTCCCCCCGGGAGCGCAGGATTCCGGCACGGAGGAGGCAGGCCTGCGCCTCGGCCGTGTGGGGAAGGAAGCGCAGCCCCTCGCCGTCCATCCGCTCGAGACGGTTCCGGATCGGGAGTCCGCCGACGGCGTTGAGAAGGCTCAGTGCCTCGTCGTAGCGCCCCTCGAGCCGCCGGAGCTTCGCACCGACCAGGTAGGGAACGCCGCGGACGGGGCCGAAGGCCAGAGCCCCCCGGAGTCTGCGATCGGCCTCGGCGAGGACCGCCTCCGCTCCCGGCCGGCGCAGAGCGAGGAGGATCCCGGCCCGGGTGACGGCCAGTTCCGCGTACCAGCTGAACTCGCGGACGTGGGGACTCGCCTCCGCGGCCAGGCGGTGGGAACAGTCGGCCCCCGCGTCGGAGGCAAGGCGCTCCGCCTCGAGGGCGGACTCGAGCGCCTCGGCCTCCCTCTCGAGCGCGAGGCATGCCCGTGCGATATGGGCGTGGATGTACCAGGAAGGCTCGCCGGGACGGACCCGCGGCAGGGCCGATCGGAGGTGCCGGAGCGCCTCCTCGTGAAGGCCGGCCTCGAGGTGGAGGATCCCCGCGTGGGCCTCGGCTCTCGCGTGCCCCGGATCGAGCGCGACGAGCGCCTTTTCGAGGGCCACGGCCCGCGGCGCGTCGTCCATCCGGAAGTAGTCGATGGAGCGGTCGAGGAGGCGGCGGGCCACGACGAGCCTCTGGAGCCGCGACACCGGATCGCGGGCATCCGGCGCCTCCGCCAGCCTGAGGCCGAGTCCGGCGAGGATCCCCACGGCCTCCTCCTCGCCCTCCTCGGAGGCCATGAGTCCGTGAGAGCGGCGGAGATCCCGCACGAGATCGAGATGCCGCTGTCCCGCCCCGCCGGGATTCCGCTGGGCCGCGGCCCCGGCGCGGGCGAGAGCCTCGTCCGGGATCCGCCCCGCCTCCCGGGGGTCGAGAAGGGCGAAGACGACCGCATCGGCGAGGTCCGGCGGCGGCGCGGTTGGAACGGCCCCGGCCGCGGGATCCCACGCCGAGAGGATCGCCGCGACGATGGCCGCCTCCTCCTCGCGCCGCGCCGCATCCGCCCGCGGCTCCGAGCGGATCGCCGCCAGGGCGTCCACGAGCCCGCCCACGCGCCCGGCAGGCAGGGTGGCCGCGGGCCCGGGTTCCTGCGGCCCGCCCGCGTCTCCGCCGGACGGGGAGCAGGCCCCGGCGAGGAGGGCGAGCGTCAGCGCCCTGCGCGCGGCGCGGTGCGACCTGGGTTGTGTCCGCATGAGCCTCGTCGGAACAATACTCCCCCCCGCGGCCCCCGGGTCAAGGATCCCGCCAGGATGAAGGACTCTCCGAGCATTCCCGCGCGGCTCCTCGCCCGCTTCGACCGGCGCCGGGAGCGGACGGCCCTCGTCACGCCCGGCCGCACCTGGACCTACGGCGAGCTGGCCGACGAGGTCCGCCTCCTCGCCGCCGGCTTCCGCGCCCTCGGCGTCCGCCCAGGGATGCGCATCTCCCACATCGCCGAGAACTCCGACCTCTGGATCCTCACGGATCTGGCCCTCCTCTCGGCAGGCGCCGTAACCGTCCCGCGCGGAGGCGACGCCTCCGCGGAGGAGGTCCGGTTCGTCACGCGGCACGCCGCCGCCCTCGGCGTCGTGGCGGAGGACGCCGCCCAGCTCGCGAAGGTCGCTCCCGCCCTCGGGGACACGACCCTGCCTCCCGTCGTCACGCGCGGTCCGGCGACCGGTGGCGCCGTGACGCTCGACGAGGTCCGCGGGCTCGGCTCCGGCCGGGACGCGCCGGACCCCGGGGACGTGCGATCCTCGGATCTCGCCACGATCATCTACACCTCCGGCACGACGGGCAACCCGAAGGGCGTCCGCCTCACCCACGCGAACATCCTCCACAACGTGGATGCCGTGCCCACGCTCCTCGCCTTCCGCGAAGACGACCGCTTCCTCTCGTTCCTGCCCACGTGGCACAGCTTCGAGCGCACGATCGAGTACGTCGTCCTCGACTCCGGCATGACGCTCTGCTACTCGAGCCGCCGCGCCCTGCGGCACGATCTCCAGCGCTTCCGCCCCACCTTCCTGATCGGCGTCCCGCGGATCTACGAGATGATCCTCGACGGCGTCCTCCACGGCATCGACCGCGCGCGGGAGCCTCTGCGGTCCGCGCTCCGCGCCTGCCTCGGGGCGAGCCGCGTGCGCCATGCGCTCCGGCGCCGCCGGCTCGGGCTCTCCCTGTCTCACCGCTGCGCCGTCGTGCATCCCGGTCCCCTCGAACGGGCGCTCCTCGGCGCCCTCGAGACCCTCCTCCTGCCCCCGGACCGGCTGGCCGACCGACTCGTCTACCGGCGCATCCGCGCGGCTCTCGGCGGGGCCGTCGCCGCGGCCGTGAGCGGCGGAGGTCCCCTCCCCATCCACGTCGATGAGTTCCTCGTGCGGGCCGGCGTGCCGCTCCTCCAGGGCTACGGTCTCACCGAGACGGCCCCGGTGCTCTGCGTCCGCACGCCCCGCCGGAACATCCCGGGCACCATCGGGCTCCCCCTTCCCGCCACCGAGATCCGGATCGTGGACGACGCCGGCCGCCCCGTGCCGGCGGGAGTCCGCGGCGTCATCGAGGCCCGCGGCCCCCAGGTCATGTCCGGGTACCACGAGAACGACGGCGCCACGGCAGCCGCGCTCCGCGCTGACGGCTGGTTCCACACGGGCGACATCGGGATGCTCACCGATGAGGGCGACGTCCTCATCACGGGTCGCGCCAAGGACACGATCGTCCTCCGGGGCGGCGAGAACGTGGAACCCGAGACGATCGAGGCCGCCCTCCGCCAGAGCCCCCTCATCGCCGACGCCGTCGTCGTGGGCCACGGGCAGAAGCACCTCGGCGCCCTCCTGCTCCCCGACATGGAAGCCCTCCGGGCGCGCCTCGGGTCCGCCCCGGCAAACCCCGCCGAAGCCCCCGGATCGGAGGCCGACCGCCTCGTCCGGGCCGAGGCCGCCCGTCTCGTGTCCCCCGAGCGGGGGTTCCGCGTCTTCGAGCGCGTCCCGCGCATCGGCTGGCTCCCCGAGCCCCTCTCGCCGGAAACGGAGACCCTCACGCTCACCCTGAAGAAGCGGCGCGCCGTCATCGAGGAACGGTTCCGCGACCTCATCGCGGCGCTCTTCCGCGACGACTGACCTCCGTCGCGGCCCCTTCTCGCGCGTCCGGGAGCGCCGGCCTCCGTCAGAGCCCCCGGGCGCCGCCGTCCACGACGAGGTCCGCGCCGTTCACGTGCGCCGCCAGGTCCGAGGCGAGGAAGAGCACGGCGCCGGCCACGTCGGTGGCCCGCCCGATGCGCCCTCCCGGAATCTCCCGCTCGATCTCCACGATCCGCTCCGGCGTCAGGACCGCCGCGGTCATGTCCGTGTAGATCCAGCCCGGCGACACCATGTTCACCGTGATTCCTCCGCCGAGTTCGCGCGCCAGGCTCCGCGTGAGGGCCAGGAGCGCGCCCTTCGACGCGGCGTAGTGGGAATGGCGCGGCTCGCCGCGGGCGGCGGCGGTGGACCCGATGCTGATGATGCGGCCCCAGCCCCGGGACATCATGTCGCGGCTCGCGTGGCGGATGCAGTGGATCGGTCCGAGCACATTGACGGCGAACGTGTCGCTGATGGTGCCCGGGGCCAGATCCACGAAGCGCCCCTCCGTCCAGATCCCCGCATTGTTCACGAGGATGTCGATGCGGCCGAAGGCCGCGATGATCTCCCGGACCATGCGGGCGACTTCCTCCTCGCTCCGCACGTCCCCCTGCACGGCCTCCGCCGTGCCGCCCTCGTCGCGGATCGACTGCACGGCTTCGCGGGCGGCCTCCTCGTTCCTGTGGAAGCCCACGGCCACGGCGGCGCCCGCCCGCGCGAGCAGCTCGGACACGGCCCAGCCGATCCCGCGGTCGCCGCCGGTCACGAACGCGACGCGACCCTGCAGTTCGATCATGCGCCCTCCGGGACCGCGGATCCGACCGGTTCCGGGGCGGATCGCCCGCGGCCCGCGCCGCGGCCGCGTTGGTCCGCACCGGCCCGCGCGGTATTCTCCCACAGAATCCCATGATCGGCCATGCTCCGAGCCTCGAAGACTGCCTGCGCCTCGACGAGGCGGAGGTCCAGGAGCGCCTCGGGCGCGCGCGGCAGGAGCTCGGCGCCGCCGCGGTGATCCTCGGCCACCACTACCAGGCCGACGACGTCATCCGCTTCGCCGACGTCACGGGCGACTCCTTCCGTCTCGCACGCGACGGCGCGGCGCGGCGCGACGCGCGGTCCATCGTCTTCCTCGGCGTGCACTTCATGGCCGAGTCGGCGCGCATCCTCGCCGCGCCGGAGCAGCGCGTCATCCTGCCCGATCTCACGGCGGGCTGCTCCATGGCGGACATGGCCGCGCTCGACGACGTCGAGGTGTGCTGGGACATGATCCGCGCCCGCGCCGGCGACGTCTTCACCCCCATCACGTACATGAACTCGACGGCGGCCATCAAGGCCTTCTGCGGCGCGCGAGGGGGCGCCGTGTGCACGTCCTCGAACGCGGCGCGCGTCTTCCGCGACGCTCTCGGGCGGAAACCGCGACTCCTGTTCCTTCCCGACCAGCACCTCGGCCGGAACACGGCCTTCGACCTCGGCATCCCCCTCTCGGACATGGCCGTCTGGGATCCCCGCGCCCCCGGCTCGAGCCTCGCGGCGGGCGCCGATCAGGCCAGGGTGGTCCTCTGGAAGGGCCACTGCTCCGTCCACATGAAGTTCCGGCCCGAGGACGTGGACGCCGTGCGCCGGCGTCACCCCGGCATCCGCGTCATCGCCCACCCCGAGTGCACCTTCGAGGTCGTGAGGAAGGCCGACGCGTCGGGCTCCACGGAGCGGATCGTCGAGACGGTCGCCCGGGCGGCTCCGGGATCCGCCTTCGCCATCGGCACGGAGATCCACCTCGTCTCGCGACTCGCCGCAGCCCACCCCGACCGCCTCGTCATCTCGCTCTCCGGCATCTCGTGCCTCTGCTCGACGATGTACCGGATCGACCCGCCCCACCTCCTCCATGTCCTCGAGAACCTCGTCGCGGGCCGGGTCGTCAACGAGATCCTCGTCCCGCCGGACGTGGCGCGGGACGCCCGCGTCGCGCTGGACCGGATGCTCGCCATCGCCGCCTGAGGCCCGCGCCTCAGCGCGCGGCTGCGAGGGAGAGGACACGCTCCACGAGCTTCTCGATCCCGGACGCCACGGCGGCGATGGACGGTCCGAGCATGTATGCCGGCGTCGAGACGATCCTCAGCGCCTCGTCCACGACGACCTCCGACACGGACGCGTTGCGGTGGACGGCGCCGAGGGTCTCGAGCGTCCGGGCCGTCGCGGCGTCGTTCCCGATGGTGAGAGCGCCCTTCCGGCCCTCGGTCTCGAGCACCCGGGCCACGACGGCCGGCGCGATGCAGATGGCGCCGATGGGCCGCTTCTCCCGGAGCGCCGCCCGGAGCAGATCCTCGACGCCGGGGTCGAGCGTGCAGTCGGCCCCGTCGAAGGCGAACGTGCAGAGGTTCTTCGCGGCGCCGTAGCCGCCGGGCAGGATCACGGCATCGAGTTCCGCGATCCGCGCCCGCGAGAGGTCCTCGATCCGGCCCCGGGCGATCCGGGCCGACTCCACGAGAACGTTGCGCCGTTCCCCCGTGGGCTTCCCGGTGAGGTGGTTCACGACGTGGTGCTGGTCCCGGTCCGGGGCGAAGATGCGCACGCGGGCCCCCGCCCGGTCGAGGTAGTAGAGGGTGAGGACGGATTCGTGGATCTCGGAGCCATCGAGGTGGCCCGAGCCGGACAGGATCACGGCGACGGTGGTCATGGCAGCGGATCTCCTCGGTCATCGAATCCGAAACGCCCCGCGGGGCGCAGGAAGGGGACGCCGCCGCCGGGGGTCTCCGCCCCGGCGCGCCACCGGGCGAGGCGCGCCCGCGCCGCGCGGACGGCTTCCCGGAGCGGAAGCCCCGCGGCGAGGCTGCAGGCGATGGCGGTGGACAGGGCGCAGCCCGTACCGTGGGGCGATGGGCCAGGATCGACGGCGGCCTCGAGGATAGCGACGCCTTCGCCGTCGGCCAGAGAGTCCCGCACGACGCCGCCCTCCACGACGCCCTTCACGAGGACGGCGCCGGCCCCGGTCGCCTCGCGGAGCCTCGCCGCCGGGGGCGCGCCGCCCGCCGGGGGCGCGGCGCCGAGGAGTCGGGCGGCTTCCAGGGCGTTGGGCGTGAGAAGGTCCGTCCGCGGGCCGAGAGCCTCGCGATAGGCGGGGACCGTGGCTGCGTCGGCGAACTCGAAGCCCGACGACGACGCGAGCACGGGATCCGTGACGACGGGGATCGGCCGCGGTGCCTCCGCGAGGGCATCCGCCACGGCGCGGACCACGGCTCCGGGCCCGAGAAGACCGCACTTGACGGCGGCTACGGGAAGGTCGCCGAGGACGGCTTCGATCTGCTCCCGGACGAGATCCGGGGCCACGGGCTCCGCCCGCAGCACGCCACGGCTGGTCTGGACGGTCAGGACCGACACGACGGCCGCGCCCGCGAGGCCCGCGGCCGCGATGACCGCGAGGTCGAGCTGGAGCCCCGCACCCCCGCTCGGGTCCGAGCCGGCGATGACGAGGACGATGGGACGGTGGCTTCTGGACATGGGCCGCGGGCGCACCCGGCAACCGACGTTATCACGGTCCCTCGTGGTCCGCCGCGCCGGCCCGTCGTAGCATCGCCGGCCCATGGGATCCCGATCCGCCGCCGCCCGCACCCTCCTGCCGATCCTCGTGGCCGCTTTCGCCGGCGCCTGCGCCTCGACTCCGCGGGAGGACCACGCCGGCCCTGCGGGCCGGCAGGCCGTCGCCGGCCGCTCGCTGCAGGGCCGGGAGATCGAGACGATCACCTTTGGGGACGGCGCCGAGACCGTCCTCATCATCGCGACGATCCACGGCAACGAGGCCGCCGGGACTCCGCTCCTTCACGAGCTCGCCGGCCGGCTCGCCTCCGATCCCGCTGCGGCGGCAGGACGCGCGGTCGTCCTCATGCCCGTCGCCAATCCCGACGGCCTGGCTGCGTCCACGCGCGGCAACGCCCGGGGGGTGGACCTGAACCGCAACTTCCCCGCCGGGAACTTCGCCGGCGGCGCGCGCCACGGCGGCGCGCCCCTCTCGGAGCCCGAGAGCCGGGCCCTCCACGATCTCATCCTCGCCCTCGGTCCGACCCGCGTCGTGAGCCTCCACCAGCCTCTCGCCTGCGTCGATCACGACGGTCCGGCGGAGGCGCTCGCCGCGGCGATGGCGGCCGTCTCTCCCCTGCCGGCCCGGCGCCTCGGCAGCCGGCCGGGCTCTCTCGGATCGTGGGTGGGCGTGACGCTCGGCATCCCGATCATCACGCTCGAGCTGCGAGCGGAGGATTCGGACCGCGCCGGACCCGCGCTCTGGGATCTCTACGGGGAGGCGCTGCTGGCCGCCATCCGCGGAGCATCCTGAGCAGGTCCGTCAGGCGAACATCTCACCCGCCTCCTCGCCGAGCGGCGCGAAGCACCGGCGGCAGCGCGCCTCGTAGGTCTCCGCCCCCCCGACGACGACCCGGCCGCTCTTCACGGCGATGCGCTGGTTGCGATGCGCCGGAGCTCCACAGACGACGCAGATCGCGAGGTTCTTCGTCACGTACTCGGCCTCGCAGAGCATGTGCATCATCGTCTCGAACGGCACGCCGCGGTAGTCCTGCTCGAGCCCCGCGACGACGACGCGCCGGCCCGAGCCGGCGAGGTCGCGGCATACCGGCACGAGGTCGAGGTCGAAGAACTGGGCCTCGTCGATCCCGACGACCTGGGTGGCGGGCCCGACGAGAACGGGGATCTCCGCCGCGCGGGACACCGGCGTGGACGGGATCCTCTGCGCCGAGTGGGAGACGATGTCGACGCGGTCGTAGCGCCGGTCCACCGCCGGCTTGAAGATCTGGATGACCTGGCGCGCGATCTCGGCCCGGCGCAGGCGCCGGATGAGTTCCTCGGTCTTCCCGCTGAACATCGAGCCGCAGATGACCTCGATGAAGCCGCCGGTCTCGGGGCGATGGTCCATGGTCAGAGGCCTCCTCGGGGAGCCGGCGCCGCGGGGGGCAGCCCGGAAAGGATCGTCATGGGAGCGTCTCCAGGCCGGGCGGCAGGGCCTTTGCGATCTCCGGCGGAATCCTCTCCGCGAGCCGGCGGAGCTCTGTCGCCGCCGTCCGCCGAACGGCCGCGGCATCCAGGCCGACGACGCGGCCGTCCGCGGCCAGGAGTCTCCCGTCCACGAGGACATGGCGTACGGCCGGCGCGTCGAGGACGTGGACGACGGCCGCGACGGGGTCGCCCCCGGGGGCCGCCGCCGAGGGATCCACGGTGATGATGTCCGCCGCCCTGCCGGGCTCGAGGATCCCGATCTCGTCGCTGAGTCCGAGAGCGCGCGCCCCGCCGAGTGTGGCCATCCGGAGGGCGCCGGCGGCGGTCAGGGCGCCTGGCCCGGTCCGGAGGGCCTGGAGGAGCACGGCGAGGTGCATTTCCGGGAACATGGAGAGGCGATTGTTGCACGGAGCGCCGTCCGCCCCGAGCGCGACGTTGATCCCGGCGGCGAGGAAGTCCGTCACGGGCGCGATGCCGGACGCGAGCTTCAGGTTGCTCGAAGGGCAGTGCACGACCGAGGCGCCCCGCTCCGCGAGGAGCCGGCGCTCCACGGCATCCGTGTGGACGGCGTGGACGATGGCCGAGGAGGGTCCGAGGAGTCCCGTTTCGTCGAGCCAGACCACGTTGTCGCGGCCCGTTCTCCGCCGCACGAGGTCGATCTCCCGCCGGCTTTCCGAGGCGTGCGTGTGGACGAGGCACCCCGTCTCGCGGGCGAGGCGGGCCGCCGACCGGAGGAGATTCTCGCTGCAGGACACCGCGAATCGCGGCGAGACCGCGCACCGGATCCGGCCGCCGCCGGCGCCGTGCCAGCGGCGCGCGAGCCCGGCCGTCTCCTCGAGGGCCGCCTCCGCCGGTTCCACGAGGGCCGCGGGGACGATGCCGTCGGGATCGTCATCCATGAGGCACTTGCCGATGGTGGCCCGGAGACCGGACGCGAGAACCTCCTCGAAGATGACGTCGGTGTGCCGGACCGTCCCCATGTCGAGGATCGCCGTCGTCCCCCCGGCCAGGAGCTCGAGGCAGGAGAGGCGCACGGAAGCCCGGAGCGACTCGCGGTCATGGGCGGCCTCGAGGGGCCAGATCCGGCACCGGAGCCAGTCCATGAGGTCGAGGTCGTCCGCGAGGCCGCGGAAGAGCGTCTGGCACGTGTGGACGTGGGCCTGCACGAAGCCGGGCAGGACCAGGAGGCCCCGCGCGTCGATGACGTCGCCGCCGGCGCCCCCGTCGGGTACGATGGCCGCGATCCGCCCCGCCTCGACGACGATGTCGCGCCGGCGGAATTGCGGATCGGGTTCCGCGCCGAGGACGAATCCGCCGCGGACGATCACGGAATCGTGAAGGCGTGAGGGGCGGAGATCGTGCGGACCGGGACGGACAGAGCCGCATCCGCGACGACGAACGCGAGCACGGCCGAGACGCCCGTGATGCCGGGGAGGGACGGCACGGCCAGCGAGCCCGCGGCGGATCCCGTCGCCGGCAGGACTCCGGCGAATCCCGCTGTCAGGGGATTGCCCGGGGCCAGCGTGAGCTGGAGGAGCGGATCGGCGGCGAGGGGGATGACGCGACCGTCTCCGAGAGGGATCCCCGGGGTCGCCGAGAACGCCGCGCCGGCGATGTACACGGCGCCGGCGTCGTTCACCGAGCGGAAGATCACGGCGGAGACGACGCCCGCCGCCGGGGCGGGCGTCACGGTCACGGAGGGCTCCTCGACGGCGAGGATCTGTCCCGCCGGCACGGCGAGGAGAGACTGGCTGGCGCCGCTCGGCCAGGTGATGTCGATGCGGTCCGCCATGGCCGCCCCCCCGAGGCCGAAGTGGAGGGTGAGGTCGCTCTGGGAGCAGAAGGTGGAGCCGGCGCGGACGACGCGCATCCGGGTGATGCCCCCTGCGGAGACGCGCGCCACGGCGCCGATGGCGGAGCGGTTGCTCGTGGTGCCCGTGAGCCGGAGCCCGAGCCATGCGTTCTGCGACGCGGAGTTCATGCAGAGCTTCGCCATGGCCGGCGCGTCCGCGATGAGGAGGTCGAGCGCGCCGTTGCCGTCGAAGTCGGCCACCGCGAGGCCGTAGGACGGGAAGGGATCGGCGACGCCCGCCTGGACTCCGATCTCCGTGAAGGCCACGGGACCGCCGGGAGAGGCGTCGTTCCGGAAGAGGAGGTTCTGGCCCGTCACGACGCCGGCCGGCGTGTTGCAGACATAGAGATCGAGGTCGCCGTCGTTGTCGAGGTCGGAGAACGACGTCCCCCACCCGAAGCGCATGGCGGCCACGCCGGCGGCCTGGGCGTTCTCGAGGAACACGCCCGAGGGATGCTGGTTCATGTGGAGGAGGTTGCCGCTCGTGTTGTTCGTGACGTAGAGATCCTCATCCCCGTCGTGGTCCAGATCCGCCGCGTCGACCCCCATTCCGTCGATGCCGAAGGCGACTCCGGCGGCCTGGGAGATGTCGGCGAAGGTCCCGTTCCCGAGATTGCGGTAGAGCGTGTTCTTCACGGCTCCGGTGAGGTTGCCGCGGTCGTTGGCGATGAAGAGATCCGGGAAGAGATCCCCGTCGACATCCGAGAAGAGGACCTGGAAGCTCCGGCCCCAGTTCTCGACGCCGGCCTGGACGGTCACATCCGCGAAGGTGAGGTTCCCGTTGTTGCGGTAGAGGCGGTTCCCCGCCGCGTAGGTGCCCACGTAGAGGTCGACGAAGCCGTCGCGGTCGAAGTCGCCGAAGGCCGCCGCATGGCTCGACGAGACGATTCCCGTGCCGGACGCCGCCGTGATGTCCTGGAACGTCCCGTTGCCGAGGTTGAGGAAGAGGGCGTTCTGCCCCCAGTAGCGGGTGAGATAGAGGTCGAGATCTCCGTCGTTGTCGATGTCGGCCCCCGCGATCCCCTTGCTCGGTCCCCCGGACGGCAGTCCCGACGTCCCCGTCGCGTCGATGAAGGGGCCGCCGCCGGAGTTCACGAAGACATAGATCGGCGATCCGGCTCCGCCGGGAGCGACGATGTCGGGAAGGCCGTCGCCGGTGATGTCGGACGCCAGGACGCCCCCTCCGAAGGGGCCCGACGGTCCCATCGGCACGACGACGCCGAGGTTCGCGGACATCTCGACGAAGGTCTGGGCCGACAGGAGGCCCGATCCCCCAAGGGCGCCGAGGAGGACCGCGGCCGGGAGGCGGAGGAGTCGGACGGCCATGGCCTCCATCCTACCGCGGGGATGGGCCCGGCGCGAAGAAAGCCCCTCGGCCCGGACGATTCACGAATGCCGCGCCGTCGGAGCGGTCTTCTCCGGCCGGGACTTCGTCAGGGCTCGGAGAATCCTCGCTGATGCATCGAAGCGCGCGACTCCGGCCCTGGCGGCCGGAAGCGCGCGCCTTCCGACGGCCCCGGCCCCTCTTCGTGAAACACCCGGGTCAGGGCGTCATGGCGGGAAGCGATGCCTGCAGGTAGTCGAGCGTGGCGTCCTTCACGCGGAGGTAGGCCTCGTCGTAGCCCATCATCTCGATCGTGGTCCACGGGCAGTACTGGGCGCAGAGCTTGCACCCGATGCAGAGGTCGAGGTTCACCTGGGTGACCATGCCCACCGTGGAGCCGTCGGACCCCGGGAAGAGGTCGATGCAGTCCACGGGGCAGACCTCGATGCACGTCGGAGACCCGGCGCAGCCGGTACAGCCGTCCTGCAGGACGACGGCGAGCTCCTTCGGCTTCTTCTTGCGGGCGACGACCTTCTTTTCGGCCATGGTGGGGATCCGGATCCTCGGCGGGATCCTATCAACGGCGACCCGCCGCTCAACGCGGCGGCTCGCAGAGCGGAACCCCTTCGCGGTCGTTCTCCTTGAGCCGGTCGAGGAAGCGGCCGCGCAGCCGTTCCACGATCGTCGCATGTCCCGCCTCCGCGTCGCTTCCGTGATCGATGCGCGCGGCGGCCATCGTGTTGTGGCCCCCGGCGACCCCCTCCTCCGCCACGACGTCGCGGATCACGAGCCCGGCGTCCTCGTTCCCCACGGTCGTGCGGATCGAGACGTAGGTCCTGTGGTCGAAGAGCCCGAAGATGACGCTCCAGGAGGTGCCCTCGAGGCGCAGCATGCGATCGGCGACCTCGGCCACCATGTCCGGATAGCCCATTCGGCCGAGATCCGCGAAGAGCACGCCGCCATGCGTTCTCGCGTTCTCGATGGCCGTGCGGAGCTGGCGGAAGTACGCCCGCGTGAGCGGCGGATTCTCGATGGCGGAGAGGAGTTTCCGGTCGAGGCGCCGCTGGAGGTACCCGTAGGCCGCCACGTCGCCTTCCGTCGCGCGCCGCGCCAGATCCTGAGTGTCGGTCTTGAGGCCGTAGTAGAGGGCCGTGGCGATCCGGGCGTCGGGTTCGATCCGAAGCGCCCGCAGATACTCCGTCAGGATCGTGGACGTCGCGCCGAGGCCCGGGCGCACGTCGGCGAAGGGGATGCCCGCCGTGCCGGGGCAGGCGGGATGGTGGTCGATGACGACGCGGAGCGGGAGCGTGTCGGTCCGGGCGTCATAGCCGTAGTCCGGCTGGGCGTCCACGAGGACCGCGGCGTCGAAGGCCGAGAGGTCCATCTCCCGCGCCGGCCTGAGCTCCGGCGCGCAGAGACGATGGAGCTGGCGGTTCTCCGCCCGTCCGATGATGCCTCGGTAGCAGACCTCCGCGGACCTGCCGAGCCGCTCCGTGAGCAGGAGCCGCATGGAGATCCCGGACGCGATGCTGTCGGGGTCCGGATTCATGTGGCAGTAGACGAGGATCCTCTCGCAGTCCCCGAGCGCCGCCTTGAGCCGGGCCACCGCGAGGCGCGACGCCGGGACGTCGGAGGACGGGCTCGACCGGGCCGGCGGGCTCATTCAGATCCCCCGGGGAGGCGACAGCGACTCGAGGAGGCGCCGCGACTCGGCGAGGACCGCCGC
>CAYQRN010000067.1:0-19959 GCA_964419995.1 uncultured Planctomycetia bacterium
CGCTCCTCGGGCGGATCCACCGCGCGCGGGATCGCGCCGCGGAGTCGGAGGCGGTGTACGACCGGATGGTCGCCCTGGCGAAGGAGCCCATCGTCTCCGAGGCGCCCGAGCTCACGGCTCTGGCCGAGGCCTACCGGTTCTTCCGGAAGGATGGCGGCATCGAGCATGCCGAGGAGGTCCTGATCGCCGCCCAGAAGAAGGACCCGGCCTTCGTGCGGGCGCACCTCGCGCTCGCTCGGCTCTACCGCGAGGAGAAGTACCTGCCGCTGGACGCGCGGGAGGAGGCCAGGTCAGCGCTGAAGATCCGCCCCGACGATCCCGATGCGCTCCTCGAGCAGTCGCTGGCCGAAGCCGCCCACATGGACACGGAGGACGCGGGGCGCTCCCTCGCTCGCGCCCTCAAGGTGAACGCGAGGCATCCCGGGGCCCTGGCGGTGCGGGCCGAGAAGCGCCTCTCCGACGCGCTCCTCGACGCCGCGAAGGCTGATATCGACGCCATCCTCGCGGTGAACCCCGCCCACACAGGCGGGCTCTCGGCGAGGGCCGTATGGCATCTGCTGTCCGGACGGCGGGACGCCTTCGAGGCCGGGATCGCCGAGATCCTCGTCCGGAACCCGGCGGAGGTCGCTCCCTTCCTCCTGGCAGGCCGTGTCCTCTCGGAGCGGCGGCGGTGGATCGAGGCCCTCGCCATCGTCGAACGTGCCGTCAAGGTGGATCCCGGCAGCATCGATGCCTGGACGGACCTCGCACGGTGGGCCTACAACGTGGGCGACGACCAGCGGGGCCGCGAGGCGCTGGAGCGGGCGGACGCCGTGTCGGTGTACTCCGACGTCTGGCGCCACAACATGAACGAGCTCCTCTACGGCCCGCAGGGGCTCACGCGGAAGTACGCCACGATCACGACGGCGCACTTCGCGATGAAGCTCCACCGGACCCAGAGGACGGTTCTCGAGCCGTTCCTTGGCGACTGGGCGGAACGGTCGTACCGGGTCCTCACCGCGAAGTACGGCTTCGTGCCGGAGGGCCCCATCGTCCTCGACGTGCTGCAGACCCATCGGGACTTCTCCGTGCGCACCCTCGGTCTCGAGGGCCTTGGCGCGCTGGGAGTCTGCTTCGGGCGGCTCATCATCATGTTCTCGCCGGACGGCCTCCCGAATCGGGGGCGGTACAGCTGGCCCGGGACGCTCCACCACGAGTTTACGCACGTCCTCACGCTCCAGATGAGCCGGGGTCGCGTGCCGCGATGGCTCACGGAGGGCCTCTCGACCTACGAGGAGAAACTCGCCCACCCCGCGTGGGACCGCAATATGGAGCAGGAGCTCGTCGACGCCCTCTGCAACTACGAGATCCTCGGGGTCCTCGAGTTCGACTCCGCCTTCCGCGGGCCGAGGATCGGCTACGCCTACTACCAGGGCGGACTCGCGTGCGAGTTCATGGCCGGAACGTGGGGTTTCCCGAAGATCCTCGACGCCCTCCGCCTCTACGGCGAGGATCGGGGCACCGCCGACGTGTTGCGGGAGGCCTTCGGGACGACGCCCGCCGAGTTCGACCGCCGCTTCCTCGCGTTCGCGAGGGAGAAGGTGGGGAAGCTCGGGCTCCTTCCCCGGTACAGCGCCGCGAAGATGAACGACTTCCGCCGGCGCCTCGAAGCGGATCCGGCGGACCGCGACGCGCTCGTCGGCCTCGCTCTCGGCCACTGGCGGGCGGGGCGCGAGGTGGATGCCGAGGAGGTTGCCGGCCGGGCCGTGGCGGCCGGCGTCGAGGACTGGCGGCTTCAGATCCTCCGCGGCCAGATGGCGTGGCGCGCCGGACGGAAGGACAAGGCGATCGAGTTCTACGAGGCCGCCTGGGGCCGCGGCGCCGTGGAGTTCACGAGCTTCATGCACGGCGCGGCCTACGCGGCGGAGAAGGGCGACCACGGGCGGGCGAAGGACCTCTTCCTCAAGGCCCGGGCGGCCTGGCCGCGCTGCGATGACGCGGAGGCGAGCCCCCACCTCGCCCTCGCCCGGATCTACCGCGGCGAGGAGAAGCTCGAGGACGCCATGACGGAAATCCGGACGTTTCTCGACAACTCGGAGACCGAGATCGGGCTCCGGAAGGAAGTGGCGGGCTGGCTCGAGATCCGGGGGGACCGGGAGGGCGCCCTCCGCTACATCGACGAGGTCATCGAGGTCGATGTCTTCGACCGGGAGGCCCAGGTTCGGGCCGCGGACCTGCGGATCGCTCTCTCCCGCCCGGCGGAGGCCGAGCGCCACCTGCGCGTTGCGCTCGAGCTCCAGCCGAAACCCGTCGAGGAGGCGGCGATCCGCGTCCGGCTCGCCCGGGTCCTCCGGGCGACCGGGCGGGGCGACGCCGCAGATCTCGAGATCGAGAAGGCGCTCGAGCTGGATCCGGGCAGCCGCGAGGCCCGGGAAGCCACGGAATCGAGGGACTGATCATGACGGTGGACGTCGTCGTTCAGGAGACCTTCGCGAAGATCCTCGACGGGGTGAGGACGCGTATCGGCGACCGCCTCTTCGATCTCTGGTTCACGCGGTGCCGGCCCGTGTCCATCTTCCGGGGGTGCCTCACCCTCGCCGTCCCCAACGTCTTCGCCCGGGACTGGATCGAGGAGCACTACGCCCGCGTCATCGAGGATGCGGCGCTCGACGCCATCGGAACGCCCCTCCGCGTGGCGACCCGGGTGGATGCCTCCCTCGCCGCTCCCGCGGAGGAGGCGGTCGTGGCGCTTCCGCCCGAACGTCCGGGGGAGAGCCACGGCGGTTACCGGCTCGAAGCCTTCGTGGAGACGCCGGGGAATCGCCTCGCGCGCCGGGCCATCGGACGCCTCGCGGAGGGCGGCGCTCCCGGTTTCACGCCCCTCGTCCTCCACGGCGAAGAGGGGACCGGCAAGACGCATCTCCTTCGGGGGCTGCTCCGGGCGCTGCCGGAGGGTGCGCGGGGGATGCACGTCACGGCGGACGATTTCACGAACCGCTTCACGTTCCTCCTGAAGACGAGGCAGATCGAGCGATTCCGGAGCGAGATGTCCTCCGTGGACGTGCTTTGCCTCGACGACGTCCACGAGCTCGCGGCGCGGGTGGCGACGCAGCGGGAGCTCAAGGACCTGATCCTGCTCCTCGAGCGCGCAGGGGCCCGCGTCGCGATCGCGAGCCGCCATCACCCGAAGGATATTGCCGACCTCGATCCGGGGCTTGCCTCGGTCCTCCTGGCCGGCATGGTCGTCCGTATCGACCCGCCCGACGACGCCACAGCCATCGGCATCGTGCTCGACCACCTGCGGAGCGAGGGTCGGACCGCGGATTCCGCCATCGCGGCGGAAGTCCTGCGGAAGGCTCCCGGCAACGTCGTCCGGCTCGAGCGCGCTCTGCGTCGCGTCTACGCCTACGCCGCCCTGTCCGCCGAGCCCGTCGACCGCGCGTTCCTCGCGGCGCACCTCGACGAGATCATCGGCCGGGGCGACCCGCTCGAGCGCCGGATCGGGATCCTGCTCTCCGCCGTGGAGGAGCGGTTCGGCGTGACGCGGGAGGACCTGGCGTCGAAGAGGAAGATCCGCTCGCTCTCCCTTCCGCGGGGCGTGGCGATCTTCGTCATGCGCACGGTCCTCGAGCTCACGTTCAAGGAGGTGGGCCGGCTCATGGGGGAGAGGAGCCACACCTCGGTCTACCTCATCTTCCGGAAGTTCGAGGAGCAACTCTCCACCGACGCCGACATGGCGGCCTTCATTCGCGAGGTGGGCCGCCGCATGCGCGGTCCGCTGTCGTGACCGCCGCCGCGCCGTCCGGCCGGCTCATTGCCTTCGAGGGCGGCGACGGCACGGGCAAGTCGACGCAGCTTCGGCGGCTCTCCGAGCATCTCCGGAGCCGCGGCACGGATCCCGTCGTCGTACGGGAGCCGGGCGGCACTCCCCTAGCGGAGCGCATCCGGACGCTGCTCCTCGATCCGTCCGGTCCGGCCATGGCCCCGGAGACCGAGGCCCTCCTCTACGCAGCGGCCCGCGCCGAGCTGTACGCGTGCGTCGTCCATCCGGCTCTCGCCGCAGGCCGTCTCGTCCTCTCGGACCGATCGCTCTTCTCGAGCCTGGCGTATCAGGCGTTCGCCGCCGGGATCGCGGAGGAGGCCGTTCTCGGCGCTTCGCTTCTCGCCACTCGCGGACGTCTCCCCGACCTCGTCGTCGTCTACGAGGCTCCGCCGCGGACGGCCCTCGGGCGGCGGGAAGGACGCGATCGGCTCGAGGCCCGGGGGGAGGTCTTCCAGGAGCGTGTGGCCAGGGGTTACCGCGCGCTGGCGGCGAGGTTCCCCGGACGTGTCGTCTTCGTGGATGCGGGGCCGCCTCCGGACACGGTCTTCGCGGCGACCCTCGCCGCCGTGGCGCCCCTTCTCGGCGGTGCGGGACCGGGCGGGCCGGTTCCGCGCCCCGTCACCGGGACGCCCTGACCGAGGCGCCGGCGGAACCTCCGGTTCCGGTCCTGCGTCTCGCCATCGCATCTTGCCACGTTAGAGTCGGCCCATGGAATCGGCACCGCAGGACGGCGACGCATCCCGCTTCCTTGCGGGAATCGTCGGCCATGACGGCGTGAGGCGTAGGATGCTCCGCGGACTCCGCGCGGGCCGTCTCGCGGGGACCTTCCTCCTCCACGGCGACGCAGGGCGGGGCAAGCGTACCCTCGCCGTGGAGCTTGCCGCCGCGCTCCTCTGCCCGCGGGGTCCGCTGGCCTGCGAACCTCCCTGCGGCGCGTGCGTCCGCGCGCGCCGCGGCCAGCATCCGGATCTCGAGATCCGCAGTCGCGGACCCGAGGAGGCCGTCCTGCGCATCGACGCGGTCCGGACGCTCCGGGCGGCCTTCACCCGGCCGCCTCTCGAGGGACCCCGGCGTGTCGCCATCATCGACGACGCGGAGACCCTGAACGAGGAGGCCACGAACGCCCTCCTCAAGCTCCTCGAGGAACCTCCGCCGTCCGGCGTGCTCTTCCTCGTCTCGGCCAACGCGGCCGCCCTTCCCGCGACGATCCTGTCCCGGTGCCGGCGGATCCACGTGCCGGCCCTCCCGGAGGATGGGGTTTCCGAGGTTCTCCGGCGCGTGGGCCGGGAGGATCTCCTGCCCTTCGCTGTGCTGGCCGACGGAGCTCCGGGGCGACTCATCCGGCTCCTCGAGAGCCGGAAGCCGGAGTCGCGCCTCGCCCTGGCGGTGGACATCGTCGATCCCGCCGTGGACGCCGTCGAAACGGCCCGCAGGATCGAGCGCGAGGCCCGCGAGGGAGCGCGCAAGCTCGAAGGGGCGAGGGAGGGGCTGCGGATCCTCATCGAGCTGGCCCTCGCCTCCGTACGGGCGGCTCTCCGGGCCCGCCTCGGACTTCTCGCGCCGCTTCACGGCCCCGTAAGCCGCCTGTCCGAGCTTCCCGAGGACATCCTGCATGCCGCCCTCCACAGGTTGCTTTCAGCGGCGCGGAATGCCGATCACTCCCTTGGAGTCCCGCTTCTCGCCGAGGCCCTGTGCCAGAGGCTCCGGACGCGGGACACCGACCTCCGGACGGCCTGACGCGGAGGGCCGGACGAGGGCGGTGTCGCCGCCCCCTTGCGTCGGCGCCGGCTCGCGAAAGAATCGGAGGATCCAGGGAGCCGCGAAAAGTCCGGAACCCATGAATCGGGAAGCGTTTCAGAACCGGATCGAGTGCGTCGCCGAGGCCCGCGGTCGCTATGACCGCGAGGCGTACGTCTTCACGCTCGAAGCGCTGAACGACACCCTCGAGAAGCGCCGGAACCGAGGACTCGTCGGGCACATCCGCGGCCAGGAGCTCCTGGCCGGGATCCGCGAGTACGCGCTCAGGAACTTCGGCTATCTATCCGGCGTGGTCTTCGAGACCTGGGGGGTGCGGTCCACCGAGGACTTCGGGGAGATCGTCTTCGATCTCGTGTCCGTCGGGCTCCTCGCCAAGGAGGATTCGGACCGGAAGAGCGACTTCGAGAAGGGCTTCAACTTCGGCGAGGCCTTCGAGTCCACCCTCATCAGCGGCTGACCCGAGGGCCGGGGCCGCTGCGCGATGGGGCAGGCGTTTTCCGCGGGGGACGGGGCGCCCGTCCGCCCCGGGGGCTCAACGATCCTCGTCCGGATCGCCCGCCGCGGGATCCTCTTTTTCGGGCTCCGGAACCGCCTTGGCGAAGACCTGGTACTCGGGGATCCCCGAGAGGTCGAACGCGAGCTTCCGGGCCAGCTCGAAGACAGCGCGCTGGAGCTGGCGGTCATCCTGGAGGTCGGCGATGAACTCGTTCCCCCGGGCGTCCGCCGCATGGCGGCGGAGGCGGACCCGGAGCTGGCGGCGGACGTCCTCCCGTGAGAGGGGCGTGTTGAGGCTCGTGTAGAGGGCGTCGAAGTCCGGGTAGGCGGATTCGGTGCCGCCGTCCGTCACCGCGAGGCGCAGGAAGAGGTCCCGATCGCGGGACAGACCGGCCAGAACGTAGTCGTCGAGCTTCTTCGACTCGATGATCTTCTGGAGCTCTTCGACCTTCCAGCCCTCGATCCCGGACTTCTGGCGGATGAGGACGTCCGGCAGGACGCCGCCCCGCGCCACGACCTTGCCCGTCTTGTCCCGTTCGGTCTGGATGCAGCGGCCGCTCGGGAGGTAGTACCGGGCCACCGTGATCTTGACCTGGGGTCCGAGATCGTACTTCCCGTTGCCGTTCGCGTCCTGGTACTTCTCGGCCGGCGTGTACCGTCCGTCGCCGTTCTGGTCGACGAAGGCCTCGCCGTCGTCCCAGGCCTTGTTGCTGTTCCCGTCCGTGAAGATCTCGGACCGGTCCCACTCCCCGTTCTGCCGCTCCTCGTCGATGAAGGGCTCGCCCGGATCCCACTGGCCGTTGCCGTCGCGGTCCTCGAAGCGCTCGCCCGGATCGTAGGTGCCGTTCTTCCGCGGCTCGTCGGTGAAGGGCTCGCTCTTGCGGCTCTCGAGATCGAAGAACCGCTGGACCGTCCCCTTGCCGAATGTCCGCTCGCCCACGACGATGGCCCGCTTGTGGTCCTGCAGGGCCCCCGCGACGATCTCCGAGGCGCTGGCGCTGAAACGGTTCACGAGGACGACGAGGGGGATCGTGCGCGTCTGGCTCTCGTCCGGCGTGTACAGGGAACGGCGCGGCGCGATGCGCTTGTTGCGGCCCTCCCAGTAGCAGATCTCCTGGCGCGCGTTCAGGAACTTGCCCGCGACCTTCTGCGCGACGTTGAGGTATCCGCCCGTGTCGAAGCGGAGATCGACGATGAGGCCCCGGGCGCCCCGGCGTTCGAGATCGACGATGGCCGTCTCGAGCTCCTCGCCGGTGTTGAGGGCGAACTTCTCGATGTTGATGTAGCCTAGCCCCGAGGGGAGGAGGTCGTACTTCACCGTGGGGATGTGGATGACCTCCCGCACGATGTCGAAGTCACGGGCCTTGGCCCACCCCGACCGGAAGATCTGGACCTTCACCGTCGTACCGGCAGGGCCCTTGAGGCGCGCAGTGATGTCGGTGATCTCGTGACCCCGCGTGTCCCATCCGTCGACCTTGAGGATGTAGTCCCCGCTCTGGAGGCCGTGGCGGTAGGCAGGTCCGGAGTAGATGGGCTTCGAGATGAAGATCTGGGCCGGATTCAGGGTCTCGTCCATGTCCACGTAGGCGCCGATGCCGCCGTAGTTCGGGTCGAGATCGAAGGTCCAGTCCTCGAGCTCCTTCCCGGCGAGGAACTGGGAGTGCGGGTCGATGCCCTGCAGCATCCCGTTGGCCGCCAGCTCCTCGAGCTCGGCGTCCGCCCACCGGTCGCCGTCGTTGTGGAGCTTGCGCACGAGGAACATGACCTCCTTCATGAGGTCGTCCGTCGATCCGCGGCCCGTCGCGGGGACCTCCGCGGGGGGGCGGTTGTCCCGGTCGAGATCGCGGACCCTCTGGTAGAAGAGCTCGAGATGGAGCGTGGCGAGACGGCCGCGGGGGCTCGGCTCGTCGCGGAACTCGTTCAGGACCGGGCGGGCCGACTCGTAGTCGAGAATCTCCGCCAGGGCCAGAGCGCCCTCGAATCGCGTGTCCGGCGACTCGGACCGGAGGAGGGTCTTGAGGGTCGCCTTGGACGCCGGGCGGTCGTCGGGTGACAGGGCGTAGAGCGCGCGGGCGGCGCGCGCCTTGACGCGGGGGCTCAGCGTCTCGCCGAGGACGGATCGGACGGCGGCGGCCGCTTCCTCGACGTTCTCCTTCGCGAGGAACTCCGTCGCGAGGATCTGGATCTCCTCGTCCCGGCCCCTGACGAGCTCGATGAGGACGTCTCTGGCCTCCTCGCTCTCGCTCAGGAGGAAGAGGGTGCGGGCGCAGCCGAAGCGGACCTTCACGTCCGCCGACTTCACGGAGTTCTCGAGGGTCGGGATGACCTTCTGGCCGAGATCGTACAGGTCGTTCGAGTACTTCCAGGTCTCCGCGAGCGGGCGCTCGGCCATGCGGCTCACGACGCGCGCCGCCTTGGCGGTGATCTCGTCGTCGTCTCCCTGGGCGCGGGCGGGGACGAGGAGGATCACGGCGAAGATGGCGGCGAAGACGTTACGCCCGCGGCGGGGCGGGAACGGCATCCTCATGCGGGACCCTTCCTTGACCATGTCACGAAAACCCGGGGGAAAGCCGATGGTAGGAGGCCGTCCTTCCGGTCGCAAGTTCCGTCGAAACCCCGTCACGGGCGCACGTTACGCGTCGCGCGGTTGTCCGCGGACGCGGACGCGGGACCCTCGGGGGCGGAACCGCGCCCGGGGGCCCCGGATTCCATACGGATCGAATGGCGGCGCGATCCGACTGAACGCCGGAAAGTTCCCGGCGCCCGTCGCTGTCGCGGAAGCGGACGCTCAGCCGCCCGTGGCGTCCGAGGCTGGCGGGGCGACGCCTGTCCAGACGAATCTGCGGGCCGTCTCCACCTCGGCGTCCCCGAGCCGCCGCGCCCGGAGGGCGGACGTGTAGTCCCACTCGAGGGGGGCGGCGCGCCCGCCGTCCCCCCGGGAGACGATGAGCCACTGCGCATCGATGCGCCCGAAGAACGGGGTCGGGGGCAGACCGTCGCCGCCGTCGGTGCGCGACGGATCCACGGGGAACCACCCGTGCCCGGCGAGCCAGACTTCGCAGGCGCGGTGATGGACCGTGTCCTCGTACATCGGGTCCCGGCCCCGCTCCACCGTGCCCCCCGCGTGCCGCGCCGGCAGACCGCTGGCCCGGCAGAGTGCGATGAACAGGAAGGCGTACTCGGAGCAGGAGCCGGTGCCCCGGGCGAGGACCACGGGGGCGGAGTCCCAGCGGCCGTCGCGTTCGTAGCTGAGCTGCCGGCCGACGAAGTCGTTGATGCGGGCTGCGAGGCGGAGGGGGTGGGACTCGCCGCGGGCGGCGAGGACGGCGGCGCGCCGTACGGCGGGATGATCGAGGGAGTACTTGTCGCCGTCCGCGAGGTAGAGCCGCCGGATTTCGAAGGGTTCGGCGCCGATCCTCCCGAGGCGCGCCGGATCGGGATTCTCGACGTGCCCGCGCAGCACGACATCGGCGGTCCATGCGACCTCGAGACGCTCGCCCGCGGCCAGGAGAGGTCGTTCCCAGACGGCGATCCGCTGGCCGAACTCGTCCCGGATCTCCCGGTCCGGAGGAGGCTCGAACGCGAGGGACAGCACAGTCTGACGGTGATCCGTGGCGGGCAGGGCCACATGGAGACGCACGGCGGCGAGAGATCCGCGACCGCCGGCGGATCGGGCGGCCACCTGCTGCTCGAAACGCACCGTGCGGTGGATGGCGGCGGGCCCGCCGGGATCGCCGAGCGAAGGCGTCCGGGTGAGGATGAGAGCGACGAGAAGGAACGATGTCATCGGGGGGTCCGGTGGCGCCTGCGGCCGCCGGCTCCATGGTCGCGTACGGCGGACGCGGAAGTCAAGAACCGGCGCGTCCCGCGAGGGCGAAGTCCGCAAAGGCGCGGGAGCCCGGCTCGCGGATGTCGAGGATCCTGAGGCCCGCAAAGAGGATGCGACCCTCGCCCGGACCGAGGCGGTAGGGGCCGGGCTCCGGCGCGGCCAGGGTGACGATGAGCAGCAGGCCACCGGGCCTCAAGGCCCGGATCATGGCCGGAATGACGGGCCGGTGGAGCCAGTGCACGGCGACGACGGCGTCGAAGGCCGCGCCGGCGAACGGGAAGGTCTCGAGGTCCGTCTCGACGTGGACGATCCGGGCGGATCCTGCGAGGGTCCGGGAGCGGCGCAGAGCCACCCTTGAGATGTCGGCGGCGACGACGCGAAGTCCCCTTGCCGAGAGCAGCCGGGCGTGACGGCCCTCGCCCGAACCCATGTCGAGCGCGAGACCCCGGCGGGGGAGGTGTTCCGCCTGCGCGAGCACGAAGGGATGCGGCGTGGCAGGCGGATCCGCGGCGCCGAGCGTCCAGCGGTCGTTCCAGCGCCGCCGTTCTTCATCCGACATGGTTCCTGCCGTTATAGTCGCCGGCCATGGTGCGCGGAAAGAGCCCCGCCGAGCTCGAGATCGATCTCTTCTGCCTCGGACTCCGCGTGGACGGCTCATGCCGGCTCGAGACCGAGGGCCGGCAGGTGTCGCGGACCCGGGCCGGACTCGGGTCCGGGCTCGAGCTCGTGATCCCCGGCGACCTCAAGGACGTCTGGGTCAACGCGCCCGTGGAGGAGGACTTCGCCGCGGCCTCGCCGCTGCGCCTCTGCCGCGACGAGGGGGGAGCCTACCGCATCGAGGACGAGCGCGACGGTACGGCGTTCCCCGTGCGTGTCCCCCCTGAGCCGGCCTGGTATACCCGGACGACGGCGCGCGGCACGCCGATGCACCGGGTCGGGGTCCTGCAGGGAACGTATCTCGGCATCTACGTGAGCAACGCGTGCATGTACTGGTACCGGGAGACGCCGGAGAACTGCAAGTTCTGCACGACGGGCTACAACGTCGGCGTCAACGAGGTCGCGGAGAAGGACGTCGAGGACGTCGTCGAGACGGCGCTGGCGGCCCGGCGGGAATCCGGCGTCACGTTCGTCCATCTCAACACGGGATACCAGAACGGCCGCGGACTCGATCAGTGCGCGCCCTTCGTGAAGGCCCTGAAGGAGCGTGTCGGAGTGCTCGTCGGCGTCCAGTGTGTTCCGCCGCCGCCGTCCGATCAGTGGAAGTACGACTGGCTCCTCGACCTCGGAACCGATCACTTCTCCTTCTGCTTCGAGTTCTGGAATCCCGGGTACTTCGCCCGCTTCCTGCCGGGGAAGCAGGCGACGGTGGGGCAGAAGGCCTTCTTCGAAGCCCTCGAGTACTGCCAGCGGAAGATGCCGCGGGGCGCCTGCTCGGGCGAGATCATCGCGGGCGTGGAGCCCGTGGAAGATACGATCGCGGCCATCGACTGGATCACGGACGCCGGCGCCTTTCCGACGGTCTGCATCTTCCGGCCCGTCATCGGATCCGACATGGAGGATCACCCACCTCCGAAGAGCGCGGACATGGTCCGGGTCATGCGCCACATGTACGAGGCCTGCCGCCGGGCACGGATCCCCATCGGAGTCGCGCCCAACATCGAGGTTTCCCTCATCGTCAATCCGGACGACGCCCGCTACCTCGTTCCCCGCGACCTCCGCTTCCGGCTCTACGAATGGCGCCTTGCGATCCTGCGGCGTCTCGCGCGGTGGAAGTTCGCGCGGGAGCTCAGGCCACACCCGGTCCGGGGAGTGGCGGACCCGAAGATCGCGGCCCCGCGGCGCGCGGCCGCCGTCTGAGTCCATGACCGCGCCTCCGGAGTCCGTCCCGCCCGGCGCGTCGCCGTCCGCCCCTCCGGATCCGCTCATCGCGGGCGCGCTCCGCGTCATCCGGGGGCGCGGCGCGGAATTCCGTGTGGACGCCGCGGGCGCCGGCTTCGACGTGGCCCCCGCCGCGCCGATCTCCGCCGCGGCCACCCGGGCGCGGATGCGCGTCTTCACGCCTCTCCCGGGGGTCCTGGCCTGCGTTTTCTACAAGCGCTCGCTCCTCGCCTTCTCCCGGGACCGCTTCGCCTACGGCGCCCTCGTCTTCAAGCGGGTCCTGGACCCGGCGATGCTGGACGGAGGCCTCACGTGGCTCGCCGCAGGCCTGCCTCCGGGCTCCCGCCCCCCTGCGCTCGGCCGGGCCCTCCCGTTCGACCTGCCTCAGTGATCGGAGGCGAGGGGCGGGCTGCGGCGCTCCGCGGTCCTCCCGGAGCCGCCCCACCGTCCAAGGGACGTGGGGTCCTCGCTTCGAAGGGTGGCCCGGGTGAGAAGCGCATTCCTCGACGGCATCGAGGGTCGCCTCGTGTCCATCGAGGTGTGCCACGAGTACGACGGGAGCCCCGGGATCGACATCGTCGGTCTTCCGGACGCCACGGTCCGAGAGAGCCGGAGCCGGATCCGGCAGGCTCTCATCAGCACCGGGTTTCCGCCGCTCCACGCGCGCTACCTCTTCAACCTCGCGCCGGCCTCCCTGCGCAAGGACGGGCACGCCTTCGACCTGCCCATGGCCCTCGCCCTCGCGTCGCTGCTTGCCCCCGTGCCTTTCCCGCGGCTTTCCGACTTCCTCGTCCTCGGCGAGCTCGGGCTCGGCGGCGAGGTGCGATCCACGCGTGGCGGACTGGCTGCCGCCCTCGTGGCCCGGGAGCAGGGGATCGGCGCCATCCTCGTGCCGCCGGGCAACGCCTCCGAGGCCGCCCTCGCCGGCGGCGTGGCGGTCCACACCGTGTCCCATCTCGCCGACGTCATTGCGCTGGCCCGCGGCAGCCCGCCGCCGCCTCCGGAACCGCCACCGCCCCGCGCCCTCCCGGGGGCGGCTTCGGAGGACCTCGCCGACCTCCGGGGACAGGAAGGAGCCAAGGAGGCTCTCGTCATCGCGGCGGCGGGCGGGCACAATCTGCTCCTCGTCGGGCCGCCGGGGTCGGGCAAGACCATGCTGGCGCGCCGCCTCCCGGGGATCCTGCCGCCGCTCTCCGACGACGAGGCGCTGGAGACGGCTCGCGTGCACTCGGCCCTCGGCCCGCTGCCCGCCGGGCGGCCCGTCGAGAGGCCCTTCCGCTCGCCGCACCACACGATTTCCGACGCGGCCATGGTCGGGGGCGGATCCTCCCCGCGCCCGGGCGAGGCGAGCCTCGCGCACAACGGCGTCCTGTTCCTCGACGAACTGCCGGAGTTTCCGCGCAGCGCTCTTGAGGCGCTGCGGGAGCCCCTCGAAGAGCGCCGGATCACCGTGGCGCGCGTCCGCGACGTGCGCCGCTTCCCCGCCTCGTTCCTGTTCGTCGGCGCCATGAACCCGTGCCCCTGCGGCCGCCGCGGCGACGGCACGGCACGGTGCCGTTGCACCGACCATGACGTGGCCCGCTACCGCGGGCGCCTGTCGGGGCCGCTGCTCGATCGCATCGACATCCACTGGTGGCTCGGCGCCGTCCCGGCCGCGGAGATGTTCGGGGAGCGAGGCGGCGTGGACTCGGCGACGGCGCGGGAGCGCGTCCTCGCGGCACGCCGCCGCCAGGCCGCCCGCCATGCCGGTATGCCCTGGCGCACCAACGCCGAGATTCCCGCCGGCGCCCTCCGGTCCTTCGTGCGGCTCGGAGACGAGGAGGTCGGGGGCCTCCTCGGGAGGATGCGCACGCTCCACATGTCGCCCCGCGACCTCCCCCGCATCCTGAAAGTCGCCCGCACCATCGCCGACCTCGACGAAGGCGGGGATGTGGCGCTCGGCCATATCGACCAGGCTCTGATGCTCCGCTGCCTCGACCGGTGACGGCGCGGCGGAGCCGTTGCCAGTGCCGGGGGCGGCGCCTATGATCCTGCGATCCCGGACAGGAGAATCTTCATGTCGCGCCCCTTCCGCCTGCTTCTCGCCATGCTGTTCCTCGTCGCGTCACGGCTTCCCGTCCTTTGCGCGCAGGAGGACGGGTTCGCCGTGGAGAAGGGACGATTCCGCCACGTCCTCGAACGGCCGGGCGTCATCCTTCCCGTCGACGTGACGGAGATCGTCCTCGTTCCCGAGGCCTTCGACGGGGATTTCCGGGTGCGAAAGATCCTGCCCCACGGCGCTCCGGTGAAGTCGGGCGACGTCCTCGTCGAGTTCGATGCGCGCCGCATCGACGAGAAGATCCGCGACGTCGAGTTCGAGCTGTCCCAGATGTCCGCCCGCCTCGAGATGGCGCTCGCCGAGTCGGCTCTGGCGGCGGCGGCGGCGGAGAGGGATGTGGCGAAGGCGGCCTTCGAGTCCGCTGAGGCCGATCGCAAGCTCGCCGAGTTCCAGGGCTACGAGAAGAGCCGGCGTCTCCGAAACGCCGAGCAGAGCGAGAAGAACGCCGTCTGGGGGGTGGAGGATCAGCGGGAGGAGCTGGCGCAGCTCGGGAAGATGTACGCCGAGGACGAGCTCACGAACCCCACCGAACAGATCGTCCTCAAGCGGGCGGAGCGGGAAGTGGCGCGGGCGGAGTTCCACCTGCAGATGTTCCGGGAGTCGCTCGCGCACGAGCGCGAAGTCGAGGAACCGATCCGCCAGAAGGCGCTCGAGATGGAGGCTGCGCACCGGAAGGACGGTCTCGCCCGGGCCAGGAAGGCCGCCGAGCTCCGCGCGAAGGAGCAGGAGCTGAGGGATGCGAAGTCGAAGCGGGACATCGATCTCAGACGTACCGAGCTCGAGAGGCTCCGCCGCGACCGGGAACTCTTCGCGCTGAGGGCCCCGGCTGCCGGCGTCTGTCTACACGGCTCCCTCGAGACGTACCGGCCGGGGACACAGCCAAAGCGCGTGAAGCCGGGCGGGACCATCGGGGCGCGGGAGGCGTTCCTCCTCGTCGCCACGTCGAACACGGTCCGCGTGCAGTTCGACACCCCCGGGGACTTCGCAGCCTCTCTGACGCCCGACACCGCCGTAGACGTGCAGCTCGGAGCCCTGCCGCGACTGGCCGGGCGCGTCTCCGTGGTCGAATCCTTTGCCGGGCCCCGCTCCACCGATTCCGTCGACCTCCATGAAGTTCTCTGCGACCTCGGTCCGGAAGCCGCCGGCCTGCCCCCGGGCGCCCGGGTCAAGGTCTCGGTGATACTGGCGGATCTCGCCGAAGCGCTCACGGTGCCGGTCGCCGCCGTGCGCAGGGACGCCACGGGAATCTGGGTCATCACCGGGGACGAGGCGCGCGACAAGCGGCGGCGTGTCGCCGTGGAGGTCGGTCCGTCCGACGGCACGAAGATCGTCATCCGGTCGGGACTGTCAGCGAATGACCGCGTCTACCTCACGATGTAGCGTCCCCCGCCGCCTGGCGGCCCTTGTCCTCGTGGCCGCCGCCGCCGCCGGGGCCGCGGCCCAGGAGTCGGCGCCGTCCTCCCGGAGGAGCGTGAGCGGACATCCGGTGGACCGCGCCTCGGTCGCGCGGGCGCTGCGGGAGGGAGTCGATCAGCTCCTGCGCATGCAGAACCGGGACGGGTCCTTCGGCTCGCACAGGACGGAGCGCTGGTACGAAGTCATGGCCTCCGTGCCGGGCAGCCACGATGCCTTCCGTGCCGCGACGACGGCCCTGGCCGTCATGGCCCTCCGCAGCGCTCCGGATGGCAGCCCGGAGCTCGACGCCGCCGCCGGCCGCGGTGTTGCCTGGCTCGTGAAGCGGGGACGCGTGCGGCGCCCCAACGGCATGGAGCTCTACAACGTCTGGGCCTTCGGCTACGGACTCCACTGTCTGGCGCTCGAGCTGAAGGCGCCGCGTGACGGTATCGATCCGGAGGAAGTTCGGAGGGCCGCCGAGGGCCTCGTGCAGGCTCTCGTGCGCTACCAGACCCTGGACGGCGGCTTCGGCTACTACGACTTCGACGCACAGACCTTCGAGCCTTCGGGCAGCTCGATGACGTTCACGACGGCCACGATCCTCGTCGCGCTCAAGGCCGCGGAGGAGGCCGGCATCGCCGTCCCGCCGCGGCTCGTCTCACGGGCGATCCGCACCGTGGAGCGGGGCCGGAAGGCGGACGGCTCCTACATCTACGGCGACTACCTGCGCTACCGGCCGAACCTCGGCGTCAACAAGCCGGAGGGATCCACCTGCCGCACCGCGGCCTGTCATCTCGCACTCGCCCTCTGGGGCCGGCGCATCACGCCGGAGGACGTCCGATCCACCCTCACGGACTTCGTCACCCTCCACGGCCTCGAACGGATCGGGCTCTACCGGCCGGTTCCGCACTCGTCGTGGTTCCAGATCTCAGGCTACTTCTACCTTTACGGTCACTACTACGCGGCTCTCCACATCGAGCGGATGCCGCCGGAGGAGGGGATGCGCTTCGCGCCGGCGGTGGCGGACGGCGTCCTCGTGTGCCGGCAGTCGGACGGGGCCTTCTGGGACTATCCGCTCTACAGCTACCACAGGGCCTACGGCACGTCCTTCGCCGTGCTGGCGCTCTCCCGACTCCTGCCCCTCCTCGCTCCCTGAGACGCGGGGGACGTCCTTGCGGAGGGCTTTCCCGGAGCGTTAGTCTGGCCGGCGGATGCCCCCCATGCCGAGGAACTTCGGATCTCCCGCACTCGTGGACGGCTTTGGCCGGCTCCACGACAGCCTCCGCGTCAGCGTGACGGATCGGTGCAACATCCGGTGCGTCTTCTGCATGCCCGGCGAGGAGGCGGAGTTCGCCCCGCGGGCCGAGATCCTCTCCTTCGAGGAGATCGAACGCTTCGTCCGGATCGCCGCCACGCTCGGAATCCGGAAGCTCCGGCTCACGGGGGGCGAGCCTCTCGTTCGTCGCGGACTGGACGTCCTCGTCCGGAAGCTCGTGGACATCCCCGGCATCGCCGACGTCGCCCTCACGACGAACGGCGTCCTCCTCGAGCGGGAGGCCCTGGCGCTCCGCGACGCCGGTCTCCGGCGACTCAACGTCCACCTCGACACTCTCGATCCGGCAAGGTACGAACGGCTCACCCGGCGCCCGTTCCTTCCCGACGTCCTCCGGGGCCTCGCGGCGGCGAAGCGGATCGGATTCTCGCCCATCAAGATCAACGCCGTGGCCATGAAGGGCGACATCGAGGACGATATCGTCCCCCTCGTCGAGTTCGGCCTCGCGCACGGGTTCCAGGTCCGGTTCATCGAGGTCATGCCCCTTGACGCCGGCGGCCGCTGGGAGCCCTCGCGCGTGCTCCTCGCCTCGGAGATCGTGGCGCTCATCGAGCGTGCTCTCGGGCCGCTCGGCCCCGCGCCGGATCAGGATCCTCGCTCTCCGGCCAGCGAGTACGTCGTGGCCGGTGGCGCGGGAAGCGTGGGAATCATCGCCTCCGTGAGCCGGCCGTTCTGCGGGCAGTGCAACCGCATCCGCCTCACGGCCGACGGCCGGCTTCGGAACTGCCTTTTCGCCCTCGACGAGCTCGACGTGCGCGGCGCGCTGCGCGGCGGCGCGGCCGACCGGGACATCGAGACCCTCATCCGCCGCTCCGTCGGCGCGAAGTGGGAGGGACACGCGATCAACTCGACGCGCTTCGTCCAGCCGGCGCGGCCCATGTACGCGATCGGCGGATGACCGTGGCCCGATCGCCGGCGGGGAAGAGGAAGGGGGCGGGACGACGGCGGCCGGCGCCGCGGCTCTCCCACGTGGCGGAGGGGCGGGCGCACATGGTCGACGTCACGACCAAGGCGGCGACGGAGCGCGTCGCCGTCGCCGCGGCCCGGGTCATCATGTCGCCCCGGACGCGGCGTCTCGCCCTCTCGGGAGGCCTCCGGAAGGGGCCCGTGGCGGAGACGGCGCGGCTCGCGGGCATCCTCGCGGCCAAGAAGACCGCGGACCTTATCCCGCTCTGCCATCCTGTCCGGATCGACGCCGTCGAGGTGGCCGTCGCCGCCGAGGGACGCGACGCCATCGCCGTCCGCGCGGAAGTCCGCGCGTTCGACCGGACGGGCGTGGAGATGGAAGCGCTCGTGGCGGTCTCCGTGGCGGCGCTCACCGTGTACGACATGGTGAAGGCCGTGGAGCGGGATGCCCGCGTCGAGGACATCCGGCTCCTCTTGAAGTCGGGAGGGCGGAGCGGAACATTCGTCCGTCCGGAGCGGACGCGCAGCGCCCGCGGATCCTCGGCCTCCGGGTGAGGAGGACCTCTCGACCCCGCGTCGGAGAAGGGATGTCGCCGGTCGTCAAGCAGGTCCGCGAGCTTCCGGGCGAGCCGGAGGATCAGGGAGAGCGCCGCATCGAGATCATCCTCGCGCGGGCCCTGCCCCAGGCCGAGAAGCCCGACAGCGGGCCTCCGGTCCGCGCCGTGGCTGGACGCAGCTCGCTCACGATCGACTCCATCGACGGCAGCCGGCTCACCGCGCGGATCCTCGACGACCTTCCCGCCCAGGGCGACCGCATCGTGCTCGGCGGGCGGCCTCGTGGCGCCTCCGCCGCGGTGGTCACCGTCTCCGACCGGTCGTCGCGGGGGGAGCGGGAGGACCACTCGTGGCCGGCCCTGCGCGCCACGCTCTGGCTCGAGGGCTATGACATCGGCCCGTCGTCCTACCGGCTCGTCCCCGACGAGGTGGATCGCATCGCGGCCGCCCTGAGGGAACTCGTCGAAGGGGGCGCGCGCCTCGTTCTCACGACGGGCGGGACCGGAGCCGCTCCCCGGGACGTGACGCCGGAGGCGACGCGCCTCGTCGTCGGCAAGGAACTGCCCGGGTTCGGCGAAGTCATGCGCATGCGGAGCTTCGAGAAGAACCCCCTCGCCATCGGATCTCGGGCCCTGGCGGGCATCGCCGGGGCGACTCTTATCGTGAATCTGCCGGGCAACCCCCGCGGTGCGCTCGAGTGCTTCGACATCGTGCGTCCCTGCCTCGCCCACACGCTCGGCCTCATCGCGGCCGAGGTCCGCGACTGCGGGGAGGCCGCCGGCGCGGCGGCCGCGTCCCGCGGCGGGGACGGACCGTCGTGACCTCCCCCGGGCCCCGGGCGGCGGGGCTCGCCGTTGCGGTCGTGGGCGCCACGGGAGCCGTGGGGCGGGAGATGATCTCTCTCCTCTCCGAGCGGCGGCTGCCTCTGCGGGAACTCCGCGCCCTGGCCTCCCCGAGATCGGCGGGCGAGAGGATCCCCTTCGCGGGAGGGCACGTCGCCGTGGAGGTCGCCGGGCCGGATTCCTTCCGGGGCATGGATCTCGTGCTTTTCTCGGCGGGCCGCGAGGTGAGTCGTGCCCTCGCTCCGGCGGCGATGGCGGCGGGGGCGGTCGTCATCGACAACTCCTCGGCCTTCCGGCTCCACCCCGACGTCCCGCTCGTCGTCCCGGAGGTGAATCCCGAGGCCATCCCCGCCCGGCCCCGGCTCATCGCCAACCCGAACTGCACGACGATCATCGCGTCGCTCCCGCTCCACGCGCTCCACCGCGCCTTCGGTCTTCGGCGCGTCATCGCCGCGACCTACCAGGCGGCGTCGGGGGCCGGCGCGAGGGGGATGGCGGAGCTCCAAGACGGCGTCCGCGGTGCCCTCGGCGGCGGAGAACCGCCGCCTTCCGTGTTCCCGCGGCCGCTCGCCTTCAATGTGATCCCCTGGATCGGCGGGGGGGCCGGGTCGGGCGGGGACTCGGAGGAGGAGGCGAAGCTCGATCTCGAGAGCCGGAAGATCCTCGGCCTCCCGGACCTCGAGGTCACGGCGACCTGCGTCCGGGTGCCGGTCCTGAGAGCCCATGCCGTGGCCATCACGGCCTTCTTCGACGGGCCCGTGTCCATCGCCGGGGCCCGAGAGGCGCTGCAGGGTGCGCCGGGGATCGAGGTCGACGGCGGTGGCGACGGCCTGCCGACCCCGAGGGACGCCGCGGGAAGGGATCCCGTGCTCGTGGGTCGCCTGCGGGTCCTCCGGTTCGATCCGCGGGGCCTCGCCTTCTTCTGCGCCGGCGACCAGATCAGGAAAGGCGCGGCGCTCAACGCCCTGCAGATTGCCGAGAGGCTTCCGAGGATGTAGAGTCTCGCCCTCCGGGATGGAATCGTGGACCTCAAAGACATCAAGAAACTCGTCGCCCTCATGAACGAGA
>CAYQRN010000068.1:0-19616 GCA_964419995.1 uncultured Planctomycetia bacterium
CCGTGGGGGCATCGCTCCGGTTGACGGCCACGGCGCTCAACGACACCGGGCGTCAGCTCGCCCGGCGCGCGACGGCGTGGCAGTCGCTCGATCCTGCGGTCGCGACCGTGGACGCGGACGGCGTGATCACGGCGCGCGGTCGCGGCGCCACCGAGATCGTCGCGACCTGCGAGGGCGTGGAGATCCGCGTCGGGCGAACGGCCCGCGACAACGATGCGCTCACGAGGAGCCACGCGAGGGGCAACGACTGGTGGCTCCATGCCGCCGACGATCCCGGGAGCCACGTCGTCGTGCGGTGCGACGGCGAGCTGACGCTCGAGACCCTCCTCGACGCCGCGCACCTCGCGATCCACTACAGCCGCTGTGCACCGAGCGGCACGCGCAACGTGTCCTACACGCGCTGCAAGTACGTCCGCAAGCCGCGCGGGGCCAAGCCCGGCCTCGTCTCCCTGTCCTCCGCGCGGACCCTCCGGGTCCGGATGGACCCCGCCCGCCTGCACCGGCTCCTCGGCCGGGAGGAGAATCCCACGTGAACCCGTGCTTTGCAGCCCCCGCCGCCGGGGCTTATGATGATCGTCCCCGCCCGTCCGGCGACCCCGGAGCCCGAGCGATGTCCTCCCCCCCCTCCCGAGTCCTTCTCCTCGCTGTGGCGCTCATCCCCTCCTGCGGGTTCCTCGCCCCCGATCCCGTCGACGGCGACGAGGGATCGCCGCGCACGGCGGAAGACTACGCCGTCAACGCGAAGGAATACCTCGAGGGCGGCAACTACTTCCGGGCGCGGGACCAGTTCCAGAAGGCCCTGGTTCTTGACCCCTCGGACCGTTCGGCGCGCATGGGACATGCGTACTGCAGCCTCTACATCGGCCGGAACCGGGGCCACGCGGGCGATCTCCAGAGCGCCGAGACGGAGCTCCGCCGCGCTTCGGCGTCCTTCGCCGAGCTCTGGGACGGCACCATCGAAGCGGACACGGCCTCCGCCCCTCCCCCCGCGCTCGCGCAGTGGTCGGCGGCCCTCGGCCTCGCTCTCTCCGAGCGGGCGCTCGGCAACCTCGCGACCCTCGATGTGCGCCGCCTCGAGGTCATGGAGATCGCGCGCCTCCAGGACGAGAAGATGGCCGCCGTGCGCCGGAAGCTCGACGAGCGCCGCCGCCAGAGGATCGACTGCTACGGCCGCGCGCGGGAGAAGTTCGAGAGGCTGGCGGCCATGGGCCACGGTCCTCCCGAGGCCATCCTGAACGTCGCGGATCTGCGCCTCATCGACGCCGACGACGACGCGGCGCTCGAGGCCTACGGGCGCTATCTCGCCATCGCCGAGGAGAGCCGCCGGATCTGGGCCCGCCGCAAGGAAAGCCTCGCGGAAGGGAACCTCACGTCCCGCGAGCTCGAGACCGCCGAGCAGATCATCGCCTCGAAGCTCGACACGAACCTCGAGAAGGTCGTCAACGCCTGCCGGCGCATGGCGGAGATCCACACGGAGGCGGGCCGGCCGGAACCGGCCCTCGGTCTCCTGACGCGGGCCCGGGAACTGGTCGCCGAGCACTACGAGATCGCGTCCGACACGGTCCTGCCCCCGGAGTACGCCGAGCTGCACTTCCACATCGGCGCGACGCTCGGCCGCCTCGAGCGGTGGGACGAGGCCCTCAGGGAGCTCGACACCTTCGTGCGGAACCAGCCATCCCTCAACGATCGGGCCACGGAAGCCCTGAAGCTCAAGGTCAGTTTCGAGGCCGAACGGGCGAGGCGGCAGCGCTGAGGCAGCCGGGACCCGCCCCGGCGTCCCGGGAGCTCCACATCGCACGCTTCTCCGAGAACAGACTGCGCCGCAAATCGGACTTCGAGGCGACATTTCGGGAGGGCGTCCGCGCGCGGAACGCGGCCTTTCTCGTGGTGGCCCGCAGGAACGCTCTCGCCGTCACGCGATTCGGCCTCTCCGTTCCGCGGACCGTGGGGGACGCGGTGCGGCGCAACCGCATGAAGCGGCTCATCCGGGAGACGATCCGGGCGGCCCTCCCCTCTCTTCCCGGCGGGATCGATCTCGTCGTCGTGCCGCGGCGCCCGGATGCGCCGCCCACGCTCGCGACCGTCCGCCCCGCGCTCCTCGAGCTTCTCGCCCGCGTCGCGGCGCGGCTGGCCCGCGCGGAAGCGCCATGAGAGTCGTCGAACTTCCGGGCCGCCTCGCCATCCTCGTCGTCCGGGGGTACCAGCTCACGGTCGCCCGCCTGCTGCCCCCCTCCTGCCGGTTCTATCCGAGCTGCAGCCAGTACATGATCGACGCCATCGCCACCCGGGGCCTTCCTCGCGGCGTCCTGCTCGGCGTCTTCAGGCTCCTGCGGTGCCAGCCCCTCTGCCGCGGCGGATTCGACCCCGCTCCCGCGCCGCGCGCCGCCGGAGGGCAGCCATGACGGATGAACGGGGCCTTGCCGAGGACTACTGGCGCCGGCGACACGAAGGGCGCGTCGACCACGCCCACGACGATTTCATGAGCCACGCGACCCTGATGGCCTGGATCGCCATCCGTGCCGTGGGCAGGACCGAGACTCTCACGGGCATCGTTGCCGAGGCGTTGCGACCGCGGACGCAGGCGGGGGACCGCATCCTCTCCGTGGGCTGCGGCGCCGCGACCAAGGAGATGGAGCTCGCCGGGCGCCTCCCGCATCTCCGGTTCCACGCCTTCGACGTGTCGGCTCCGGTGGTCGCGGCCGCCGCGCGCGAGGCCACCCGAAGGGGCCTCGTCAATCTGACCTTCCACGCGGCCGACATGAACGCCCTGGCTCTCGCCCCAGGATCCCTCGCGGCCGTCCTCGGCCTCGGCGCGATCCACCACGTCGAGCGTCTCGAAGCGTTCCTCGACCGCATCCGGGAGGCCCTCGTGCCCGGCGGCTGCATCTGCGGTCTCGAGTACACGGGACCGACCCGGTTCCAGTGGAGCGATGAGCGCCTCGCCCTCGCCAACGCCATCCTCGCGGCGCTTCCCGGGCGCTATCGCCGGGAGCGCAGTCGCGCGCGGCGGCAGGAGATCCGCTACATGCTCGTCGAGGATCCCTCCGAGGCAGTCCGCAGCGACGAGATCCTCCCCCTCCTTCCGAGGCACGGGTTCGTCGTCGAGGAGTGTCTCGGGCTCGGTGGTTCGATCCTCCAGCCCGTCCTCTCCTACAACATCTCGGCCTTCCGGGAGGCGCGCCTCGACGACATGGCGTGGCTCAGGTGGGTCTTCGACGAGGAGACGCGCCTCATCGACAAGGGCCTCGTCGGGCACGACTTCACGGCGTTCGTGGCCCGCAGGGCCTGACGCCGGCGCGCGGCGCACGGCGCGCCCGGGGGTTGCGGAGCCGGAAAGGCTCCGGCGTACCCCCTGCGGCCGGAGCTCCGTACGACCGGATTTCCGTCAGCGCGGCGCGACGGGGCCGGACGGTGCGGACTCGACGGGCCGGGTCCGCTCGAGCTCCTTCTGGCGCTGCAGCCGCTCGGCTTCCGCCTCCCGCGCGCGCCGGGCCCGGTCCTCCTCCTCCTCCTTGCGGAGACGCTCCACGTAGGGCGCGTCCAGCGCGAAGCCACCCGACTCCCGGAGGAGGGCATAGGGCCAGGCCGTCTCGGGTGCGCGGCCCTGCCGCCTCAGGTTCGGGTTCGGGTTGAGCTGGCTCACGATCTGGGCCGCCTGGTGGCCGCGCAGGAACATATCCCGGGGCTCCGGGTCCTTGCGTCCGATGAGCTTCGCGATCACGTGGACGCGGAGCTGGGGATTGGACCGCAGCGGCGCCACATCGCCATCCTTGAAGGTCTCGAGCGTCACGTCGGGATGCTGGTTCCGGACGTAGAAACGGGCCCGCTTCGCGAAGGGATCCGCGGCCGCGGACGGGGCGCCACCGCCCCTGCGGAAGAAGCCCTCCACCGTGATCGGGACGCCGAGCTTCGCGGCCACGGTGTCGAAGGCCTCGCCACGGTGCGGCTTGCGCAGCTCGGCCAGAGCCCGGTCGGCCTTGATGCGTTCGCCTTCCTCGATGACGCGGATCTGGTCCTGCCGCGCCCGCTTCTCGGCCTCGAGCCCGGCCTTCTCCGCCTCGGGAGCGTCCTTGATCCGCGCCTCGAAGTCCGCGACTTCCTGCCGGAGCTTCTCCGTGGCCGTGGCAATGGCCTGGTCGCGGGACTCCGCGGCCTTCTGCACGGCGTCTCCGATCTTCGCGTCGCAGAACTCATCCATGGCCTTCTCGAAGGCCTCGCCGCCCTTCTTCGCCCGATCCATGCCGACCCAGGATTCGTATTCGGTCTCGACGCGGTCCCGGACGTCCTTGAGGGCCGGCACTTCCTCGGGCTTCTTCTCGAGGAGCTTCCAGACCGAGCACTGGACGCCGGGGTTGTCCATGGGCCCCCGCGCCAGGCCCTCGGGTGAGACGCCATCGAGGATCCTGCCCGCGTCGAGCTGGAACAGCGTGGTGACCTGGGCCGGATCCGAGGGGAAGTCCGTGTGCTTCGTGAGCTCGTCCTTCGTCTTTCCCTGGAGCGTGACCGCCCGGAAGCCGTAGAGGGCCGCCGCATCGGTGAAGGTCATGGGGTCCGTGGCGCGGCTGACCGCCTCGTGGGCCTTCTCCATGAGCTTGAGCACGGTCCATTCGATGATCAGTCGCTCGCGCACGACATCGAAGCCGTCCGCGGCTGCGGGCCGCGTCGCCGTGTCGCCCGCGCGCGCATCGCGGTCCCGCCGGGCGGCCTCGGCCCGCTCTGCGATCTCCGCGGCGAGATACTGGTACTGCCGGCTGCTCCCGTCCTGGGGCCGGAAGGTCTCCCACCGCTTCCGCAGGACCGCCATGTCGGCATCGCTGACCCGGAGCCCGAGCTTCTCCGCCATCGGCGCGAAACGTTCCCGGAAGAGCCCGTCGAAATCCGCCATGGACACGCCGCGGAACGTGACGTACATGACCTCCACGTCCCCGGTCTCCCGGCCCGGAGCGTCCCCCGGGTATCGCTTCACGAGCCGCCAGACGGAGGTCTGCAGACCTGCCTGGTCCACGGGGCCCTTCCCCGCGATGCGCATCTCGGCCGGCATCTCCTCCCCGGCAAGAACACCGCCGTCGACGACGCCGTGGGCGGGGTTCAGGAGCCACCGGGCCTGGTCGCCGCCCGGCGCGGCGTCGAAGTTCGTGATCGCGTCGTGGCCGGCCCCGTCGAGCCGCTTGTGCCCGAAGCCGTACTTCTCGGCCGCCGCCGCAAGGGTGAGGGGATCCTTGTCCCGCGTGACTTCCCGCCACGCTGCTTCCATGAGCCGGATGCAGATGGCCTCCTGGACGAGCCGTTCCTTCACGAGATCGAATTCGGTGGGCAGGTCCCCCGGTGACGGAGCGGTCTCGACGGCCGCCTTCACCGCACCCTCGAGGTGCGCGTATCCGGACTCCCGGCGCGCCGTCCAGCGGTCCTTGAGGTTGGCGATGACGCCCTCGTCGGCCCGCAGACCCTCCTTCTCCGCCAGAGCCTTCCATGTCTCTTCGTAGCGACGGCGGAGTTCCTCCGTCGTGAGGTCGTTGAAACGCGCATAGATGACCTGGACGTCGGCGCGCGGGCCGGTTTCCCGCCGCAGACGCTCCCGAAACTGGCTCACTGCGGCGATCGACGCATCGTCGTACCAGGCGGCCAGGGTCTTCTGGTCTTCCTCCTTCGACAGATCGAGATCGACCTTGTGCGCGTCGGGATCGAACCCCGCCCAGGCGACCTTGTGCCGGCGGTGATCCTTGCGGTACCTCTCGTACATGGCCTCGAGGGTCGGCTCCTCCGCCGCGTCGAGACTCTGGCGGAGCTTGCTGATGATGAGCGTCTCGCGAAGCGTCGCTTCGAAGTCGGCGATGCTGCCGTAGCCCATGCGCGTGATCGTGAGGCGGTACTGGCGTTCGTCGTAGCGTCCCTCCGCGTTCCTCGCGATCTGGCTCCACCCCGTGTCCCGCATGAAGTCCGAAAGCTCGGCATCGCTGACGCGGATGCCCATGGCAGCGGCCGTCCGGAGCGACACGTACCGCTCGAAGGCTCGCTCGGCCAGCGTCCGGCGGTCCTCGCCCCCCTGCGCGGTGCGGATGGCCGGCGCGTAGGCCACGATGAGCTGGTGGAGATCGCGCTCCGTGAGGCTCACGACTTCGCCTCCGGGAAGACGGAAGCTCCCCGCCACCTGGTCCTCCGCCGCGGGACCCGAGAAGAGGCCGGCCACCATCGACCAGACGCCGAATCCGCCCATGATGAGGAGGCAGATGAACAGGATTGGCATCCTGTATTTTTCCATGAACGACATGGGCGAAACTCCCGGTGGGGGGATCGGAGGGGCCTCCGGCCCCTGGAAACGCGGGGGTCAGGATACCTCAAGGCCTCCCGCGACCGAAGGGCGCGCAAGAGGCCGCGGCGAGGGAGGATCCGCGGATCAGAGGTCCCTCGGGCGGGGCAGATCCGACGGCGTTCGGAGGCCGAACTGGAGCAGGAAACGCGAGGTCGTGCCGTATTGGAATGGCGCTCCGGGGAGTTCGGCGCGGCCGGTGACCCGCACGAGGCGGCGGTCCATGAGGGACCGGATGATGGGGCCGGACCCGACGCCGCGGATCGCATCGACGTCGGCCCGCGTCACGGGCTGCTTGTAGGCGATGATCGCCAGGGTCTCTATCGCCGCGGGCGTGAGCTTCTCGTCGGCGCAGGCCACGAGCCGGCGGAGGTAGGAGGCGAGCTCGGGACGGGTCTCGAGGCGCCACCCGCGTGCGACCTCCGCGAGGCGGATCCCCCGGGCATCGCGGTCGAGGCGCGCTCCGAGTTCCCGGAGGGCGGTTTCGAGGGCCGCCGCATCGAGGCGACCCTCGAAGGCGGCTGCCAGTGTGCGCAGAGGGAGGGGCTCCGCCGAGGCGAAGAGCAGAGCTTCGAGGACGGCGGGGACGTCGGCGGGGATCTCCTCCGGCGCGGGCGAAGGCACCGCCGCGGGGCTCGCGGCTCCCCCGGCTTCGGCCGGAGGCATCTCCGGCGCCGCTGCGACCCGTACGATCCGCCCGCCGGGGCGCCGTCTCCCTCGCCTCCCCGCCGGGGTCTCCGTCATCGCCGCCTCCGCCGAACCCGTGGCGTCCTCGCAGGTCCCGGCCAGGCCGGGCGCGTCGTCTCGCAGTTCCATCGCTCCCTCCCCGGACGAAAGGAGAACAATCCCGGTTTCCCGCACCGGCCGGAACCGCGGAGTTTCACCGCGGCGCATCACCGGATCGGCGGGGGATCCGTCGGGCCGGGACTCAACCGGTTGTCGATATCATACAACGACTCGCGGACGAGTTTCCACTGGAGCCACTCGAATTCCGAGACCGGCGCCTCCCGGAGGCCGGCCTCCACGGAGGCCCGGGCGTCCGACCAGGGAACGTCCCGCCCCGGCGCCGACTCCACGAGCTTCACGATCTGGTAGCGGAGGCGCCCCTCCCCGTCCCGCAGGATCCCGAGAGGGCCGACATCACCGGGGCGCAATCGAAACACGATCTCCGCCACGGCAGGGGTCATGGCGCTCCGCGCGAGCCACGGCACGAGTCCTCCGTCCTCCGCGGCCGCGTGGAGCGAGTGCTGCCGCGCGAGGGTGCCGAAGTCGGCCCCCGCCGCCAGGTCGGCGAGGATTCTCCCCGCGAGCTCGCGGCTCTCGACGAGGATGATCCGGAAGCGGGCTCGGTCCTCCCTGAGCTGGTGGTAGCGGATGACCCTCGCGTGGAGCCACGACTCGGCGATCCGCTGTCGCTCTGCCTCCCGGAACGTCGCCGTCGTCATTCGGAGTTCCGCGCGGAGCCAGGACTCGAGGGTGGCGCCGGCGCCCCCGGCGAGCCGCGCCCGGCGCTCGAGCTCGGCCTCGCGCCGGGCCAGTTCCTCGTCCACGGCAGACGGATCCACGGCCATGCCGAGACGGTCGGCCTCCATGCGGACCACGATCGTGTCGATGAGGTGATCGAGCGCCGCATGGATCTGATCGGGGTACTTCGCCAGCGCGTGATCGACGAGCTCGGCGGCGCGGACAGCACGGCCGCCGACGCGGGCCACGACGGCGTCCTCTCCGGAAAGGACCGCCCGCGCACCCCCGGCCACGCCCGCCGCGACAGGGCGCGTCGCCGGCGTGAGATCCACTTCCCGGACGTCCGGGAACCGCTCCCGCGGCGGATCGACCGGAAGCCGCGGCGCGGTGCACGCCGCCGCGAGGAGGGCAAGAGCCGCCGCGGCGCGCCGGGACAAGGCTCTTCCCCGCCGTCCCACGGGCCCCGCGGCTATCGGTACGTGAACCCGCGGTCCCGGCGCAGGCCGTGACAGCGCGGGCAGGTGAAGGATGTCGTCTCGCCCTGGGTCGTGAGCTGCTGGAGCTGGCCCGTGCCGCCACAGCGGCCGCACTCGTCGTTCCGCTCGCCGACGATGGTCAGCTTCTTCCCCTGCTCGACGAAGTACGCGCGCATCCACTGGGCGCGCTCGGCCGAATCGGCGGCCTTCCACCACTCCTCCGGCGTTGCGAGCTTCGGCGGCTCGACCTGAGGCTGCGCCGCCTGGCTCTGCCGGCCGCGGTTCTGTCGCGCCCGCTCGTAGAGCTCGCGGAGCCGCTGGAGGTCCGCCTGCTGGCTCTTCCCCCCGGCGCCGCCGCCGTCGCCGTCCACGATGAACGTGCCGCTCCCGTACGACGCGACCTCGGAGCGGTGGATCTTGCGGGCCGTCCACATGGGCTCGACCTCCTTCTTCCCGTCGATCCCGAGGTCCTTCGCGATCCGTTCGACGATCTGCTCGTGCAGACCCTTGCGCATGTGGGCCTTGGCCTTCTCGAGGTCCATCTTGGGATCCCTCGAGAGATCGTCCGTGAAACGCTTGAGCAGCGTCAGGTACCTGGAGACGACCTTCTTCTGGAAGAAGGCCCAGCGCTGTTCCTCGAAGCGCTTCCGGTCCCTCTGGATGTCCCGCGTGAGCTTCTCGCTGTCCTTGACCTCCTTGAGGCCCTCGAGCTCCGCGAGGATCCCGATGGCCAGGTCGAACTGATTCCGGAAGACGTGCTGGCGCGCCCGCGCCATGGCCTCGCCGATGGCCTTGTTCTTGTGGAGAAGCTCGAGATACGGAAGCTGGTTCCTCACGTAGTCGGCCTTGTAGTCGGGATTGATCTCCCGCACGCGGACGAGGTGGTCGATGGCCTTGTCGTAGGCGCCGATGGCTCGCGCGTACTTGGCCATCTCGAAGTGACCCACGACGTCGTCGTCGGTGGGCTTGATCTCGGCGAGCTTCCGCGTGTAGAGCTCCTCCATCGTCCAGATCTCGAGAACGCTGACCTCGGCGTCCTCGACGCGGAGGATGGAGGACCGCAGATACTCGGCGACCCGGCCGCGGTTCTGGAAGGTCACGGCCTCCTGCGTCTCGGAGCGGACGAGCCCCTCGACGCGGTTCCCGTTCCGGAGGATGAGGCGCTTCCCGGGTTCCACGAGAAGATGGTCGAGATCCTCCTCGAGGAGTCCCTTCATGACCTTGACGCGACGCTGTTCCTCCTCCCGCAGGGCCTCCCATCGGAGGAAGACGGTGCCGCCCGTCTCGACGAGCTTCAGGGTGACGCCCCGCGCGGTGGCCTCGAGGACCTCCGCCTGGATGTAACGGCCGTCGCGGAGGAAGATCCCGTCCGGCCGGATCGGCGCCGCGAGGACCGTCGCGGCGGCGAAGAGCAGGATCGCGGGGACGGCGGAGTGCCGGAGGGGTCGTCTCGCGTGGTTCATGGATCGTCCTCCCTGTCTCTGACTCAGGTGCCGGAACGGGCTTCCTTCACCTTTGTACGGAATTCGCGGTCGAGGATCACCGTATAGGGCCCGTACCGCTCGGACCGGACCCGGCCCCTCACTTCGCGCTGGATCTCGATCACGACGACCCGGGCGCGGCCGGTGGGATCCCCCGGAATCGCCGTAAACCTCGCCGTGTAAGAGACACCCGGCCGCCCGGGGACCGGCTGGGGGACCGCGGCAGCCGCCGGACCGCCGTCCTCCGGAGCCTCCGCGGCGTCCGCCCGGGCTTGTTCGAGGAGTTCGCGGACGAGAAGCGCCGATTCGGCGCGGTCGGCGCCGTCCTTCTCGAGCGCCACGCCGGCGGACAGGAGCGCCATGACGCCGGTCATCCCGACGAGGAGGATGCCGAGCGCGACGAGGATCTCCACGAGCGTGAAGCCCGCCGCAGGGCCGCCCTGCGGCGCCGCCGCGCCCGCCGATGTCCGCAGCCTCCGGATCACGATCCCGCCTCCGCGAACTCCCGGCCGCAGGCCAGGGTGACGAGGCGGCGGTAGGTGGAGCCGATGAGGACCGGCGTGCCCGCGGGAATCGCCGCCGGGGCGGTGCGCCGCGCCCCGCGGCGCACCGCGATGCCGCCCCGGTCCACGGCTGTCACGTTCATCCACTCATCGCCGATCTTGACTGCGCGGTCGTCCGACGGCATGCGCGCGATCGGAGCCGTCGTGGACATCTCGATCCGGCGCCCGTTGTAGAGGACCGCCGCCTCCACCTTCGGTCCGGCGATGCGCTCGCCGTCGGACGCCACCGTGAGGACGACGCGCACGCGCCGCGGAAAGACGTCGTCCTCCGGCACGCCGGCGACCCCGGGACGGTGGCGGGAGAATTCCGCGCGGCGTTCCCGCGTGGAGTCCCACCAGAGATCCGGGCCCCCCGCCGGCCGGCCACCGTCGGGCCTCGGATCGAAGACGGCGGCCTCCTCGCCGGAGACCGCGGCGTCGCCCGCGAAGAGCAGGGCGAAGAAGAGGACGCCCGAGACCACGGGCTCGGCGTTGTTCTCCGCCCAGTCGGGCCGGTCCATGGCGTCCTCCGTGGCGGGGTCGAAGAACGATCCGGCCCGCAGCACCGGCGCCCGAACGGCCCGGTAGAGGGTCAGTTCCCCCGGGCCGTCGGTGGGGCCGCGATCGAGGATCCAGGCGACCTCGATGAGCCCCCCCGGCGGGGCGACATCGGGAGCCGCCGACGCGGGCACGTCGGCGCCCGTGTAGAGGCGGTTCGAACCCGGACGCGTTCCGGCGAAGCGCAGGATCGGATCGTGCATCTCGCCGCCCGGGATCGTCCTGACGAGACGGAGGCGGAACGAGCGCGGGTCGCCTCGCGGCACGGGCTTCTCGCCCGAGGCCCGCCGCGCCCAGTCGCACTCGAACCGTGAGACGGCGCCGGCTGCGGGGTCGCCGGACCAGACGCACGACAGATCGCTCTCGAGGAGCTCGAGAGCCAGCTCCACCTTCCCGAGGGCTTCCCCGCGCCGCTCGTTCTTCGAGAAGAGATCGAGGCTGCCCCGCAGGAGCGTGAGGATCATCGTGCCGAGCGCCGCGAAGATCCCCATCGCCACGAGAAGCTCGATGAGCGTGAATCCGCTCCGGAGGCCGGTCCTGCCCGCGTCGCGCCGCGTCATTTCAGCTCCTCCCGGGACGCGACGACCGTGGGGGCGAAGCCGTCCACGGTCACGTCGAGGAGGATCGGCGTCTCCTTCCAGGACTGGGGTTCGAGGGTCACGCCGTCGAAGGCCCCGGGCTGATACGCGAAGAAGATACGCGCGGAGAGTCCCGACCCCTGGGCGAGGATCGTGTTCCGATGGTTCTGGTCCTTCGGTCGGTCGAAGAGCCAGAGGCCCGGCCGCTCGTTCGGGCGCGCATCCCACGGGATCCGCGGATCCGTCCGCACGAGGATCCGGAGGCCGAGGTGGGGTTTCGGCAGCCGCTCCGAGAAGTCGAGGCTCCTGAAGAACATCGAGGGCTCGTCGATGTCGAACTGGAAGTACCCGAGCTCCGGATCGTCGCATTCCGGCACGAAGCGGTCCCAGTAGCGGAAGGGCATCATGAGCACGATGGACTCGGCGTCGTGGGCCTGGGAACGCGTCCCGAAGCGGCCCCGGAAGGCGCCGCGCACGCCCTCTCCCTCGCGGACCACCGGTCCCCGGAGGAGCCCCGGCCCGCGAAACTTGTCCGTCCAGTGGACCATCTCGCCGTCGATGAGGGCGGTCCCGCCACTCGAGGGGAAGTCCCGGCCGTCCACGACCGGGATTTCCGAAGCCTTCGGATCGATGGCGTCGAGGAGCATCGTCACGGGCACGAAGTCGAGGAACACGACGTTGGATCCGAACGCGTGATCCTCGGGATCGGTGCCCATGAAGCCGCGGATGCAGTCGAGGAGGGCCGGAACTCCCCGCGACCCCTGACCCGCCCGCCGGAACGCGATGATCTCGTTGCCGATCTGCACGAGTCCCGCATCGTTCGGAAGCCCCGTAAGGCGGAGCGTCTGGATCCGCCGTCCGTCCGGGAGGTTCCGCACGATGACGTTGGGCGGCGGCGGCGTGAGGGGCGGGCACACGAGCAGCTCGATGTCCGCCACGGGGATCTCGGTCTCCGTCCGCGCGATGAGCGGATCGGGCTGCGGCGTCTGGGCCGTGGACTGGGCCGAAGTCCGCACGGCGACCTCGTCCCAGACCACATAGCGCTCGGAGGGCGCCTGGGCGCTGCGCGGGCCGAACTCGGTGATACGGATCTCGTCGATGAGGCCCTCGCCTCCGTTCTTTCCCGCCGCGTCGCTGCCCGCCAGAGCCGTGCCCCCGGCGAGATCCGGAAGCTCGCCCGAGGGGAACCGCAGGATCCGGGTGTAGCGCCGGGCATCGTCGATGCCGTTCGGCGGCAGGGTCGTCTGGGCCACGGGCGCTCCCGTGTTCCGCGTGAAGGCGACGCGGTCGCGGTCGTCGGACTTCGCAGAGACGGCGGACCGGGCGCCCGTCCAGGCCACGTCGAAGCGCACCCGGGCGCGCTCGGTGCCGCTCACGATCTCGAGGGTAGCGCTGTCGCCGTAGCCCGCGGTCGTCGTCTGACCGGCACCGAAGCGAACTGTCCGGAACACGGGCACGACTTCCTCGCCGGTGCCGTGCCGCCGCGGCGTGCCGCCCTGGGAGCTCCAGGACCAGCCGAACATCGTCGTGTTGCCCTGGCTCCGGAACCGCAGGACCTGCTCCACCGGCGCCGGGTCGAAGGGACCGCCGCCCGCCCCCTGCCCGAAAAGCTGCGCGTAGCAGACGGTCGCCGCGTCGCAGATGAGCTCCCGCTCATCGAGGAGGAGCATGCGATCCGACTCCGCGACGTGGTGGTAGCGGATCCACTCGATCCGATGGCTCGCGAGGTTGGCGACATCGGGGACGCCGATCTGCACGAGCTCGTAGTCCGTGTCGAAATCGGGGTTCGTGATGGAGGGGTCCGGCACCCGGTATCCGGAGGTCCGGCTCAGATGGACCGAGATCGGGAAGCACAGGGCGAGCCGCTGGCCGTTGTTCGGGTTCCGGACCGCGTGGACGGTCCGCTGCAGGCTGATGGGGATCTGGATCTGCTGCTGGCCGACCTGGATGTTGCACACGGCGTTGACGAGCAGGTCGGGATTGGCCGGGTTCGGCACGGGCGAAAGCCCGGAGAGGACGAGGCCCTGTCCGGCGGGGTTCTGCGACGCGCTCGCGTAGCGGAGGAGCTCGATCCCGGCGGAGAGGGCGCCGGATCCGGTGCCGAAGGGCCGCGAGACGATGATGACGTACCCGCCGCTCGTCTGGAACCCGGAGAAGTCGGCCGGAGCCCCCGCCGCCTGCTCGAGGACGAGGGATGTGCCGTTGGCCGCGGCAGGGTCGTAGACCTCCACGGTGACCGGCGGCGCCTGGGGCGTCGCCCCCGGAAACGTTCGGGTGGCGTTGGCGCCGATGGCCACGATGTTGAAGGGGCCGAGCTCCGACGCCAGCCGCCCGCCCCCTTCCGTGAGGACGAGGCCCGAAGTTCCGCTGGCCGTCGTGAGGAGGGTCGAGTAGCCGAAGAGCGTCACGGGCTCTCCGTTCCGGTGCGCCATGGTCGTCGTGCCCCGGGCCCCGCGGCCCGAGGACTGGTCCGGATAGCGGCGCACCTGGAGCTGGTTCCCGGAGATGGCAGAGAACTCCACGACCTCGCGACCCACCCACGCCGCGCCCTGTCGGGGCCAGTCGGCGGCGTCCTCGACGGAGATGTACTGATCCGATGTCGAGAGATCCGTCGTGAGCGTCGTGCGGTACTTCTGCCGTCCGCGCCGGAATCCGTCCACGAAGAGGAGGAGATCCTCGGGCTTCGTACCCCGGTAGCTTGCCCCGAGGTGCTGCCAGCCGTCGTCGATGATGACGCCCGGCGGTGGCTGCCAGGTCACCTCCGCCGTCTCCTCGAAGCCCGATGCGGCATCCCGGAGCGTCCGGTCGTGGACCCGGAGGCGGAGCTCGCCCCGCCCCGGATCCCAGTCGAGCGTCACGTGATCCTCGTCGGCATCCGTCCCCACGGCCTGGAAGAGCGTGCGGGGGGAGCCGATCCCACCCGTCGGACGGAACCAGAAGTCCACCGCGGCGGGGATGCCGCCGAGACCGTCCGTGAGGGAGCGCCCGGTGCCGCCGCGCTGCATCGGGAGGATGAAGCCCCCCGCCCCTGTCGGCATGCCCTCCGGCGTGAGCATCTCCGTCGGCAGATCCGACTCCTCGAAGAGCTGCGCCCCGTCGAAGTGCTGAGCAAAGCCCGTCGCCGGCATCCGGAACGCGCGGAGCCGCAGTTCGCCCTCCGTCTCGCTCGGGAAGATCCCCTCGCCCGCCTCCTGCCGGAACCGGTAGAGATGCCGGGGGATCTCGGAGGGCGGATAGCTCGTCGCGCCCTGGAACCGCGCGACGGAGGCCGGCCAGGACTCGACGTGCCGCGCCGCCCGCGTGGCGTTCGAGAACTCGCTGAAGTCCACCTGGTGCGTGAGCGTGAAGATCTGATCCCCCGGCGCCGCGACGCGCACGTGATCGCGGAGCCGCACTCGGGCGAGCTCGATGCCCCCCGCGTTGTTGATGCTCGCCGCGCCCGTGATCATGAACCGGTCCATGGACCGGAAGGCGAAGGGAACCGTCGAATGCCGGAGCGTCCGGTCGTTGGGGTTCACGGCGTTGGCGTAGATGGCGAGGGCCTGGAACACGGTCATGGCCGATTCCCCGCCCGTTTCGCGGAGGAAGCGGTGGTAGAGCCCCTTCAGGATCCGCGCGAGATGCGGATAGCCCGTCACCGGGCGGCTCCGGATGATCTCGTCCGCCACGATCCGGGCCAGATCCTCCGTGATGGTATGGCTCTGCTCGCCCTCCCGCCCTCCGCCGCCGGATGTCCACTCGATCCGATCCATGAGCATGACGAGGACGTCACGGGCGCACGCATTGATATTCACCGGGTGGCGGACCTCGGCCCGGATCGTTGCCGTGCCTGCGGCGAAGGTGTTCTGCGTCGTGCCGTAGAGACGGATCATCCCTCCCGGCCCCTGCCGCCGGGCCTCGTACACGAGATGGCGCTCGCGGGTCGTCCCGTCGGAGATCTCGACGGTCGCCCCGCGACTGAAGAAGTCGGGATTCTGGACCTGGATGACGAGCCCTTTCGGGATGCCGTCCTCCGGCCTCAGGTCGTTGAGGATGCGCTCGCCGAGGGCCAGCCCGTCCCGGGACGGGCGCCAGGAGTGGACCGTGAGCTTTCCGAGGATCCGGTCGAGGTCCCCGTCCGTCAGGGCGGAGCCGCCGCTCCGGGCTGCGTCCTTCACCGCCGTGGGGGCCGTGTAGGCGCGGGGCTCGGCTCCGCCCGCGTCGTAGAGGGCAAGGTCGAAGGCCACGGCGTTGAACACGGGCACGCCCGCGGCGGCACGCCCCGCGGGGCCAAAGCGTTCCGCCTCGCCCGCGCCCCGCCGGCAGTTGAGGAACCGGCTTCCCTCCGTCCGCTCGTACTCGATGAGCTCTCTCTCGATGACGACGCGGCCCTTCTCCGCCGGGAATCCCTCCGTCGAGGCGACCTCGATGACGGTGGCGGTTTCGTCGAGCTCCGCGGCGAGCGTCGTCCGCCCCACGAGCGCGCCGAAGAGGAACGGCGGCGCGGAGCCGGCGTGGATGCGCGCCTGTTCGTCCTCGACGACGGCATCCCAGAGCTCGCCCCGCGGATCCGCGTGCCGGAGGAGCGGCTGGCCGTCGGGGCCCGGCAGAGGCCGCCCGGCGTCGTCGACGAGGTCGAGCATGACGCGAAACTCCTCCTCCGCGTCGTGATAGGGCGTCGCTGCGCCGTTCCCCTGCCGCTCCATCTCGAAGGTCGTGGAGAGGAGGCGCCACCGGGCCATCTCGAGGGCCTGCTCGGCCCCGAGCCGGGCGCGGATCCGCGCATCCACGGCGACGGCGGCGCGGTAGTCGCTCCGGCTCGTCACGGCGAACGGAAGCGCGATGACGAGGAGCGTGAGGAGGCACGTGAGAACCAGGATGAAGGCGACGCCGGATTCCGGCGAGAGGATGCGCTCCGGAGCGCCCCGGTCAGCGCGGAACATCGCCACCCCCTTCCTCCGGCGTCGAGGCACCGGCGGCCGGCTCCGGCGCCCGCCCCATCGTCTCCCGCACGGATCCGGTCCGACCGATGCCCAGCGTGAGCGTTTCCTTCCGGGACTGCAGGACGATCTCGGCGGGACGCGGATGCGCGACGATGTCGAGGCGTCCCTGTTCGTCGAAGTAGATGAGGCGGACCGGCCCCGGCACCAGGGAGGCGGGATCCTGGATCCGCAGCGTGTCGCCCTCGCGGAGCACGAGGAAGACGGCTTCGTCCACGAGAGCCTGGAGTCCCCGCTGTCCCCCTCCGATCCGGAGCCCGGCGCCCTTCGCCGACGCCGGCGGGGCTTCCGCCGCCCGCCGCGTCCGCTCTACGTGGTCCACGAGGATCCGGATCGCCCGCCGGTCGTAGCTGAGAGCGAGATGCGTCCACCGCTCCGGGACCACGGCGCCCGGCGGCGTGGAGAGGGTCTCGGCGACGCCCTGCGGCCCGAGGCCCACGTCCGCCGTGACTTCGCCTCCGGAACCCACGGAGAGCCGGAACGCCCGGCCCCGGCTCGCGACCTCGCCGCCGGCGAAGAGTCCCGAGGCCTCCCGGAAAGGGCGGATCCAGAGGGAGAACGTGAAGCCCCGCTCGGCCTCGTAGAAGGGCCAGGCTCCGCAGTCGATGGAGCCCCCCGAGAGGCGGGCACAGCGGCGCAGGATGCCGCCGTCCACGATTTCGGCGCCGCTGACGTCGGTCCCCCGCGCTCCGCCGGAATCCTCGAAATGCCAGAGACCCGCCGTCTCCGCCGCAAAGGTCCGGATCGTGTTCGCGCCGGGGTCGACCTCGAGGACGGCCGGCGCGCCGCGGTCCCTCGCGGAATTGCGCACGGTCCGCACGGCCGTCTTGAGGAGGACCGAGGCCGAGCGGAGGGTCCGGCCGCGGTCGATCCGGTCGAACATGCCGACCGAGATGCCGAGAAGGACGGCGATGATCCCCATCACGACGAGGAGTTCCATCATCGTGAATCCGCCGCGCGCGGGCGGCCGCGGGAGGACGATCCCCCGCCGGGGCTCGGAATTGCCAGCCACTACCAGTTGCCGATGTCGTCGTCCGTGTTGAACTCGCCGTCGGGACCCGCGGAGAAGAGCTGGAACTCGGAGTCCCGGTAGTACGAACGTGTCTTCGGGTTGCGCCAGGGCACGGCCCGGGCCTCCCGGCCCGAACCGAGGGCGCAGAGGGCCGCCGCCCCCGATGCCCGGTCGCCCGAGGCATCTCCGTAGTCCTTCCAGTGGAAGTAGACGTAGGGGTTGCCCCACGGATCCACGATCTCGAAGAGCTCGGGGCTCTCGAACGTCGTCACGGACCGCGGCAGAGCGTCCTTGTCGAGGTTGCGCAGGAAGCGCCCCTCGTAGTCCGCGAGGGGATTGCGTTCGCCGCGGTCCCGCCGGGTCTTCGAGTAGAAGTAGGCGACGAGGGTCTCGATGCCCTGGTTCAGCGCGTTGGGCGCCTTGACCCCCGTTTCGAGCTTGTCGAGGCTCGACGGCGGGTAGTTGCCCGCGTCCGCGGCGTGCGCATCGAGGACGGCCGCCACGCCCATGATGAACGACTTCGCGGCGTTGACGTCGGCGATCTTCGACTTCGAGAGGATCTTCGGCATGAGCACGGCGCCGAGGAGCGCGATGATGCCGAGGACCACGAGGATCTCGATGAGCGTGAATCCCGAGCCGCCGAAGCCCCGGGGAGGGGGCCCTGCGCAGGACGCCAGCCGGGTCATTTCTCGGGCCTCATCGTCACGATCCGCACGTCGTCCGCGGTCACGTCGACGGGCTTGTCGATCTCCGCCATCGTGAAGACCGTGAGGTAGAGATCGCGGGCGAAGGAGCGGAGGTCCGTCCGCTCGAGATCGGGGCCGATGGCCGTCTCGGGATTGCCGGCCCAGAGTCGGAAACGCCCCGCGCCGCGGTCGCTCACGGCGATGCCGAGCCTCAGAGTCCCCTTCTCCGGCCAGCGCACGCCCGCGACGGGCGTCCATTCTCCGAGGTTGCCCTTGTCGAAAACGGCGAAGGCGAGCTGGCCCGCGGGGGTGCGGCCGAGGAGGATCCCGCGCTCGCCGACCTCGCCGGCGGCGGGGTCGTCGAAGCCGTGGTTGACCTCGACGGTCGTCTTCCTCCGCATCCCGATGATGGCGATGCCCGCGTGGACCTCCGCTCCCGGCGGCACCGTGACAGCCGCCTCGAAGGAGACGAAGGATCGCCCGTCCCTCCGCTGCGTGAGGGTCGTGGGCACGCCGGACTTGCCCTGGCGCCCGAGGAACCGCACATGGCCGTCCTGGAGCGAGACGTCCACGCGTTTCGCCGGATCCGAGGCCCGGAGCTCGACGATCCACCGCCGCTGGATATTTCCCTGGGGATCCATCCGGCTGAAGCCGTCCTCCCAGATGACCTTCCGCAGGTTCTCGGAGATGCGCACGTGCCACTCCGCCGCCCATGCGCCGAGAGGGTGACTCGAACCCTTCGTCCGGTCGATGACGCTCTTGAGCTTGCCGAGCGCCTCTTCCTGGTTCACGACGGAGCCCTCGGCCGCTCCCTTCCGGTAGTAGTAGTACGCGAACGCCGTGTCGACGAAGACATCGCCGGGAGCGGCCTTGCGGGCCGCATCGAACGCCTCGAAGGCGGCGTCCATCCGCCCCTCGGCCGTGTGGACGAGCCCGAGTCGCGCGAGGAGCGGCGCCTGGCCGGGCGCGATCCGAAGGGCACGATCGAGGAAGCGGCGCGCGTCCTCGAAGCGCCCGAGGGAGAGCGCCGCCTCGCCGAGGGCCGAGAGGATGTCGATCTGGTCGGGCAGCCTGCGCAGCGCCTCGGAGAGGACCTCGAAGGCGCGGTCGAAGGCCCGGCGGTTCAGGAGCCCGCGACCGCGGAGGTGGAGGATCCAGGGATCGGTCGGATCGGCCTCCAGGGCGGACTCATAGGCCTGGAGAGCGGCCGTGTCGTCGCCCCGACGTTCGTGGAGATACCCGAGCGCCGCGCGTGCGCGGGCCGCGATGAACGGGTCGAGCATCGCCGCCTCGTCGAGCCCGATGCGGGCCTCGATCCACTTCCCGCCGAGCCTGAGCCGCGCGACGGCGAGGTTGTAGAGTGCCGCGCCCGACAGGGGGTCCGCCTCCACCGCCGCGGCGAATCGCTCCTCGGCATCCTTGAAGTCCCCGCGGGCATAGGCCACGGCGCCGAGTCCTGAGAGGGCTTCGGAGTCCGGGCGCCCCGAGACGGCGCCGGCCTGATCGAACTCCCGGCGGGCGCCGTCGAGATCG
>CAYQRN010000069.1:0-19513 GCA_964419995.1 uncultured Planctomycetia bacterium
CTCCCCTCCGCCTCCCGTCCGCGCTGACATCCCCAACCTCCCTCCACCGCCAATCCCCCCGATCGGTGCCCCCGTGAGGGTTCGATCAACGGGCTAACCAACGAGTGGCGGCAACTATTCCGACACCATGAGTTCAAGAGTGGGAAGACGCCTTGATCGTCAGCGATCAATTCGGGCCACAATTGTAGCAGCGAGAGTCGCCAACGATGGCTTGCCCTCCGCAGTCGATACAAGAACTACGGGTAGCTGGGATACGGGTCAGAGAGTTCCGAGGAGTAGGGGGTGCCTGCTTCCGCTGAGGGCAGCGGCAGGTACGATGTGTGAAGAGTCGATCAGCCCGAACAAGGCAAGAACAGTCAGAGCACCGAGCCAGTTGCGTTGGTGGACTTCCCTTGGCCTGTTTCTGTTTCATGTCCTTCCGGTCAACCTCCGCGATGCGCCGAGCCCAGTTCGACTACCACATCGGTTCTGGGCTGCCCGTACCCATCGTACGCGAGAACACCCGGCCGATGTCAACCCGCATTATTCACGGTGTGACGTGGGCGAGGGCAGTGGGTGTCGGTGGCCATGGATCATGTGGCGGAAGAGCCTGTGACCGGAGGCGGCCCGGAAGCCACGCCGCCCGCTTCGACCTCGGCGGCGGCGAAGCGGCATCGGAAGGGCCACGGCAGGAATGCGGCGGAGGAGTATACCGGAGCCAAGAGGGTCCGGGTTCCGCACGAGTCGTTCCGGGCAGGAGACCGGTGTCCCCGCGGCTGCGGAGGGACCCTGTACGGACCGAAGAAGCCGGTGGTCCTTCTGCGGATCAGCGCCGCCACGCCCATCGTCGCGACGGCGTACGAAAAGGAACGGCTGCGGTGCGGCCTCTGTGGGAACGTCTTCGTGGCCCCGTCGCCGCCCGGGGTCGGCGAGGAGAGATTCGACGCGTCGGTCCCGGCGATCCTCGGGACGCTCCGCTACGGAAGCGGCTTCCCGATGACCCGCATCGCAGCGCTTCAGGAATCCGCGGGGGTGCCGCTTCCGGTCTCGACGCAGTGGGAGCTCCTGCTCGAAGCGGCGGGCCGGCTTCGGCCGGTCCATGAGGCGCTCGCAGGTCTCGTGGCCCAGGCGGAGCTTTTCTACAACGACGACACGCCGATGACGATCCTGTCCGTCGTAAAGGATCTCAAGGCCTGCCGTGCGCGGGGGGAGAAGCCCGAGCGGACGGGGGTCTTCACGAGCGGGATCGTGGCCGAGCTCTCGGACGGTCGGCAGATCGTGCTTTTCTACACGGGGCGGCATCACGCGGGCGAGAACCTCGCACGACTGCTCCTGGCGAGATCGGCGGACCTCGATACGCCGAAGCAGATGTGCGACGCGCTCGATCGGAATCTTCCGCGGCCTCTCCAGACGATTCTCGGGAACTGCCTCGCCCACGCGAGACGGCTCTTCGTGAAGGTGAACGAGAGCTTCCCCGCGGAGGTCCGGCACGTCATCGAGGAGGTGGCGCTCGTCTACGTCGTCGACGAGCGCGCGAAGTCGGAGGGAATGACACCGGCGGCGCGCCTGCGGCTCCACCAGGAGGAGAGCGGGCCGATCATGGACCGGCTGAAGACCTGGATGGAGGAGCAGACGAAGCAGAAGAAGATCGAGCCGAACTCCGCGCTCGGGCAAGCGATCGAGTACAGCCTGAAGCGCTGGGATCGCCTGACCCTCTTCCTGAGGGTGGAGGGAGCCCCTCTGGACAGCAACCTCGTCGAACGGATGTTGAAGAGGGCGATCCTCCACCGGAAGAACAGCCTCTTCTACAAGACCGAGAACGGCGCCATGGTCGGCGACCTGTTCATGAGCCTGATCGCGACGGCGAAGCAGGCGCGAGTCGATCCGTTCCAGTACCTGACCGCCTTGCTCTCCCACGCCGAGGCGATCGCCAAGTCCCCGACGGACTGGCTGCCCTGGAACTACCTCGAGACCCTCAGCCGCGGCCGGCCGCCAGGCTGAGCCCCGCGCGACCGCGCTCCTGACAAACCGAAGCTCCGTACGCCCGCGCGGACCGCCCGTGCCCGACCCTGAACGGGGCCAGGGCCCGCGTCACATCCGGCGACGTTCACGAGCGAGGGCTTCCGCCGGCCCACCCGCCGCCACGGGCGGACCTCCGGCTCCGCGACGGGCACGGCGCCGGATTCCGCACCCTTGCCGGAAGCACACGATCGGAGCGGTGGATCTGAGCGTGGACTTGGGTGGCGGGGAGGCGAAGGCCTATCGCCTTGTCCAACCGACTTGAGTCCAGTACGTTGGGCAGGTCTGGCCGGCCGTCCGCAACCGTGGGAACCGATGGAGCCGATGGACGCCCTCATGACGATCGAGGAGGTGGCCTCCTACCTCCGCCTCAGCAAGGACACCGTCTACCGGATGGCGCAGGCGGGGAAGATCCCGGCCTCGAAGGTCGGCCAGCAGTGGCGCTTCCGGAGGGAGGACGTGGACGAGTGGCTTGAGCGGAACAAGAACGTGGGCCGGACATCAGGCGACCGCGACCTTCCCACGACCGGAGATCACTGATGGCGGAACCCCTTTCCGAGAAGGTGCTCGCGCAGATCGGCAAGGCCGCGGAGCTGTACCACCGGCTTATCCTGGTCGCGGCGCCCAGCGGATCCGGGAAGACCGCCGCGTTGCAGGACGTGGCGGCGCACACCGGCGCGCCGCTCCTGAACCTGAACCTCGAGATCTCCCGCCGGATGCTCGACCTTACCGAGCGCCAGCGGGCGCTCGAGCTTCCCAAGGTGCTGGAGGAAGTCGTGGGCAGAGACGAGCCGCTCGTGCTGCTCGACAACATCGAGATCCTGTTCGACGTGACGCTGAAGCAGGATCCACTCCGCCTCCTGCAGGGGGTGTCACGGAACCGAACCGTCGTCGCGGCCTGGAACGGGGCTCTGGAGAACGGCTACCTGACCTACGCCGTCCCGGAACACCCGGAGCATCAGCGATACCCGCAACGCGAGCTGGTTGTCGTCTGCCCGGAGGTCATGGCGTGATGAGGCCGAACACTGCACCGATCAGGGCTCCGCAGAAGCGCCATTCCAATCCGAAGCGCGGAGGTGGAGCTCCGCTATTCATGGGGAGTAGCGCACGATGAAGTACGGCGACCTGATCCAGTTCGAGCCGATCGAGTCGGTGGTCCAGCTTCGGGACGCCAACCGCGAGTCGGCCGCCCAGCAGCTCGTCGCCACCTACGTCGTGAGCGACGAGATGGCGGAGAAGCTCACCGGGGTGCTGATCCCGCAGATTCAGTTCGACCAGCCGGCCGACAACAAGGGGTTCCTCGTCGTCGGGAACTACGGCACGGGGAAGTCGCACCTCATGTCCGTCATCTCGGCGATCGCCGAGCGCGCAGCGCTCCTCGATGCGCTGACGAACCCGGGCCTGGCCGACGCGGCGCGACGGATCGCCGGGAAGTTCAAGGTCGCCCGCACCGAGCTGGGCGCCACGACGATGGACTTCCGCGAGTTCGTCTGCTCGCAGCTCGAGGAGGCGCTCTCCGGTTGGGGCATCGACTACCGCTTCCCGCCGAGGGACAAGATCCCCAACCACAAGCGGGCCTTCGAGGAGATGATGGCCGCCTTCCACGAGAGGTACCCCGAGCAGGGGGTGCTCCTCGTGGTCGACGAGCTCCTCGACTACCTCAAGAGCCGCAAGGACCAGGAGCTGGTCCTCGACCTGAACTTCCTGCGCGAGGTGGGCGAGATCTGCAAGGACCTGCGCTTCCGCTTCGTGGCCGGTGTTCAGGAGGCGATCTTCGACAGCCTCCGCTTCTCGCACGTGGCCGACAGCCTGCGCCGGGTGAAGGACCGCTTCGAGCAGCTCCTCATCGCCCGCAAGGACGTGAAGTTCGTCGTCGCCGAGCGGCTGCTCAAGAAGACGGGCGAGCAGCAGACGCGGATCCGGGACTACCTCACGCCGTTCACCAAGTTCTACGGGAGCATGAACGAGCGGCTGGATGAGTTCGTCCGGCTGTTCCCGGTCCACCCCGACTTCATCGACACCTTCGAGCGGATCACGGTGATCGAGAAGCGCGAGGTGCTGAAGACGCTCTCCCTGGCCATGAAGCGGATCATCGACCAGGAACTCCCGTCCGACAGCCCGGGCCTCATCGCCTACGACACGTACTGGAACACGCTCCGGGAGAACCCGTCCTTCCGTGCCGTGCCCGACATCAAGGCGGTGATCGACTGCAGCCAGGTTCTGGAGTCGCGCGTCAAGCAGGCCTTCACCCGACCGACCTACAAGCCGATGGCGCTCCGCATCGTCCAGGGGCTCTCGGTTCACCGGCTCACTCACAACGACGTCCACGCTCCGCTGGGTGCCACCCCGGACGAGCTCCGCGACGGCCTCTGTCTCTACCAGCCGGGCATCGAGGACATCGGCGGTGAGCCGGCCGACGACCTCCTCTCCCAGGTCGAGACCGTTCTGCGCGAGATCCACAAGACGGTCAGCGGCCAGTTCATCTCCTCGAATCCGGACAACCGCCAGTACTACCTCGATCTCAAGAAGACCGACGACTACGACGCCCTGATCGAGAAGCGCGCCGAGAGCCTCGACGAGACCCAGCTCGACCGCTACTTCTACGAGGCGCTCAAGCGCGTCATGGAATGTACCGACGCGACCTACGCCACGGGCTACAAGATCTGGGAGCACGAGCTGGAGTGGCGGGAGCGGCGTGCGTCACGCCTGGGCTACCTCTTCTTCGGGGCGCCCAACGAGCGGTCCACGGCGGTGCCGCCGCGGGACTTCTACCTCTACTTCATCCAGCCGCACGAACCGCCGCACTACAAGGACGAGAAGAAGGCGGACGAGGTGTTCTTCCGCCTGACCGGGCAGGACGACACCTTCCGCCAGGCGCTGAAGAACTGCGCCGCGGCCCTCGACCTAGCATCACGCGCCTCCGGTCACGCGAAGGACGTCTACGAGGCCAAGGCATCGGGCTTCCTGCGCGACCTCGCGAAGTGGCTCCAGGAGCACATGACCACGGCCTTCGAGGTGACCTACCAGGGCCGAATGAAGCCGCTGATCGGGTGGGTCAAGGGCAAGCTCACGGCGACGGGTGCTCGGGCCAACGTCCGGGACATCGTGAACACGGTCGGCTCCGTGGCCCTGGCCGCGCACTTCGAGGACCAGGCGCCCGAGTATCCGACCTTCTCGGCCTACCACACGAAGGACAGCCGGCGACAGGCGGTCCAGGACGCGCTGCGCTGGATCGCGGGATCGTCGAAGACGCAGCAGGGGGCGAAGGTCCTCGACGCGCTGGAACTCCTCGACGGCGATCGGCTCGACCCGACCCGTTCGAAGTACGCGAAGCACATCCTCGACCTCCTGGGCAAGAGAGGGCAGGGCCAGGTTCTCAACCGCGCCGAGTTCATCCACACGGTCCAGGACGTCGAGTACATGGCGCCGGGCACGTATCGCCTCGAGCCCGACTGGGTGGTCGTCTTGCTGGCGAGCCTCGTCTACTCCGGCGACCTGGTCCTCGCCATCCCGGGCAAGAAGTTCGACGCCACCGACATCGCCGCCCTCGTTGCCACGTCGCCCGAGGACCTCGTCAACCTCAAACACGTCGAGCAGCCGAAGAAGTGGAACATCGACGCGCTGAAGGCGGTGTTCGAGCTCGTGGGCCTGACCCCCGGCATGGCGCAGCTCGTGGCGCAGGGGAAGGACGAGCCCGTCCAGGAACTGCAGAAGGCGGTCGAGGATCGAGTGAAGAAGCTGGTGATGGCCCAGCAGGCGCTCCAGACCGGCTTCCACTTCTGGGGCCGAAGCCTGTTGGACGAGCCGGCCGCGCAGGACCTGCGGGCGAAGCTGGACGGTGCCAAGGGGTTCCTGGAATCGCTTCAGGCCTTCTCGTCGCCTGGCAAACTCAAGAACTTCCGCCAGAGCAAGGGTGACGTCGAGCAGCAGAAGGCCGGGCTGGACGCCCTCCAGGAGGTCGAGGCGCTTCAGGAGCTGGTGGCGGACCTCGGGAGCACCGCCTCCTACCTGTCCACGGCAGAGGCTGTCCTGCCCCCGAACCACGAGTGGGTGGACGGGATGAAGCAGGTGCGTGCCGAGGTCATCACGCAGGTGTGCGATCCGACGAAGCGCTCGGCCGCCGGCTTCCGGCAGCAGGCGCAGAAGAGACTGGGCGAGTTGAAGAAGAAGTACAGCCGGGCCTACCTCGACCTCCACACACGCGCGCGGCTCGGCGCCAACGACGACAAGCGCAAGAGCCGGCTCACCCAGGATGAGCGGCTCAAGAAGCTCAAGGGCCTCGCGACGATCGACCTGATGCCTCGGCAGCATCTGGCCGAGTTCCAGAACCGCCTCGCGGGGCTCAAGAGCTGCTTCGCGCTCACCGAGCAGGAGCTCGACGCGGCGGCGGAGTGCCCGCACTGCGCCTTCCGGCCTGCCGCCGAGGTGGTGGCCGCGCCCGCCGACCAGGAACTGTCGTCCCTGGACGACGAGTTGGACGTGCTCCTCTCGGGATGGACCCAAACCCTGCTCGACAACCTCGGCGATCCGACCACCAAGGAGCAGCTCGAGCTGCTGAAGCCGGAGCCGCGCAAGCTGGTGGACGCCTTCATCGCGTCCCGGACGCTTCCGGACAACCTCGACCACGACTTCATCCACGCGGTCAAGGAAGTCCTCTCCGGCCTCGCCAAGGTGGTCGTCTCGACCGGCGACCTGCGCGCCGCGCTCCTCTCCGGCGGGTCGCCCGCGACCCTCGGCGAGATGAAGAAGCGCTTCGACGAGTACCTCGATGACAAGGCGAAGGGCAAGGACCCGGACAAGGTTCGAATCGTGCTGGAGTAGGAACCGCGAATGACGAATCGCAAGGAGCAGCAGGAGCTCTTCGAGCACGAGAAGACCGCCGCGTTCTCGGGGCCGGTCGAGTGCTTCGGCATGACGTTCGACTCGGAGGAGGCGCGGCGGGCGCACTTCCTGGAGCGTCTGAAGGAGAAGCTCCCCGAGCTGCGGAAGCGTCCCGACTTCCCGGTTGCCGAGGACGAGGACATCCTGCGGCTCTCGGATCCGCCCTACTACACGGCCTGCCCGAACCCGTTCCTTGCCGAGTTCGTCGAGCGCCACGGCCGGCCCTACGATCCCAAGCAGCCCTACCACCGTGAGCCCTTCGCCGTCGACGTCAGCGAAGGCAAGACGGACCAGCTCTACAAGGCACACGGCTACCACACGAAGGTCCCGCACCTCGCGATCGTCCCCTCGATCCTGCACTACACGAAGCCGGGCGACATCGTGCTCGACAGCTTCTGTGGTTCTGGGATGACGGGGGTCGCCGCGCAGTGGTGCGGCGCCGCTCCGCTGGAGTACCGGCGAGAGCTCGAACAGCGCTGGGAGGAGCACGAGCGCGACAAGCCCGAGTGGGGCGCTCGCCGCGTCATCCTGGGAGACCTATCGCCGGCGGCCACCTTCATCGCCGGCAACTACAACCTCCCCTTCAACGTGGACACCTTCGCCAGCGCGGCCAAGCGGCTCTTGAAGGAGGTCGAGGAGGAAATCGGGTGGATGTACGAGACGCTCCACACCGACGGGAAGACCAAGGGGCGGATCAACTACACGGTCTGGAGCGAGGTGTTCTCTTGCCCCGAGTGCGCCGGTGAGGTGGTGTTCGTCGAGGAGGCGCTCGACGAGGAGACCAATCGAGTCAAGAAGGAGTTCCCCTGTCCGACGTGCGGCGCGTCGGTGGCGAAAACGAGCCTTGATCGGCTTCAGGTCGCCCGATACGACGCGGCGATCGGAAAGACCGTCAAGGCGCCGAAGCGCGTCCCGGTTCTCATCAGCTACAACGTCGGCAAGAACAGGTACGAGAAGAAGCCGGACGAGCGGGATCTGGTCACTCTGCGCCGCATCGAGGAGATCGCGCTGCCCTCGGAAGTGCCCGCCGTCGAGCTTCCGTACATGCACATGACGCACGAGCGGGCGCGGATGGACCACGCGGGCGTGACCCATCTCCACCATTTCTTCCTGCCGCGCGCCGCACAGGCGCTGGCGGCGATGTGGCGCCGCGCGACCGGCTACGAGGACGGGCGCCTCCGGAACATGCTGCTCTTCTTCGTCGAGCAAGCGGTATGGGGCTTGTCGGTGCTCAACCGATACGGTCCACTCCACTTCTCGCAGGTGAATCGCTATCTCACCGGCGTGTATTACGTCGCCTCCCAGCAGTCCGAATGTTCTCCCTCGTACATCCTCGACGGCAAACTGAAGCGGCTCAAGAATGCGTTCGCCCCCATGCCGTCCGCCGACGGCGCCGCAGGCATCTCCACAGGCGACTGTGGGCGGATCCCGATCCCAGCCCAATCGGTCGACTACGTCTTCACCGATCCTCCCTTCGGCGAGAACATCTACTACGCCGACCTCAACTACCTCGTCGAGTCCTGGCATCGCGTCCTGACGCGCACCGAGCCCGAGGCCATCGTCGACCAGGCGAAGAAGAAGGGCCTGCTGGAGTATCAGCACTTGATGCAGCGGTGCTTCGAGGAGTACCGCCGGGTTCTCAAGCCTGGCCGGTGGATGACGGTCGTCTTCCACAACTCGAAGAACGCCGTGTGGAACGCGATCCAGGAGGCGATGCTCGCGGCCGGCTTCGTCGTCGCCGACGTCCGGACCCTCGACAAGAAGCAGGGCTCCTACCGCCAGGTCACGAGCACGGCCGTCAAGCAGGACCTCGTCATCTCCGCGTACAAGCCGAACCACGGCCTCGAGGAGCGCTTCAAGCTCGAAGCGGGGACCGAGGAGGGGGTCTGGGACTTCGTCCGCACCCACATGCGCCAGCTCCCCGTGTTCGTGTCCAAGGACGGCCACGCCGAAGCGATCGCCGAACGGCAGGGCTTCCTGCTTTTCGACCGCATGGTGGCCTTCCACGTCCAGCGTGGCGTGACGATCCCTCTGTCGGCCGCGGAGTTCTACGCCGGACTCGCACAGCGATTCTCCGAGCGCGACGGCATGTACTTCCTGCCGGAACAGGCGGCCGAGTACGACCGCAAGCGCATGACCGTGAAGGAGGTCCTCCAGCTCGAGCTCTTCGTCAGGGACGAAGAGACGGCCATCCACTGGCTGAAGCAGCAGCTCACCAGGCGGCCGCAGACTTTCCAGGAGATCCACCCGCAGTTCATGAAGGAGCTCGGCGGCTGGGAGAAGCACGAGAAGGCGCTGGAGCTCCTCGATCTGCTGCAGGAGAACTTCTTGCGACACGACGGCTCCGGCGAGGTGCCGAGCCAGATCCACAGCTACCTCTCCAGCAACTTCAAGGAGCTGCGGAGCCTGGCGAAGGACGATCCGACGCTCCGGGCCAAGGCCAAGGACCGCTGGTACGTCCCCGACCCGCGAAAGGCCATCGACCTCGAGAAGCTCCGGGAGCGAGCGCTCCTGCGCGAGTTCGAGGAGTACCGGGACGGGACCCAGAAGAAGCTGAAGGTCTTCCGCCTCGAGGCGGTTCGCGCCGGCTTCAAGCGAGCCTGGCAGGACCGCGACTACGCCACCATCGTCGCCGTGGCCCGCAAGATCCCCGACAACGTGCTCCAGGAGGACCAGAAGCTCCTCCAATGGTTCGATCTCGCGGTCACGCGCAGCGGGGAGGAGGTGTAACGTGTCGACCTGGGAATGGAACGGGGCACGCTGGTGGAAAGTCGATCTTCACACGCACACCCCCGCGTCTGATGACTACGGCAAGGGGTCGAGGCAAGCCGAGCTCCGGCAGCGCACGCCGAGGGAGTGGCTCCTCGACTACATGCGAGCTGGCATCGACTGCGTTGCGATCACCGACCACAACAGTGGCGCCTGGATTGATGATCTCTGGAATGCTCTCGGGGAGCTGGACAACGAACAGCCGGACGGCTACCGGCCGATTTACCTGTTCGCCGGCGTCGAGATCTCGGTGAACGGAGGCGTCCACCTCCTCGCCATACTGCCAAGCGACAAGACCACGTCGGACGTCGATTCGCTCCTTGGGGCCGTCGGGTTCTCCGGCGCCAAGGGATCGAGTGACGGCGTCACGACCAAGTCGTTCGGAGATGTCGTGGCTGAAGTGGTACGAGCCGGCGGGATCGCAATCCCGGCTCACGTGGACGCCGACAACGGACTTTTCCGACTCCAGGGCACGACGCTGGCACAGGCTCTGAGCGGCAATGGCGTGTTCGCCATGGAGGTTCTCAATCCGAGTTCGCCGCTTCCGGCTGCTTACGAAGAGAGGAAGCTCCACTGGACGTCGGTTCTCGGCTCCGACTCCCACCATCCATCCGGAGGGCCGGGCCAGCAGTTCCCCGGAAGCCATTTCACCTGGGTCAAGATGGGCTCACCGAGCCTTGAGGGACTACGCCTCGCCCTTCTCGACGGTCCGCTCTCCGTGCGTCGTTCCACAGACCAGGAGGGGGAACCCAACCAGCACGCGCCTGTGGTGCTGGAGTCGATCGAGGTTTCTGGCGCGCGCTACATGGGTCGACCGACTCCCTTCACGTTGCAGCTCAATCCGTGGCTGAATGCCATCGTAGGCGGCCGAGGCACCGGGAAGTCCTCCTTGATCGAGTTCCTTCGGGTGGCGTTGCGGCGGAACGGAGAGCTTCCGGACGAGCTGAAGCCGGAGTTCGAGAAGTACACCAAGGTCTATCCGAGTCGGGAGGATGGCGGTTTGTTGACCGATTCAGCCGCCATCCGCGTGGTCTACCGCAAGAATGGCTCCAGGTTTCGCATCCAGTGGAACCCCGGCGGCGACCTGGTTCCCATCGAGGAGGAGTCGGATGGTGCGTGGGGTCGTGCAGAGGGCGACGTCATTCAGCGCTTTCCGATCCGTGTGTTCAGCCAGAAGCAGATCTTCCACCTGGCCAAGACGCCGATGGCGCTTCTCAAGGTGGTTGACGAGGCTCCTGAGGTGGATCGCCGATCCTGGGACTCCATGTGGAACGAGGAGGCGAACCGTTTCCTCTCCCTCCGCGCAAAGGCCAGAGAGATCGAGGCCGGTCTTGCGGAGGAAGCGCGCCTCAAAGGGGAGCTGGACGATGTCAAGCGAAAGCTGGCCATCTTCGAGGAGGCCGGTCATGCTGACATCCTCAAGTCCTTCCAGAAGCGCCTCCGCCAGCAGCGAGCCGTCGAGAGCTGGGAAGAGCGATGGGCCGATGCTGGAGAACGGCTGCGTGAGATCGCACGCGGGTTGTTGCCGGACGAACTGAGTGACGCCTCTCTGGACGCGGACTCCGAGGAGGACGCGAAGCTCTACGAGAGTGCTGCCACCGTGCGCGATGGACTGGACGCGGTTCGCCAGCAACTTGAGAAGCTGGCGCAGGAGGCCGACCGCATTCTGTCTACTTGGCAGACGGCGCGGGACGGGTCGGCCTGGAAGAACGCGGTCGATGCGGCCGTGCAAGCCTATGAGTCACTGCGAGAGCGACTCGCCAAGGAGGGCGCAGGAGACCCATCCGCCTACGGAGAGCTGGTCCAGCGCCGGCAGACCATCGAACGGCGTCTCACGGAACTGGAAGACCGCAAGAAGCAGGTCACGAGTCTGCGGGAGCAGGCGGCGGCCAGCATGGGCAAACTGCTGGAGATTCGCCGCCGCCTCACCGAGTCTCGCCGGTCCTTCCTTGAGGGTGTTCTGAGCGAGAACAAATACGTGCGCATCGAGGTTGTTCCTTATGGCGCGCGGGAGACCGTCGAAGCGGAGTTCCGTCAACTGCTTCAGAGGGAAGGAGGAGGCTTCGAGCGGGACATCGGCTCACCGGGGCCGGACCCCGAGCCCTGCGGCCTGCTCGGGGACATCTACCGCGTGACTGACGCCTCGACTGACGCCGCCCAGAGGGTCGAGCGAGGTCTCGATGCCATCAAGGGCCGGATCCGCTCGATTGCTGCGAGCTCGCACGACCCGGGCACGTTGGGCGATCGGCGATTCGCCACGCACATCGGCCGCCTCAAGCCGGAAGTCCTCGACCGTCTTGACCTGTGGTTCCCGGAGGATTCTCTCGCCGTTCAGTACAGCCCGACCGGGGACGGCCGGAATCTCAGGTCCATCGAGGAGGGGTCGCCAGGCCAGAAGACCGCCGCCCTGCTGGCATTCCTGCTGTCGTATGGCGAAGAACCGCTTGTCCTCGACCAACCGGAAGACGACCTAGACAACCACCTGATCTACGAGCTGATCGTGACCCAGCTCCGGGAGGTCAAGCGGAACCGGCAGATCCTGGTGGTGACGCACAACCCGAACATCGTGGTGAACGGCGACGCTGAACTGGTAGTCGCGCTCGCGGCTCGAAGCGGCCAAACGCAGAAGGAGTCCGAGGGGAGCCTCCAAGAGAAGCAGGTCAGAGACACGATCTGTGAGGTCATGGAGGGAGGTCGCGACGCCTTCGAGGAACGGTACCGCCGCATTGCACTGGAGGCCCCTCATGTTTGACAGCGCCGAGGAACTCCTTCGCAAGATCCGCCTGGGCGAGGACACGTCCTTGGAACTCAAGGCCGTCATGTTTCGCGGAGATCGTGTATCCGATCCGCGGCGCGACGATCTTGCCGATGAGATCGCCTGCATGGCCAACACCCATGATGGCGTCCTCGTGCTCGGGGTCGATGACAAGACACGGGAGATCCTGGGAATTCCGGTCGATCGTCTGGAGGCTGTTGAGCGCTATCTGTTCGAGATCTGCAACGAGAGCATTCGGCCGCCCGTCATCTTCCGAACGTTCCGGATCGAGCTTCCCGATAGCACCGGGGCGCGCCAGCCTCTCGTGAAAGTGGAGATCCCGCGCAGCTTGTTCGTGCACAAGAGCCCTGGAGGGTACTTCCATCGTCAAGGAAGTTCGTGCCGTGAAATGCCTCCGGAAGTTCTTGCGCGTCTCTTTCAGCAGCGTAGTCAGGCACGCCTGATCCGATTCGACGAGCAGCCGGTACCCGACACCGCGTTTGCTGATCTCGACGAGAAGCTGCGCCAGAGGTTCCTTGGGCGTGGGACGGCTGATGAGGAGACGAGCTTCAAGAAGATGAAGCTGCTGGCGGACGACGATGTGGGGCAGACCCGCGTCACCGTGGCTGGCGTCCTGATGTGTACTGCTGCTCCCGAGAAGTGGCTCCCTGGAGCTTTCATCCAGGCCGTGAGCTACCGCGGCACCCGCCAGGATTCGAACTACCAGCTCGACGCCAAGGAGATCACGGGGCCCCTGGACGAGCAGGTTCGCGGTGCGCTGGCTTTTGTCCGCAACAACATGAAGGTCGCCGCTCGAAAGACGCCAGGGCGGGTGGAGGTCCCCCAGTTCAGCATGCGCGCCGTATTTGAAGCAATCGTGAATGCCGTGGCGCACCGGGACTATTCGATTCATGGCTCCAAGGTCCGGCTGTTCATGTTCGACGATCGCCTTGCGATCTACTCGCCAGGCCCCCTCCCGAACACGGTGACCATCGACGCGATCGCCCTGCGGCAGTCGACGAGAAACGAGCTGCTGACGACCTTGCTGGCGAGGTGCCCCGTCGAGGACCCGACCGGAGTGTTCGGACGTCAGTTCTTGATGGAGAAGCGCGGAGATGGGGTGCCCATCATCGTGGAAGAGAGCCGAAAGCTGTCGGGCCGCGAGCCAGAGTATCGGCTAGTCGACGACGCCGAGGTACTGCTGACTATCTTCGCGGCTGCACCGCCCGAGGAGGAAGAGCGCGAGGAGAGCTGACCCGATGTTTCAGCCGGGCGAATGGGCATGGAGCCTCGAACACCAGCAGGTCTGCAGGGTCGTCGACACGCAGGACCTGTGGGGGGACACGCTCTATCGCGTGTGGGTTCCGGCCAAGGACGCGATCGTCCGTGTTCGGGCGAGTCAGCTTCGGCCGCCGGCGGAGACCGCGCCGCGCAGTTCTGCGTGGCTCTCCTACCTGACGGCCGCGGCACGGGTCGCCGACGCTCTCACCCACCACGTCCTGCTGTCGCCCATCGAAGCGTCCGTGATTCCGCTGCCGCACCAGATCCGTGCCCTGTCCCGCGCCGTGTCGGACGACCGCGTGCGCTACCTCCTGGCGGATGAGGTCGGTCTGGGCAAGACGATCGAAGCCGGGCTCATCATGCGCGAGCTCAAACTGCGCGGGATGGTGCGGCGGACGCTGGTCGTGGCCCCGAAGGGGCTCGTCACCCAGTGGGTCGCGGAGATGCGCACCCACTTCAACGAGGAGTTCCGCCTCTTCATCCCGAGCGACTTCTCGGCCTTCCGCCGCATCGCCCGGGAGGACAACGTCTGGCAGACCTACGACCAGGTCGTCTGCCCGATGGACTCGGTCAAGCCCCTCGACGGGCGCCGCGGCTGGTCCCGCGACCGGGTGGCCGAGTACAACCGTGACCGCTTCGAGGACCTGACGTCCGCCGGGTGGGACCTGATCATCGTCGACGAGGCCCACCGTCTCGGGGGGAGCACCGAGCAGGTCGCCCGCTTCAAGCTCGGGCGGGGCCTGGCGGAGGCCGCGCCGTATCTCCTGCTCCTCTCCGCGACCCCGCACCAGGGCAAGACCGACGCGTTCCACCGCCTGGTCTCGCTTGTCGACGAGGACGCCTTCCCCGATCCCGGCAGCATCTCCAGGGAGCGGGTCCAGCCGTTCGTGATCCGGACGGAGAAGCGTCGCGCCATCGACGCCGAGGGGCAGCCCCTCTTCAAGCCGCGCAGCACGCGACTCGTGCCGATCGCCTGGGAGGAGCGGCACGGCCAGCAGCGTGCCCTCTACGAGGCGGTCACCGAATACGTGCGCGAGGGCTACAACCAGGCGATGCGGGAGAAGAAAGGCTACATCGGGTTCCTCATGATCCTGATGCAGCGCCTGGTCACGTCCTCGACTCGCGCGATCCGTACGACCCTGCAGCGGCGCCTCGAGGCGCTCGCGGCGCCGAGCGAGCAGCTCCTGCTCTTCCCCGAGCTGTCCGAGGAGGAGTGGTTCGAGCTCGACGGTCAGGAGCAGATTGACACGCTGCTGACGACGCGGTTGAAGGCGCTCAAGAACGAGCGGGCCGAGGTAAACCTCCTGCTCGAAGCGGCCACGCGGACCGAGAAGGCCGGCGTGGACGCCAAGGCGGAGGCCCTGCTCGACTGGATCTACCGCCTGCAGCAGGAGGCGGGCGCTCCCGATCTCAAGGTGCTTATCTTCACGGAGTTCGTGCCGACCCAGGAGATGCTGCGGGAGTTCCTCGCCGACCGCGGCTTCTCGGTCGTCTGCCTCAACGGGTCGATGGGGATGGAGGAGCGCGCGAAGGTCCAGCGGTCCTTCGCCGAGGAGGCCCGGGTCCTTGTCTCCACCGACGCGGGTGGCGAGGGGTTGAACCTGCAGTTCTGCCACGTGGTGATCAACTACGACATCCCCTGGAACCCGATGAAGCTCGAGCAGCGCATCGGCCGAGTGGACCGCATCGGCCAGGAGCACGCCGTACGTGCGGTCAACTTCGTCGTCCAGGACACGGTCGAGCACCGAGTCCGCGAGGTTCTGGAGGAGAAGCTGGCCGTAATCTTGGAGGAGTTCGGAGTCGACAAGACCGGCGACATCCTCGACTCGGCTCAGGCCGGCCAGCTCTTCGACGATCTCTACGTCGAAGCCATTCTGCGCCCTGAAGCCCTCGACAAGGAGGTCGACTCCGTCGTGAGCCAGGTCAAGGAGCAAGGCAAGGCGGTGCGGGAAAGCGGGTCCATCCTCGGAAGCGCCGAGGACCTCGATCCGGGACAGGCGCGAAGCCTGATGACCCACCCGCTGCCGCACTGGATCGAGCGAATGACCGTCGGCTACGTCCAGGCGCACGGCGGGTATGCCGCGCGGAACGGCCGTGCGTGGAACCTCACATGGCCGGACGGGGAGAGCCTCGGCGCGGTCGTGTTCTCAGCCAGGGACGCGGACCGAGTGCCGGGGGTGCGCCACCTGACCCTGGAGGAGCCACGAGTGCGGGGGCTGGCAACGCGCATCCCTCGCTTCGCGCCCGGCCAGCCGGTCCCTTGCCTGACGCTCTCGGGACTCCCCGCCGAAGTTCGGGGCTACTGGTCCCTGTGGAGCATCACGCTGCACACGCCGGAGTGGAACCGGCACCGTGTCATGCCGCTTTTTCGGAACGAGGACGGCCGCATCCTCGCGCCGACGGCCCGCTTCGTGTGGGATCAGATGATGTCCGACCCGCCCGCAGCCGGCGGTCACATCGAGAGTGACGCGGCGCTTGAGGCATTCCAGCTCGTCGAGGCATCGGCGCGCGAACACGGGCAGCAGATCTACCAGGAGCTGGTTCAGGCACACCGGGCGCGCCTCGCGATGGAGCGCGAGAAAGGTGAGTGTGCCTTCACCGCCAGACGCCGCGCCGTCGAGAGGATCGGTTTGCCGGCGGTTCGGGACCATCGCCTGACGAAGCTCGCGGCCGAAGAGCGGGCCTGGCGCGAAGCGCTCGACCGCAAGGCGGAGACCAGCCCTGAGCTCGTTCCCCTGCTCGTTGTCCACGTAGGAGGAGGGGGTGGCGATGAGTAGCTGGCGCGATGAGATCCTCAAGGAGTTCACGCCCCAGGTCGCGCGCCTGACGCTGGTCGCGGATCCCGATGGGTTGCTCTTGGAAGAGGGCATCCTCAAGGGGATCGAAGACCGCGGCTTCGAGCTGATCCCGTTCGACGACCACGTCGCGTTCCGCTTCGCCTACGAGTCACGCTACCGCTCGCGCTGGGACCGAGGCGAGCTGACCGACCTCGTGGTCGTGCTCCGGGCGGCGGCCTCGGACCTGCGCTCCCTGCCCTACGACCTCCTCCAGGCCGGCCGCCTGCGGTCCTTCAACCTGGGCGAGCTGTTCCCGAACCTGAGCTATCCGGTCGTCGACGCCCTGGATCGAAGCGACCTCGACGACCTGTACCACGCGCAGGAACGAGAGAAGCCGGATCGTCCGCTGGGTGATCGACAGACCAGGGGATTCGTCCTCCGCCACGTCTTCGGCGTTGCCCCAGAGACGATCCGGAAGGAGTCGGACCTCATGCGGTTTCTGTTGCGGCGACATTACCGCGGCCTCCGCATCCCACAGGTCCTGGACAGCTACCTCATCCAGCTCCTCCGGCAGAACGGCCTGTTCGGCGAGTGGCCGTTGGAGCGCATCGTCCCCGATCGGGAAGCGTTCTTCGCGTTCCTCCAGGAGCGGTGGCCGGCGTTTCTCGATCGGCAGGCGGCGGGAGCGGATGCGGTTCGCGAGCCGGTCGGGGCCCATGGCATGGAGTTCCCGGGGCCGGCCGAGATCTCGTTCGACCACCACGACATCCGGGTCTACATCGACAACCTCTTCCTGGAAGGGGTACTCCAGCAGGTCTCGCACCCCCAGGCAGACAAGCTGGCCGATTCATGGGTGATCGTCGGCCTCAAGACGGAACCGAATGCCGATCGGAACCGGCGGCTGGATGGCCTGGTCGAGGCCGTCGAGCAGTCGATCCCCCGCGAGGGAGCCCATCACCAAGACTGGCTCACCTTCGCCCATCGCTGGGCACAGGTAAATGCGCTCTGGTTCGACCCCCAGCGTCAGGATGGCGGGGACCGGGAGGACCAGCTTCGCGGCGTCCGGGCTCGCGTCGACGATGCCTTCACCATGTGGATCCGGCAGCGCTTCGGGACGCTGCATAACCAGCCGCCCTCGCCGCCGGTGATGCCGCATCACGTGCCCCGGCTTCTGGCCCGGCGCATCGAGGAGTCCAGGGGCGTCAAGGTCGCTCTGGTGTTGATGGACGGGCTGGCACTCGACCAGTGGGTCGTCGTCCAGCAGGTCCTCTTGGACCAGCGACCGGCCCTGAGGTTTCGGGAAGGGAGCATCTTCGCCTGGATCCCGACGCTCACCATGGTCTCGCGGCAGGCCTGCTTCGCCGGGCGCCCGCCTCTCTACTTTCCATCGAGCATCCACACCACAGACCGCGAACCCTCAGCGTGGAGACGCTTCTGGGCCGACGAGGGGCTGTCCTCGGCGGAGGTGGGCTACGAGAAGAACCTGCGCGACGAGCCTGATCTGGCTCGCGTGGATGAACTCGTGTCGCACCCCAAGGTGCGAGCGGTCGGGCTCGTGGTCGACAAGGTCGACACGATCATGCACGGCATGACGCTCGGGAGCTCGGGGATGCACAACCTGGTCCGCCAGTGGGCACACCAGGGAGCGCTGGCGGCGCTCCTCGATATGCTCCTCGACCGTGGGTTCGCGGTCTTCCTGACCGCGGATCACGGGAACATCGAGACCAGAGGGTGCGGCCGGCCGGCGGAGGGATCGGTGGCCGACCTGCGCGGTGAGCGCGTCCGTGTCTACCCAGACCAGTCGCTGAGAGGCAGGGTAAAGGATCGCTTTCCAGACGCGATCGAGTGGCCGCCGATCGGGCTGCCGGGCGACTACCTCGCCCTGCTCGCGCCTGATCGCCAGGCGTTCGTTCGAGAGACAGACAGCCCCGTAGCGCACGGGGGCATCACGCTGGAGGAAGTTGTGGTTCCCCTCGTCGAGATAGAGCGAAAGCGACCGTGAGCACCAAGCGCCGGACCATCGGATTCGATCGGAAGATCCAGCTCGACTGGCTGGACGCCACGGCCGATTGGGCTGCGCAGGGGCTTTCGGTCCCCGACATCCGAGAGCGGTTGGCGCGATTCTTGGAAGGGCAGATTGCCGGGTCCGGGTACCGAGGTGCTCGTGAGAAGACCATGACCGTGCTGCTGCACGTCTGGGTGCAGGTGCCGAAGGCGCTGATCCCGCTGCGGGACGACGGGCTCGCTCACTTGCGAGATCGATCTGGCCGAGATCGCCTTCCCCTACACTGGGCCATGTGCATGGCGACGTACCCGTTCTTTCGCAAGGTGGCCGCGACCACCGGACGTCTCCTATGTCTCCAAGGGACGGCCGCCCTGTCTCAGGTCGTCCGGCGCATGACCGAGTCATGCGGCGAGCGCAGCACGCTCACCCGAGCCGTCCGGCGCGTCGTGCGGACCTTTGTCGAATGGCGCACGCTTGTGGAAACGACCGAGAGGGGAATCTTCGCGGCGGCGCCCAAGATTACTGTGACGCGTGAGAACGGGCTGGGGCCGTGGCTGCTGGAGGCTGGCATCTCGAACTGCGAAAGAGAGCTCCATCCCTTCCGCAGCCTTGTGGACGCCGCCTCGTTCTTCCCTCTGAATCTGAAGCTGTCCCCACGAGATGCCGGGAGCAACCCACGGTTGGAGATTCACCGCCAGGGCTTGGACGAGGACATGGTGATGCTGAAGCCGGGGGTGTGATCGGAGGGGCGGCTGGCGGTTTCGCGATCCCCTGTGAGGGACATCCGACCGAAGGAACGTGCGTCATCCGGCGGGTTGTTCCCCTCCGGCGACGTTTCGGTGATGGAATGCGGTTGGACGAAGCATGCGGCCGAGGAGATAGGGCGCGACCGAGGCGACGATGGTCAGGGAAGGAAAGCGACGGCGCGCCAGTTGGTGACGAAGAGGGGGGACAGGGTCTGGGGATCGAAGCCGGCGCCGGCGAAGTAGAGGGTGAGGCCGGCGGCGGAGGGGGGAAGGAGGCCGGGGGGGATGACGAAGGAGGCGG
>CAYQRN010000070.1:0-19448 GCA_964419995.1 uncultured Planctomycetia bacterium
GGGGCGTGTTTTGGTCGGGTTCATCGCCGCCGACCTCGCCCACACCCGCGTCGACGCCCTCGGCGTTGCCGCCCCGGGCGGCACCGCCGCGGCGATCCGCGAGTATCTCGACCTCAAGTTCCAGCTCCAGGACCCCTTCGAGCAGAACTTCAAGCTCGTCTTCGAGCCTCTGGTCACCGAGGCCCTGCGCAAGGCCATGCTGGTCCGCGACGAGGCCGAGCAGAACCTCGCAGCGGCCCGCGCCGCCCGCTCCGCCGGCGGAACCATGGTGGCGGGCATGATCCCCGTCCCCGGCGGCGACCACGTCATCGGCCTCGACGAGGCCGAGCTCATGGGCCTCTCGAAGACGCTTGGCTACGACCTCGAGCGTCTGATCTACGCCTACCCGGGCACGCCGGCCCACAAGGTGACGCTCGCCCCCTTCTTCCTCTCCCAGAACGAGGTCACGAACCTCGAGTACTGGACCTTCTGCGAGGCCACGGGCGTCAAGAAGCGGCCCGCGTACTGGGGCAAGGACGGCCGATTCCCCGCAGGCTACGAGAATCGTCCCGTCGTCAGGATCACCTATGACGACGCCGAGGCCTACTGTGCGTGGGTCGGACGCCGGCTTCCGACGGAGGCCGAATGGGAAGCCGCCGCCCGCAATCCGGGCACCGATGACGGAGGCCGGCCGCGCATCTTCCCCTGGGGCAACACGTGGCCCCGGGGCGCCGTCCCCTGCAACTTCAGCGGCAACGCCGCCCGCGACCGGGAGATCGCCTCTCTTGCGGCAGGACTCCCGGGCGTCGTGAGCGTGGGCAAGTTCACGGAGTTCCGCTCGGCGCTCGGCTTCAACGATCTCGCGGGCAACGCCGCCGAGTGGACGTCGTCGCCGTTCGTCCCGTACCCGGGTTTCAAGCCGAAGAAGTTCGGCACGACGAGCCTCGACTCGGGCTTCTTCAACGAGACCCACATGGTCGTCCGCGGCGGGAACTTCGTCCAGAACGACTACTCGATGCTCTCCACGTGGCGCAACTCCCTGGACCCGCGCAACGCTTCCGAGCGCGTCGGCTTCCGCACGGCCCGGAGCCTCGAGCCTGGCCGGGACGCCATCTTCCGCCTGGCGGGCGAGCACCGGCTGGACGCCGCCCTCGTCGACTATCCCGTGCTTCCCGCCGAGGCCCGCGCGGGACGCAAGGCTCCCGAGGTCGAGGTGGACGACGCCCGCCTCTTCTTCGGCCTCGTCGCGGACGAATGGGATGCGACGAAGAACATTCCAGGACCGTCCCGCTCCCTCGTCCTCTCCTGCCGCCGGACCGACGCCTTCACGGACATCGTCTCGATCCGCGATGCCGCCAGGAAGGAAGCGACATTCCTCGGGATCCTCCACACGGACGTCGCCATCGCGAAACCCGAGCTCAAGCCCGGATCCTACGCCTTCATCTACCGCCCCGCCGCCAGCGGGAAGGACGCCCGCGGCGCCGAGAAGAAGCAGCCCGAGGGTTTCATCCTCCGCCCGATCGGCGTGCGCGACCAGGAGGAGCGCAGCCTCGATCCCTGCAACGTCGTGAAGCTCCCCTACCCCCCGCGGACCAAGATCCTCTCCAACGCGACACGGGAGGAGTTCGAGTGCGTCTTCGCCTTCCCCGTGCGGAGTTCGCCGAAGCACTCCCTGACTCTCTCCTTCAAGCTCGCCGCCGCTCCCGGTACGGTCGCCCGGTTCCGCTGAGCTCCCCTCCCCCCCGCCGCGAGCCGTCGCCTCAGCGGAGCGCGTCGAGCCCCGCGTCGATCTTCGCGATGAGATCGAGGTGCTCGCGGCGCCGCTCCCGCTCTCTCTCGACGATCTCCTCCGGCGCCCGCGCGGCGAAGTCGGGGTTGTCGAGCTTGCGCTCGACGATCCCGAGAAGGCGCTCGGCCTCCTCCCTGCGGCGGTGGAGACGGGCCTTCTCCGCTTCGATGTCGATGAGCCCCTCGAGAGGCACCCAGACCACGAGCCCCTCGACCACGACGGTGGCCGAGCAGGGCGGCCGGACCGCGTCCGGCGACGCGGCGAGCGTCCCGAACCGTCCGAGGTCCCGGAACCGTGGCGCTTCGGCGAGGAGCAGCGCGGCGGCGTCCGCGTCCGGCGTCTTCACGACGAGGTCGACCCGCGCCTTCTCCGGCACCTGGACCTCGTTGCGGATGTGACGGACCCCGCGGACGAGGGCCTGGACGAGCCCCATGACCCGGTCGGCCTCCGGATCCGCCGCGGCGGCGTCCGCGACGGGCCAGTCCTCGATGATGAGGGCCTCCCGGGGATCCCGGAGCTTCCCGCGGAGCTTCTGCCAGATCTCCTCGGTGACGAAGGGGACGAAGGGGTGCAGGAGCCGGACGACGGTGTCGAGGACCCGGACGAGGATCCCCTGGGCGGTCCTGCGATCCTCCGCGGCGCCTGCCGGCGCGAGGCGGGTCTTGGCCGTCTCGAGATACCAGTCGCAGAAGTCGTTCCAGGTGAACTCGTAGACGGCCCGCAGAGCCCCGTTGAAGTCGTACCGGCCGAGCGCCGCGGACACCTCCGCCACGGTGGCCGCTCCGCGGGAGAGGATCCAGCGGTCCTCGAGGATCGTTGCGGGAGATCCGGCGCCGTCGAAGTCCGCCGTGTTCATGAGGACGAAACGCGCGGCATTCCAGAGCTTGTTGGCGAAGTTCCGCCCCATCTCGAACCGGCTCTCCGAGAGGCGCAGATCCTGCCCCTCCGTCGAGAGCATGACGAGACAGAAGCGCACGGCGTCCATGCCGTAGCGGTCGCCCATCTCCACGGGGTCGATCCCGTTGCCGAGCGACTTGCTCATGCGGCGCCCCGAGGCGTCGAGGACGGTCCCCGTGACGTAGACCGTGTGGAAGGGCTCCCGTCCCAGGAACTCGAGGCCGGCCATCATCATCCGCGCGACCCAGAAGTAGATGATGTCCCGCGCCGTGACGAGGACGTCCGTCGGATAGAAGGAGCGCAGATCCGGCGTCTCGTCGGGCCACCCGAGCGTCGAGAAAGGCCAGAGGGCCGAGGAGAACCAGGTGTCGAGGACGTCCGGATCCCGCGTGAGGGACGTGCCGCCGCAGTGGCGGCATCGGTCCGGATCGGAGTGGGCCGCCGTCATGCCGCCGCACGCACAGTGCCAGACGGGGATCCGGTGGCCCCACCAGAGCTGGCGTGAGATGCACCAGTCCTTGTACTGCTCGACCCAGTCGAAGTACGTACGGGCGTACCGCTCCGGGACGAATCGAGTCCGACCCTCTCGGACGGCCCGGGCGGCCGGCTCCATGAGGGGCCGCATGCGCACGAACCACTGGTGAGAGAGGCGCGGCTCGACGACGGAGTCGCAGCGGTAGCATCGCGGCAGCGGGATCTCCCGCGGCTCCTCTCCGTCGAGAAGGTCCCTGAGACCGAGGTCCGCCAGGATCCGTCGGCGGGCTTCGAAGCGGTCGAGGCCGGCATAGGCCCCGGCAGCGTCGTTCATGCGGCCCCGCTCGTCCATGACCGTGATCCGCGGAAGATCGTGCCGCTCGGCCACCTCGAAGTCGTTGAAGTCGTGGGCGGGTGTGATCTTCACGGCGCCGGAGCCCCTGGCCGGGTCGGCATGCGTGTCCGCGATGACGGGGATGCGCCGGCCCGTGAGAGGTACCTCGACGGAGCGCCCGACGAGGTCCTCGAATCGCGGGTCCTCGGGATGGACGGCGACGGCCGTGTCCCCGAGCATCGTCTCCGGCCGCGTCGTCGCCACGACGATGAACCGGTCCGAGTCCACGACGCGATAGCGGATGCGCCAGAAGGTCCCCTTCTCCTCCCGCGCCTCGGCCTCCTCGTCCGAGAGAGCCGTGAGGCAGCGCGGGCACCAGTTGATGAGCCGTTCGCCGCGGTAGATGAGTCCCTTCTCGAAGAGGCGGATGAAGACCTCGGAGACGGCCCGGGACAGCCCGTCGTCCATCGTGAAGCGCGTGCGCTCCCAGTCGCACGAGCAGCCGAGGCGCTTCAGCTGGGACACGATGCGGTCCCCGTACTCCCGCTTCCAGGCCCAGACCCGCTCGAGGAAGGCCTCGCGGCCGAGACCCTCTCGGGATGTGCCCTCGGCCCTGAGAGTCTTCTCGACCACGTTCTGCGTGGCGATGCCCGCATGGTCGGTTCCCGGGACCCAGAGCGTCCGAAAACCCCTCATCCTGGCGTGGCGGATGAGGACGTCCTGGCAGGTCCCGTTGAGCGCATGCCCCATATGCAGCGCGCCGGTGACGTTCGGAGGCGGGATGACGATCACGAACTTCGGTCGGTCTGCGGGCGCCGACTCCGGGCGAAACCACCCGCGCGATTCCCAGATGCCATACCAGCGGGACTCGACGTCGGAAGGCTGGTAGCGGGGGGCCAATTCGGAGGACATCGTCTCGCTTCTCCCAAGGGGGCGGGGAATCGGAGGAGGGTCATCCTAAGATGACCCCCGCCTCGGACAAGCAGCGGACGTCCCATGGCCGCACCATGTTAGGTTCGCTCCCATGGCGGCGGGTTCGACCTGGCTCCTCATCGTGAACCCCGTGTCGGGACGCGGTCGCGCACGCCGTCACGCCGCGCTGGCGACCCGCGTCCTCGCCGGGGACGGACGCCGGCTCATCGTCCGGGAGACCACCGGCCCCGGCGACGCCGCACGTCTCGCCGGCACCGCCTCGGAGGACGTGAGCGTCGTCATCGTGGCCGGGGGCGACGGCACGCTCAACGAGGTCATCGGGGGGCTCGCTCGCCCGCTTCCCCTCGGGATCATCCCCTCCGGCACCGCCAACATGGTCGCGCGGGAGCTCCGGATCCCGCTCCACCCGCGCGAGGCTGCTCGCGGCCTCGGGTCGTGGCGCCCGCGCCCCCTCGATCTCCCCACGGCCAACGGCAAGCGTTTCCTCGGGTGCGCCGGAGTCGGCATCGACGCCGACGTGGTCCGCGACCTCGCCGCGCGCCGCCGCGGGGCCATCCGCCTCACGTCCTACGCCGGCCCGACGCTCCGGCGGCTTGCAACCTACCACCCGCCGCATCTCTCCGTGACCCTCGACGGCCTGCCCCTCGGGGCGACGGCCTCCGGAGCGATCGTCTGCAACACCCGAAACTACGGAGGCTGGTTCGCGCCGGCGCCGGCGGCGCGCCCCGACGACGGCTGGCTCGACGTCTCCCTGCGCACCCGCCGGAGCCGTTCCGCGCTCGTGGCCTTCGCCCTCGCCGCGCTCCTCGGCCGGCCGGTCCGGTCGGCGTTGTACCGGCGCTGCCGGTCCCTCAGAATCGAGGCGGAGCCCGCGGCGCCGGTGCAGGTCGACGGCGACCCCCACGGCCTCACGCCCCTCGTCGTGGCTCTGGGTCCGGAGCAGGCCCTCGTCCTCGCTCCCGAACCGGCCGGCGGCCCGGTGGAGACGACATGGAACCTGTGAACGCTGGCGCCTGCGAAGTCCGGACGATCCGCCGGGACGGCGTCGCGCTCGGGCCCGGGGCGCCGCTCCTCGTCATCGCCGGCCTCTGCATCGTCGAAGACGAGACGACGACGCTCCGCCACGCCGAGGCCGTGGCCGGCATCCTCGCGCCGCTCGGCGTCGGCGCCGTCTTCAAGGCGTCCTTCGACAAGGCCAACCGATCCTCCCTCCGCTCCTTCCGCGGGCCGGGCATGGCCGAAGGGCTCCGGATCCTCGCGGCCGTGAAGTCCGCGACGGGGCTGCCGATCCTCACGGACATCCACGAGACGTCCCAGGTCGCCGCCGCCGCGGCCGTGGCCGACATCCTCCAGATCCCCGCCTTCCTCTGCCGCCAGACCGACCTCCTTCTCGAGGCCGGCCGGAGCGGCCGGATCGTCAACATCAAGAAGGGGCAGTTCCTCGCTCCCTGGGACATGCGTCACCCCGTCGACAAGGTGATCTCCACGGGCAACGAGGCCGTCTCCATAACGGAGCGCGGAACATCGTTCGGCTACAACACGCTCGTCAACGACTTCCGCGCCCTCCCCCTCATGCGCGCCCTCGGCGTTCCGGTCATCTTCGACGCCACCCATTCGGTCCAGGTCCCCGGCGGACGGGGCCACGCCACTGGCGGTGACCGATCCATGATCCCGATCCTCGCCCGGGCCGCGGCGGCGGCGGGCATCGACGGTCTCTTCTTCGAGGTGCACGAGGACCCCTCCGCCGCCCGGAGCGACGCGGACAACGCCCTTCCCCTCGCCGGACTCGGCCCCGTCGTCCGCGACGCGCTCGCCATCCGCGCGGCGCTCGGCGTCCCTCAGGTCCGGTAGCGGCGCCGCGCCCGCGTGATGCGCCGGCGCGACGGTTTCCTCACGCCCCGCGCCCGGCGCTCGGCCAGGGCCTCGAGTTCGTCGAGAAGCTCCGTGGGGGTCTGGTGCCGGTACTCCGGACGCTTCGACAGCATCCGGAGGACGATCCGCTCCGTCTCGGGATCGATGTCCGGACGCCGCTTCCGGGGAGGCAGCGGCGGCTCCGAGATGTGCTTCACCATGACCACCGCCGCGCTCGGCCCCTCGAACGGCGGCACCCCCGTCAGCATGTGGTAGAAAGTCGCGCCGAGGGAGTAGATGTCGCTTCTCCGGTCGATCGCAGGGTCTCCCCGGGCCTGCTCCGGCGAGATGTAGTTCGGCGTGCCCATGGCGGCGCCGGCCTCGGAGCCGCTGCCGTCCGCCGACAGCTCCTTGGCGAGGCCGAGGTCGCAGAGCTTCGCGACGCCGCCTTCCACGATCATGATGTTGTCCGGCTTGATGTCGCGGTGGACGATGTCGTGCCGCGCGGCGTGCTCGAGGGCCCGGGCGACGTGTGCGATGATGCCGACGGCCCGGTCCTCATCGAGAGCCCCGTCTTGGCGGATCAGGGACAGCACCGTGGGGCCGTCGCAGTACTCCATCACGAAGTAGTGGAGGCCGCCCACCGACCCCACGTCGATGCCCTGGACGACGTTGGGATGATTGAGCCGCGCCAGGGCCTTCGCCTCCCTCAGGAAACGTTCCACGAATGCACGGTTGTCGGCGAGGAACGGGGCGAGGATCTTGATGGCGACGGTCCGGTCGAGGGAGAGCTGGAGCGCCTTGTAGACGGTCCCCATGGACCCCTGGCCGAGCTTCTGCTGGAGCCGGTATCCCGGGATGCAGAGGGCGTGGGACAGGCGCTCGATGTGCTGGCGGATCTTCTCCCAGGCTTCCGGGGCGATGAGGCCCTTCTCGAGGAGGATCTCCGGCACCGACTTGCGGCGGACCCCGAGCGCGGCGATCTGCTTTGCCACGTTCCGGCACTCGTCGAGCTGGGCCTCGGTCACGAGCTGGTTCGTGAGAGCGATCCGCAGGAAGAGATTCTCCCGGTCGAGGTCGTCGTCGGTGGCGCTCATGGAGGTTCGGGCGGAAGCCGGACCTTGTCAGTCGTTGACCGGTATCCCAAGCCCACGCACATACGCCGCAGCCCGCGCGTTCATGGCGCGGCGCGTCGCCGGCGTGCCGTCCGTCCAGCCTAACACGTGGAGGATGCCGTGCGCGATGTAGAGGAGGAGCTCGGCGCGGGGGCCGTGGCACCGCCGGAGCCCCTCGCGGCGGGCCGTTTCCGCGGACACGACGACCTCCCCCGCCGGCAGGGCGGGTTCGCCGAGATCGAACGCGAGGACGTCGGTCGCCCGGTCGTGGCCGAGGAATCGCCGATTGAGCGAACGGATCGTCCGGTCCCCCACCACCACGACCGCGATGCGGGCCCGGATGCCCTCTCCGCGGAGAATGAGCGCCACGAGGCGCCGGACGAGCCGTTCCCCGAGCGGGACGGCCCGCGTTTTCCGGACCACCGCCACGGCCGACCCGGCGCGCGCCACCGCCACGTCACCGACCGTGCTTGTGGAGGCTCACCCGATCCCTGCGGTCGACGCGCCGCTCCGGCGGCCGCCGGACATCGCCTTCGTCCGCGGAGGGGCCGGGCATGGCGACCGGGACCTCGCCGCGCCGCGCGGCCCCGGCCTCGCCGCTCCCGCCGGGATCCTCATCGGCGGCATAGGCGCGCACGATCTCCTGGACCACCGGATGCCGCACGATGTCGGCCTTCGTGAGATGGGCAAACGTCACGCCCGGGATGTCGCGGAGGATCCGCGCCGCATGGACGAGCCCCGACCGCCGCGGGGGCGGCAGGTCGATCTGGGTCGTGTCGCCCGTCACGATGGCCTTGCCCCGGCCACCGAGGCGCGTCAGGAACATCTTCATCTGGGCCACGGTCGTGTTCTGCCCCTCGTCGAGGATCATCACGGCGTGGTCGAGCGTGCGCCCGCGCATGTAGGCCAGCGGGAGGATCTCGATGACCTCCTCCTCCATGTACCGTTTGAGCTGGCCCCGCGGCAGGAACTCGTTGAGCGCGTCATAGAGGGGTCGCAGATAGGGGTTGATCTTGGCTGCGATGTCCCCGGGCAGAAACCCGAGACTCTCCCCTGCTTCCACGGCCGGCCGCACGAGGATGATCCGCCGGTACTCGCCGCTCCGGAGGAGCGACACCGCGGTGGCCACGGCGAGGTAGGTCTTCCCCGTTCCGGCCGGCCCGATGCCGAACGTCACGACATGGGACCTCATGGCGGCGAGGTAGCGATCCTGGTTCTCGCTCCTGCCGCGGACCGCGCCGCTTCCTCCGCCGCCCGCCCCGTCGCCGCCGGCAGGACCGGAGTCCGCCGCGGAGGCGCGGGCCTCCGCGGCGGGCCGCTCCCCGCCGCGGATGAGGCGCTCGATCTCGTCCCCGCCCGGCTCCGGCCCCCGGTCCCGGATCCGCCGCAGCGCGCGTCCAAGGGCCTCCTCGGCCCTCGCCGTCGCCTCGGGCGGCCCGGCGAGGCGGACACGCCCCGCGCGGGAAGCCACCTGGACGCCGTAGAGCGAGCGCACCAGCCGCGCATGCCGGTCGAGCTGCCCGAGGAGGAGTCGCTCCTCGTCGAGGCTGCGCAGGTTCAGGAACCGTTCGCTCAAGCGCCTCCTTTCACGGCGTGCCGGCGGCGTGGAGGAGAATAACCAGAGCCGCGGGAGCGGCCAAAGTCAGGCTGTCGACGAGGTCGAGGACGCCACCGAAGGTCGGGATGAGGGCCGCGGCGTCCTTCACGCCGGCGGACCGCTTGAGGAGCGATTCGCTGAGGTCGCCAAGCTGCGTCAGCACGCTGACGGCAGCGGCGAACAGGAGGATCTCCGAAGCCCCGAGGACGTTCCGGAGCGACGGGAGCCAGAGGAAGAGGCCGAAGGCCGTGGCCACGGCCAGCGCCGCGCCGCCCGCCGCGCCCTCGAGAGTCTTCCCCGGAGACACGAGCGGCGCGAGCTTCCTGCGCCCGATCGCGCTGCCGAGGAGATACCCTCCGATGTCGTTGGCCTTCGACGTGAGGACGACGGCGAGCGTGAGGAGGACGCCTCGCCCCCCGAAACCGCCGAGGATGTCCTGGAGCGCTCCGAGCCCCACGGCGAGGTAGAGGAACCCGAGGATCGTGACGCCCACGTCGGCAAAGACGTCCCGCGGCGGCGGAGTCAGGGTGGCGGACGGCCGGAGCACGCGGGCGATGAGGCCGTGGAACAGGAGCGCCAGGGTGAGCGCGAGAGGCGGCAGCGCCGCCTCCGCAACGTCCGCCGGCGCGCCGCGGAGGCGGCGCCAGCCGAAGAGGAGCACGGTGGCGACGAGCGCCGCGCCCGCGGAGGGCACCGTGCCGCGCCTCCGGGCGAGGGCGAAGAACTCGACCTCGCCGGCGAGGACGAGGCCGAGGAGGATGAGCGTCGTGAGGACGGGTTCTCCGATGATGCGGTCTCCGAGGGCCGCTCCGACGAGCGCCGCGAGCAGGAGGAGCCCGATCCGGATGCGCGTCCGGCGGGTGGAGGCGCTCGTGGCGGTTCCCGGAGGGCCGGGCGTTCCGGGGAGCGTGGCGCTCAACCGCGTCCCCCGGCGCGTCCGCGAGCCAGGAGCGCCTCGCGTCCTGCGCCCATGGAGATAAGCGTCACGGGAACCCCGAGCAGCGCCTCGATGCGGGCCACGAAGGCCGACAGGGCCGGCGGAAGCGCCCGTTCCTGTCTCACCACGGCGTCGAGGGCCGGCCAGCCCGGGAGCGTCTCGAAGACCGGGGAGACCCGGGCGAGGTCCTCGGCCCGCGCCGGGGGCGAGGCCGCGGGGCCGCGACCCGCGTAGGCCGTCGCGATGCGAACCTCCTCGAAACCCGCGAGGACGTCGACCTTGGTGAGCGCGATCTCGTCCACGCCGGAGATCCGCGTCGCCAACCCCGCGAGGACCGCGTCGAACCAGCCGCAGCGCCTCGGCCGCCCCGTCGTCGCGCCGAATTCGCCGCCCCGCGTCCGGAGCGTCGCGCCGATGTCGCCCGTGTCCTCCGTAGGGAACGGGCCCTCCCCCACGCGGGTGGCATAGGCCTTCGCCACTCCGAGAACACGCGTCACGGCCCGCGCGGGAACGCCCGAGCCCGCGAGCAGTCCGCCGAGCGTCGTACCCGAGGACGTGCAGAACGGATAGGTCCCCGCATCCGGGTCGAGGAGGCTCCCCTGCGCGCCCTCGAGGAGGATCCGCTCGTTCCGCGCCAGCGCCTCGTGCGCGAGCGCCATGGTGTCCGCCACGAAGGGCCGGAGCGCATCCATCGCTGTGCGGACGTCCTCGATCCACTCCTCGATCGCGCGGAATCCGGCTCCCGGATTCGCCGCCTCGAGGATCCGCCGGCGCGAGGGCCAGGCGGCGCGGAGCGCCGGCCGCGGATCGGCCCCGGCGAGGAGGTCGGCGACGCGCAGCCCCGTCCGGGCCGCCTTGTCGGCGTAGGCCGGCCCGATGCCCCGTCCCGTGGTGCCGAGGGGTCGCACGCGGGCCCCCTCCTCGAGGGCATCGAGGTCCCTGTGCCAGGGCAGGACCACGTGGGCGCGATCGCTCACGAAGAGGCGGCCGGCCGGGGAGACTCCCCGGGCGGAAAGCTCGCTGATCTCGGCGACCAGGGCCACGGGGTCCAGAACCACGCCGTGCCCGATGATGCAGCGGGTCGCGGGGTGGAGGATGCCGCCGGGGACGAGGTGGAGCACGAAGCGGGACTCGCCCACGCAGACGGTATGACCGGCGTTGGCGCCGCCGTGACACCGGATCACGAGATCCGAGGTCTCGGCGAGGGCATCCACGATCTTCCCCTTGCCCTCGTCTCCCCATTGCAGGCCGAGGACGGCCGTCACGGGCATGGTGTCACTCCGAGTCTCCCGGCGGGGTCGGGGCCTCTCCGGCGTCCCTCCGGCCCTGCGGCCACGGGACGGCCGTCGAGGTTACGCCGCGGGTTTCGAGCCATCAAGCAAACCGGCCGCCCCGATCCACGAAGGCGCGGAAGCGGTGGAAGAGATGCAGGGCGTCATGGGGACCCGGCGCGGCCTCGGGGTGATACTGGACGGAGAAGGCGCGTTGGGCGGCTGAGGCGAGCCCCTCCACGGTCCCGTCATTCAGGTTCACGTGGGTCACCTCGGCGCCGGTCCCCGCGAGGGATTCGCGGTCCGTGGCGAAACCGTGGTTCTGGGATGTGATCTCGATGCGTCCCGTGGCGAGGTCCTTCACGGGCTGATTCCCGCCATGGTGGCCGAAGCGGAGCTTCACGATGCGGCCGCCGAGCGCGAGGCCGAGGATCTGGTGTCCGAGGCAGATCCCGAAGAGCGGAAGGCGGCCGAGGAGCGACCGCACCGTCTCCGCGAGATACGGCAGGGCTTCCGGGTCGCCGGGTCCGTTCGAGAGGAAGAGGGCATCGGGTTTCTCGGCGAGGATCTCCGCGGCGCCGGCACCCGACGGGAGCACGATGACGCGGAAACCGACGTCCACGAGGGCCCTGAAGATATTGGCCTTCGCGCCGCAGTCGAGCGCCACGACACGGGGGCCGCCGGTGACCTCCGCGCGGGAGTCCCCGGCCGTGAGCCACGGAGGGAACCCCTCGGTCCACTCGATCCTCCGGCCTCTCGTCACCTCCGCGACGAGGTCCCGTCCGACGAGCCGCGGCGCGGCGGCCACGCGCCGGCGGAGGGTTTCCGGCTCGACGCACGTCGTGGACATCACGCCGGTCATGGCCCCGGCCGTGCGGATCCGCCGCGTGAGCGCGCGCGTGTCCACCCCGTCCATGGCCACGACCCCCTCGGCACGGAGCCGCGCCGCGAGCGATTCCCGCGCCCGCCAGCTGCTCGTCACGTCCGAGAGCTCGCGCACGATGAAGCCCTCGGCCCGAATCCGCTCCGACTCGCCGTCGTACTCGTTGACCCCGGTGTTTCCGATGTGGGGCTGGGTCATGACCACGATCTGGCCGCGGTAGGACGGGTCCGTGATGACCTCCTGATAGCCCGTCATGCAGGTGTTGAAGACGACCTCGCCGCTCGTCTCCCCCGCCGCGCCCACGGAGCGCCCCGTGAAGATCGTGCCGTCCTCGAGGATCAGGCGCGCGTCATGGTGTTCGATGCGCTGGTCCATCGTGCCCGGAGGGCTCCCTCGCGGCTCCGCGGTTGATCGTCGCCGCGGCGTGGCCCGCGCCGAATCCGTTGTCGATGTTGACGACGACGACGCCGGCGGCGCACGAGGTCAGCATCCCGAGGAGGGCCGCGACGCCCCCGAAGGAGACCCCGTAGCCGGTGCTGGTCGGCACGGCGATGACGGGCCGGTCGATGAGGCCGCCGATGACGGAGGGCAGAGCCCCTTCCATTCCCGCGACGACGACGACCGCCGAGGCGGCGCGCAGTGTATCAAGATGTCCGGCGAGTCGATGGAGCCCCGCCACGCCCACGTCGTGGATGCGTGACACGCGGGCGCCCATGAGCGACGCTGTGATCGCGGCCTCCTCCGCCACCGGAAGATCCGCCGTGCCCGCAGACACCACGGCGACGAGGCCCTCCGGGGGGGCCGGCGCCCGGTCCACGACGACGAGGCGGGCCCGTTCGTGATGGACGGCATCCGGGAGACGGGACGCCACGGCTTCGAAGTGCGCGCGTTCCGCGCGGGTGCAGAGGATCCGTCCCGAGGCGCCGGTGATCCGGACGGCGATCTCCGCCACCTCCGACGGGGACTTGCCGCCGCAGTAGATCACCTCGGGGAATCCGCATCGGAGCGCCCGCGCCAGATCCGGCCGGGCGAAGCCGAGATCGGCCGTCGCCTCCCCGATCCGCAGGAGCGCCTCTCCGGGCGCCAGGTCTCCCCGGCTCACCGCTTCGAGGCACCGCAGAAGCTCCTGGCGATCCATGGCGGGAGGCACTCTACGGCGCCCTCCGGTCGGACCAAGGCCGGGCCTCGCCCATGGGGAATCAGCGGCGGAAGCGCGGCCACGATGTCCTGGCGGCCACCTCGAGGGCGGCTCCTCCGTCACCCCTGAGAACGTGGTATCCGAGGCCCGCGATCATGGCGGCGTTGTCCGTGCAGAGTTCCCGGGGGGTGAGGAGGAGTTCGAAGCGGTCCGTCTCTGCGGCCCGCGCGAGGCCCGCCCGCAGGGCGTCATTGCAGGCGACCCCTCCTCCGGCCGCGACGGCCCGGATCCCCGTGAACCGCACGGCCTGTCTCACGCGCGTCACGAGGATATCGACGACGGCGGCCTGGAAGGCTGCGGCAAGGTCGGCGATCCGGACGCCGGGCTTCATGGGGCGGCCGTCGCGCCGTCCGTCCTGGCCGTACGCGGCGTAAAGTACGGCCGTCTTGAGGCCGCTGAAGCTGAAGTCGAACGTGTCACGGCCGGGGAGGGATCGACGGAAGGGGTGGGCGCGGGCGTCGCCCTCGAGGGCCGCCCGTTCCACGGCGGGCCCCCCGGGGTACCCGAGACCGAGAAGGACCGCCACCTTGTCGAAGGCCTCGCCCGCTGCGTCGTCGAGCGTGGCTCCCAGCACCGCGTGGTCCGTGGGCGAGCGCGACACGAAGAGGCTCGTATGTCCCCCCGAGACGATGAGCGATACGAGCGGGTACCGCGACGGTGCCCCGGCCACGAACGGTGCGTAGAGATGGGCCTCGATGTGGTTCACGGGCACCACGGGAACCGAAAGCGCCGTCCCGAGGGCCCCGGCCGCGGAGGCCCCCACGAGGAGCGCGCCGATGAGACCCGGCGACGTCGTCACGGCCACGGCGGAGAGGTCCGACGGCCGGACGGCGGCCTGTTCCAGAGCGAGGGACAGGACAGGCAGGACGGCCCGCACGTGCTCGCGGCAGGCCACCTCGGGCACGACACCGCCGAAGGCCCTGTGGATCCCGGCCTGGGATGCCACGACGGACCCGAGGATGCGGGCGCCGTCCTCCACGACCGCCGCGGCCGTCTCGTCGCAGGACGTCTCGATCCCGAGGATCTTCGCAGGGGTCATGGCGCCTGGGCCCGGAGCGGGAGGACGGCAGGATCCCCGGAAAGGAGGCGCACGGCGAATTCCAGCGCCTGGTCCGCCGGGTGCCCGGCGCCGGCGGACGGGTTCGCCTCGGCGAGGATGCGGCGGCGCAGATCGTCGTCGCACTCCGCGAGGAGCCACGCGAACCGCAAGGCCTCGGCGTTCACGGCCACGGCAAAGTCGGGGATGACCCCGCCGCCGCCGGCCGGCGCGGAGCGGAGTCCCACCGACCTCTCGACGACGCGGAGCGCCGGCGTCAGGTAGTGAGCCGTCGTGATCTTCATCCCGAGGCCCGGGCGGGAGTCGAGCTCGAGGACATCCTGGACCACGCCCTTGCCCCAGGTCCGTTCGCCCACGAGGACCGCCCGCCGGCGGTCCTGGAGCGCTCCGGCGAGGATCTCGGCGGCGCTTCCTGTGTGCCGATCCACGAGGACGACGAGGGACGTGTCCGGGAGCGCGGCCCGCTCCGCCGCCAGAGTCCAGAGGGATCGGTCGCGCCAGACCGTGCGGACGATGGGACCGCCCGGGAGGAGCTCGTCGGCCACGTCCGTGGCGGCGCGGAGGACGCCCCCGCTGTTCAGCCTGAGATCGAGGACGAGCGCCGTGAGGCCGGCGCCCCGCAGGCTTCGGACGGCGTCGCGGAACTCGTCGGCGGTGCGGCGGTGGAACTCGTGGATACGGATGTAGCCGGCTCCGGCCGGCGTCTTCAGGGCATGGAACGAGACCGAGGCGCTCTCGATGACGGCCCGGGTCACCTCGATGCGCAGGAGATCCCCGGCCCCGGGCCGGCGGACTCCGATCCGCACACGCGATCCCCGCGGCCCCCGGATTCGCGCCAGGACCTCGCTTTGGGCGTCCGCACCCTCCGAAGCTTCGGGGACCTTCTCATTTCCGACCTCGGCGATCTCGTCCCCGGGACGCAGGCCGGCCGCTGCCGCGGGGCCGCCCTCCTTCACGGAGACCACCGTGGGCCGCCCGCCGATCCGGTACCAGCGGATGCCGACCCCGCCGAAGGCCCCGTCATTCTCCTCGTTGAAGGCCGCCCACCCCGCCCTGTCGAAGACCCGCGTCCAGGGGTCGGCGGATTCCGCCATCGCCTGCACGGCGGCGAGGGTCAGAGCGTCCGGATCCACGTCCGCGACGTGGCGGGTCCGGATCACGGTCATGACCTCCCGGAAGAGGTCCTCCCCATCAGCCGCCTCCGGCAGACGGACGGCGCCGCGCTCCCGGACCGTCCGGAGAACGGCGATCCCGAGCACAGCGACGAGGAGAGGCGAAAGATAGACGAGGGAGAAGCGCCGGAGCATGTCTCCGTCACTCTATCGCGGCGGCGCCTCGCCCCCCTCCTCCGCTCCTCCGCTTCTCGCGCCGGCTCCACGGGGCCCGCGATCGAACCGGATGATGTCCCCGAAGTGCTTCCGGGCGAGCCGCTCGACCTCGGCGAAGGCATGGTCCCGACGGAGCTTTTCGTAGAGGCCCTCCTCGATGATGACCTGGAGGACGGCCTCGCCTCCCGGCGGTGCCGCTCCGCCCTCCCGGCCGGCCCGACCGACCGCCACGCGGATCCGCCCGCCGTAGGCCTGTCGGAGCTCCGACGTGCGGCTGACGAGGCGGGACAGAGCCTCCACGTCGCAGACCCCCTCGAAGGACCCGAGCGCCAGTCCCTTGAGGCTCTGGAACGACGTTTCGAGGTCCTGGACCCATCCTCCGGCCGTCCGCTCGGCGGTGCCCCGATCGGCCGCACGGAAGACCGGCAGAGGATCCCGGGCGACGTCGCGAACACAGGCCTCGAACTCCACGAGGTCCGCCGGCGTGATCCAGCCGGCCTTGTCGTCGATGCGGCGGAGGTCCTCCACGGCATGGCCGAAGCGGCGACGCGACAGGGCTGCGAGGGCCGCCAGGTGCCGCGCGTGATCCGCGATGGGCGAGGTTCCGTGACGGGATTCGAAGGCGTCGAGCAGTTCTGTCGCCGCCGCCGCATCCCCGCCGAACAGGGCGCGGGCGGCCTCGAAGTAGTCGGCGAAGTCCGCCCGGGCTTCCCGGGAGATCGGAGTCTCCGCCGCGGGCGGATCCCCCGCCGTTCCGAGGAGGCGCACGCGCGAGTCGCCCGACTGGCGGAGCTCCTCCACGGCCTCGAACACGCCGTGGGACACGGCGATGGCCCGCGCGACGCCGCCCGCTCCCTCGTTCCGCTCCGCCGCCTCCGGAAGTCGCAGCTCGAGCTCGTCGAGGGCGCGCTGCAGGCGCCAAAGAGCCGCGTCGACGCGCTGTTTCTCGGCGAAGGTCCTGGCTTCACCGACGAGGGTCCTCGCCCGTGCGAGCCTCGGCCGCAGGGACGCCACCTGCATCCCGGCCGCCACGAAGTCGCGCTCCTCCGCTGGCGTGAGAGGCCGTGCCCCCGGCCTCGTTCGTCCGAGGCCTGCAGCGCTCTTCCACGCATGGCCCGCCACCGTGGAGACGTCGGAGAGGGTCTCCTCGATCTCCCGCCGGCCGATGCGCGACGCGGGAACCGCGGTCCCCGTGATGAACGCCCCCTCGCCGGCGGGCTCCGGCACTCCCGTGCGGCCGAGGCGGTAGGCAACGCCGGCGGCGCCGACCAGCAGAACCGCCGCGGCGGCGGAGCGGAGCCAGCCGAGAGCACGGCGGCGCCGCACCTCCCCGCCCTGCAGAGCCAGGACGCGTCGCAGGACGCCCGCCTCGAAGTGGGGCGAGGGTTCGATCCCGGGATCTTCGCGGAGGAGCCGGCGCGCGTGGCGCCAGGCTTCCGCCTCCGCGGCGAAGGCTCCGCATCCCGCCGCGTGGGCCGTCATCGCGTCCGCGGCATCCGCCGGGAGCCGTCCGTCCGACCACTCGGAAAGGAGCGTCCTGAAGGCCGGGCACGCAGGACAGGGCTCTCGAGGTTCCGATCGGGTCATCTCAGGATCTCTCATGTCACGATCCAGGGTGCCATCAGCTCCCGGAAAACACGGCGCGCGCGGGCCAGCCGGGAGCTCACGGTCTTCGTCGTGGTTCCGGTGACGTCCGCGATCTCCTCGTATGAGAAGTCATGGAGATCGCGGAGGATGAAGACGGTCCTGTAGGTCTCGGGGATCCTCGCCACGGCCTCGCGGATGGCCGCCTGCAGGTCCTTCCGCCGGAGCTCCCTGTCGGGCGCGTAGCTCGAATCCTCGATGGCGTCCGCGTCGCCCTCCCGGCTCCCGCCCTCCGCCGGGCCGCCCGCGACGAGACGACGGCCGGGGACCGAACGCCTCCGGAGATGGTCGATGACGAGGTTCCGGGCGATCCGGAAGAGCCAGAGCGCGAAGGGGTACTTCTCGTCGTAGGTCCGCGCGCGGAGATACACCCTCGCGAAGACGTCCTGTCCGAGGTCCTCGGCGATCTGGCCGTCGCCGACCGAGCGGAACAGGAAGGCGACGATGCGCCGCCGATAGCGTTCGAGGAGGCAGCCGAAGGCATCCGCATCGCCCTCGCGGACCCGCGCCATCAGGGCCTCGTCGCGGGGCGCAGGAGCCGGTCCGGCACCCTCGGCCGGCACGACCGGCGCCGGACGGAATTCCGCAGCCGTGGTCTCGAGAGGTTCGGCCACGATCAGGCTGCAAGCCCCTGGACGGGGCGCGCCGCCGCGGCGTCACTTACGCTAAGATCTGTCATGGCGAGGACTTGCAACCTGACGGCACGCCGGGACGGTATCGTTCGATGTCGCCGGCGACGAGGCACACGCACGGACCGCGGCCGCAGGGCGCGCGGAACCGCCGGTGGCATCTACGGATCTCGCGGCGGAGTCCTTCCGGAAATCCGCGCCGACGGGGGCGGCATCGCTGCCGCCGCGGGTTCAGCGCTCGGCGTGGGCTGCCCGGACCTTGAGATCGTCCGAGAGGTGGATCCTCGCGCCGGGAAGCACGCCATGGCGGCTGAACCACCCCTTGTTCATCTCGAGGACATAGGAGTAGTGCTCCCGCCCTTCGGGGATCGCGGACTCGTAGGTCGAGGAACCCGGCAACGGCGGATCCAGCGAGGCGATGGAGATGATCTTGTACTTGGGGTCGATGAAAGCGATGTCGAGTCCGATCCGGCAGTCCTTCATCACGAAAGGCACGTCCGTCTCCACCGAATACATGAAGAGCATGCCGGCGTCCTCCTCGAGGCTCGATCGGAACGCGAGGCCGATCCGGCGCTGGTCGCGGTGGTCCGCCACTTCGACGCGCACCGGATGCTGGCCCGCCTCGATGACGTATCGCTGACCCACGGGGTTCCGCGGTACGGGCACCTCGAGGAGTCCGACGGAAGACACGTCCGGCGCCGGACGGACGTCCTCCGTCGCGACCCTGTCGTGCGGGGCGCACCCGCCGGCGACGATGCCCGCAAGGCCGGCCACGACTGCGACGAGCCTCCGGAGCGTCCGTTCCGCGCTGCGTCTCATCGTTCCCTCCTTCTCGAATCCGCATCCTCGAGGAGCCAGCTTCGCAGAGTCGCCGCATCGGGACAAGCGTCCGCCGCCGACCCTTCCGTGGCTCCTATCGGCGGGCCCACCTCGATGACCGGGGGTCCGGCGGGCAGCCGGCCGGCCAGGGCGCGGATGAGATCCGCCACGACGCGGAGGACGGGGTCCCTTCGCGTCGCGAGATCCGACGCCGCCACCACGACGATATTCCGCCCCGCCGCCGCTCCGGGCACGGGCCGCTGGCGTCGCCATCGCGGGAGGGCGACGACGGCGTCCTCCGGTCCCGGGCCTGCGAGGAAGTGCGCCGGCGGGCCATCCTCGTAGCCGTCCTCCGGAGGATGAAGCGCCGCGAGCGCCTGCGCCGTTCGGTTCTTTCCGGCGAAGCGACGAACCGTCACGCCCGTCCACCGGGCCGGAGGAATCCCCGGTTCGACATCCCCGACGACTCCGGCGAGGGGATCCGGCGGCGCCGTTCGCGAGGCGGCGGTTTCCGGCCGCGGCCAGCCGACGGCCGGGTCGGCTCCGGCGGCCACCTCCGCGCCTGTCCGCCCGACCATCGGCCCGGGCGCAAGCCCCGGCACGGGATCCTGCCGGAAGAGCCCTCCGAGAAGCGCGACGGCGGCCGCCAGGAGTCCGATGAGCACGAGGGGCGCATGGCCATCCTTCAATCGGCGTCTCCGGTCCCGGAGGCC